>NC_017034.1:1800000-2100000 GCF_000251105.1 Methanocella conradii HZ254 | reverse complement strand
TCTATTGACTTGCTCAGGTGCACATAGCGCTGGTTTACCGGCTTTAAGCCTATCTCGAGCAGGCGGTCTGCCTCCTCCTCGCTCGTTCCATAATATAGGGTGTCAAAATTTGCCTCCGGGTAGTCGAGGTCTACCTCAATCGAGTGCCCATACCTTGCCCTGACCTTATCGCCCTTCCTCTCATACCTTCCTTTCTCATCCGTATCGAGCATGGCTTCTATATGATAGCCTCTTACCCAGGGGTATTTCGCCACTATCGCCTTTTCCAGGTCTTTTACGTCGGCCCATCCATGCTCGTCAAGGCTTAGACCTAACTCGCCAGGAAAGTGCCTTAACGCTCCAGATATTATACGGCCAAGCTTTTCGGCCTTGAAGCCCGATAGTACAAACCTGCCTGTATTTCCGCACTTGCATTGCGTCCCTCTGAAGTATCCGTGCCTAGGGCACTGCCTGACCTCGGCGACCTTCTCTTTCATCTCCATGCTCGCAACCTTAATCCGGCTATAGCTAATGCTCCGGTGAATACTCAATTGCCGTGTTAAGAAATAAACTTTGCCTTTTCTAGTTTTTTATCACTGGAGCGCCCTCATGTTTTCCGGCCTTACCACTTGCCGCTTTAGCCTTACGTGCCGGCTTCCTGGCCGGCTCTGATGCCTTATTTATCGGGGTAACCTTGTCTTCTGCATTCTTCTTCTGCCATTCTTCATAGTTACACTGTGGGCAGCCGAGGTCCCAGGGCTTCGAGCCCCCGTTTACTATCCTAATCCTGGCGAGACCGTGCTTATCGCACGCCTTATCGGTCACGACTACCGTCCCGGCCCTGGGGAGCGGCAAAATAAAGCTGCAATCAGGGTATCCATCGCAGCCTATGAACCGTCCTCCCTTCTTGCTCTTCCTCACTAGAAGGTCCTTTCCGCAATTCGGGCACTTGCCAATAAGCTTATCCTCACGCAGGCCATCATATAGAACGCTGCGAATCTCGTTCTGGTTCTTGTCCAGCTTATCGAAGATTGCCTCCAGCATCCCCTGAGACTCCTTTACCACGTCTTCCTCCTTTATCTTGCCCTCCGCGATGTCGTCCATGTCCGCCTCCAGGCGGCTGGTCATGTCGGGCTTAGTTATAGGATCGGCGTATTTTTCCAGCGCCCCCACCACTGCGAATGCGGTATTCGTGGGAACCGGGGGGTTGCCGTGGACGTAGTTCCTCGCGTACAGCTTCTGGATGGCCTCATGCCTCGTTGACTTGGTCCCCAGGCCCAGGTCCTCCATCATCTTCACCAGCTTACCCTGGCCATAGCGGACCGGCGGCTTAGTGAGCTTTTCGTCGATCCTGACATCTTTGACCTTTAGCTCCTCGCCGACTTTTAGCTCTGGCAGCATCTCCTCTTTCGGCATGCCATAAGGGTAGTACAGCCTCCAGCCTGGAGCTACAAGCAGGGAGCCGCCCGCCTTGAACTTTTCCCCGTCAACGTCTATGCAGGCGCTCCTGACCTCCCACTCAGCGGGCGGTGCCAATGTCGCAAAGAACCGGCTCACTACCAGTTCGTATATCCGCCACTCGTCTGCTTTCAGGTCTGACTTGCTGGCGTTCGCCACCGGGTATATTGGCGGGTGGTCGGTGGTCTCCTTTTTGCCCCTGCTCGGCTTGAACTCTCCCTGCTCTAGCAGCTTTTGGGCGTACTTGTCGAACTCCCCGCCTATAAACTGGCTCACGGCCTCCTTCAAGTTCAGGCTCGACGGGTACACCGTGTTATCCGTACGCGGATACGATATCCAGCCGTTAACGTACAGGTTTTCCGCGATACGCATGGCGTTGGCCGCGCTGAAGCCTATGCCCGCCGCCGCCCTGATGAACTCTGTGGTCGAGAACGGTATCGGAGGATACTCAGGCCTCGGCTCTTTCTTGAACTCGACAACCTTGCCTATCCTGCCAAGCCGGGCGAGGATCGCTTCAGCTTTTGCCTTCTCGGCGAAGCGGTTACCCGCGTGCCCCGCAGTAAACTCCTCGCCATCCGAGAACGTCGCGTAAAGCTCCCAGTAAGGCGTCGGGACGAAGGACTTTATGTCCTTCTCGCGGTCCACGATAAGCGCCAAAAGCGGCGTCTGCACCCTGCCCACCGATAAGAAGCTGTTGCCCAGGCGGCCGCAGGTTAACGATATAAACCTCGTCAGGGCGGCGCCCCAGACCAGGTCTATCTTCTGCCTGGCCTCGCCAGCCGCCGCTAAATTAAAATCTAGGGGCACGGTATTTGCAAAGGCGTGCTCTATCTCAGGCTTAGTGATGGCACTATAGCGTGCCCTATCAAATATCACGGAAGGATTAGCATCCTTAATTATATTATACGCCTCAACGCCTATCAGCTCTCCCTCCCGGTCGAAGTCGGTCGCTATGGTGACCCTCGACGCCTCTTTAGCAAGCTTCTTGAGGGCCGAGACTATCTTCTTCTGCGTGTACCGCGTCTCCGCCTTCGCCCAAATCAGCTCCCGCGGGGAAACGTTCTGCCAGTTATTATACTCGGCGGGAAAATCAATATTAACGATGTGGCCCGACAGGCCTATCACAGCCGTGTCGCCGTCCTCGTAGACGCTCACGCCGTCAACCTTCTTCTCCTTTACTTTTTTAAGCAAAATCTGGGCTATCTTACGGGCTGTGATGTTCTTCTCCGTCACTATCAGGTGCATTCGAGCGACTCCCTCAACAACAGGTTTACCTCGGCCGGGTCCGCCCGCCCTCCGGTCTTCTTCATTACCATGCCTACCAGGTAATTGAAAGCCTGGGCCTTGCCAGCCTTGTAGTCCATTATGGCGGCCTGGTTTTCTTTAAGGACTTCCGCCACGGCGGCCCTGGTTATGTCTGTCTCGACCTTAGCAAGGTTCCTCGCAAGTATAATATCTTTCGGGTCGCCTCCTTCATCCAGCAATGCCCTGATGACCTCGACCGCCCCCTTGTCTGTGATGGTGCCATTGCTAAGCTGCTCCAGTATGTACACCATCTTCTCCGGCGGGAAGGCGTCCCTAATATCCCGGTCCCTATAGTTCAGCTCGCCCTTGAGGTAGTCGGCCACCCACGTCGCGGCCATCCTCGGGTCGCATCTTTCGGCCACCCGCTCGTAGTAGTTCGCAACCCGTATCTCCGCAGTAAGCACTTTCGCATGGCTATCGGAGATGCCATACTGCCTCTTGAAGCGCTCCCGCTTCGCGTCCGGAAGCTCCGGCAGCCTACCCTTTAGCTCGGATTCCCAGCTTTTCACCGCCAGTGGGACCAGGTCAGGCTCCGGGTAATACCGGTACTCTTCAGCCTGCTCCTTAGTCCTCAACGTGATAGTACAATTGCGCTCGTCATCGTAGTGCCTCGTCTCCTGTACTACCCGGATGCCACGCCGCCTCATGTTCTGCTGCCTCGATATCTCGAACAAAAGGGCACGCTCCACGCCTTTATAGGATGATATGTTCTTTATCTCCACTCTCGCGCCCCCCTTTAAGGATACGTTCGCGTCCACCCTCAACGCCCCCTCCAGGGAGCCGTCGAACACGTCCAGGTACTCCAGGATGTTGCGGAGCTTGTTTATAAAGCGTCGCGCCTCTTTCGGCGAGCGCAGGTCGGGCTCCGTCACGACCTCCAGGAGCGGCATGCCGCTCCTGTTATAGTCCACCAGCACGAACTTGCTGGTCTCGATGGACCCCTGGTGGACCAGCCTGCCCGGGTCCTCTTCCATGTGAACCCTCCGGATCCTTATTGGCCGCTCCTCGCCGTCCGTGTCCACCGTCAATACGCCATCAAAAGCTATAGGATAATCATACTGGGTTATCTGAAACCCTCTTGGCAGGTCCGGGTAATAGTAGTTCTTCCTATAGAACTGCGTGTGCTCCGCAATCTTACAGTTAAGCGCCAGGCCCACCATGATGGCATATTCCACGGCCTTTTTGTTTATAACTGGCAGCGCTCCGGGCAAGCCCAGGCACACCGGGCAGGTCATGACGTTTGGCTCCAACCCCTGCTGCCTGGTGGAGCAGCCGCAGAACAATTTACTGTTAAGCTTGTTAAGCTGGCAGTGGACCTCCAGGCCTATGATGACATCTGACATCTAAAACCCCTCCGGCAGCTTCTGGAAATCGGTGTTAAGCTCGAACGTGTAGGCCGTCCTTATCAGCTTAGGCTCATCGAACAGGCCCCCTATGAACTGGATGCCAATGGGGAGATTGCCCGCGAAGCCGCACGGCACCGATATGGACGGGACCCCGGCCAGGTTTACCGGCACCGTGTTCACGTCCGCCATGTACATCGATAATGGGTCGTCCACGTGCTCGCCTATCCTGAAGGCGGGGAACGGCATGGTAGGCGCCGCAAGGATGTCGACATCCTTGAAAGCCTTATCGAAGTCCTGCTTGATGAGCGTGCGGACCTTTAGCGCTTTAAGGTAGTACTTGCCGTAGTAGCCCTCCGATAGCGCATAAGTGCCCAGCATGATGCGGCGCTTGACCTCCTCCCCGAAGCCCTCCGCCCTGATACGCGAGAATGTGGTGTGCCAGTTCTCATCCTTTCCGGTGCGCAGGCCGTAGCGGAGGCCGTCAAAACGCGCCAGGTTGGAGGACGCCTCGCACATCGCTATTATGTAGTATGCTGCGAGCGCATACTTTGTGTGGGGCAGCGAGACCTCCCTGTAGTCGGCGCCGAGCTTGTTTAGCCTCATTATCGCGCTCCATACGGCGTTCTCGACCCTCTTATCCGTGCCCTCGCCGAAGTACTCTTTAGGGACTCCTATCTTAAGGCCCTTCACGTCATCGATAAGATAATTAACGTAGCTTACTTTATCGGCGGTGTCGACCGAGGTGGAGTCCTTCGGGTCATGGCCGGCTATGACGTCCAGGAGCAGCGCCGCGTCGCTCACATTCCTCGCCATCGGCCCCACCTGCTCGAGAGAGTTCGCATAGGCGACCACGCCATACCTGGATACCAGCCCGTACGTGGGCTTTATCCCCACGATGCCACAGAACGAGGCTGGGCATCTCACCGAGCCTCCTGTGTCGGTGCCGAGGGCCATCCTGCACTCGAGGCCTGCCACGGCCGCGCCGCTGCCGCCAGACGAGCCTCCGGGCACCCTCGACAGGTCCCACGGGTTCCTGGTAGGCCCATAATAGCTCGACTCGGTGGAGGTGCCCATGGCGAACTCGTCCATGTTGGTCTTGCCCACTATGACAGCACCCTCCCTCTTGAGGCGGGCCACCACCTCTGCGTCAAAGGGCGGAACGTAGCCCGACAGTATCTTCGAGCCACAGGTGGTCAATAATCCCTTCGTCGTGATGCAGTCCTTTACGGCGACGGGCACGCCGGCCAGCCTGCCCGTAACTCTGCCCTCATCCACGGCCTTCGCAGTCTTTATAGCGTCCTCCACGTTAAGCGTGATATAGGCGTTCAGCCTGCTTCGCTTGATCCGGTCGAACGTCTTATGAAGCGACTCCTCGTATTGCCCGGGCATGGCTCACACTATCCTGGGCCCCTTGAAATAACCCTTCTCCTTCTTCGGCGCGTTCCGCAGCGCCTCTTCCTGCGGCAACGATGGCTCTACGACGTCTTCCCTGAAAACGTTATTCAGGCCAATGACGTGGTACGTCGGCTCGACGCCCTCGGTATTCAGGCCATCGAGCTCTTTGAAGTATTCCAGTATCGAGTTGAACTGCCTTGCGAAGCGCTCCTCCTGGGCCTCATCGAGGTCTATGCAGGCGAGGCTTGCTATGTGCTTGACGTCTTTCACGCTAATGGCCATTTAAAATGCTCCTCGTATAGTGATTTTAGATGTTCGCTTATCTTAGAGTTTCTTTTGCGCGCCAGCCGTTCGAGCGCTTTTTGAGCGCTTGTGCCGTACTGTATGGCTTTCTTTGGCGCGTATGATATCTCTCGAGGTAGGTACTTCTCGGACATTTTTCTAAGAACATATTTGCGTATATAATCCTTGCCGTCAAAATATACTTTGAGTGATGGGTCGATTCTCTGGGCTAGGCTTATTACTTTTAGGTCGAGGTAGGGCACCCTTAGCTCCACGCCGTGAGCCATTGTCGCGGCGTCGTCCCTTTCCAGGTTCACCTCCGCTATGTGCTCCAGGTCGCGCTGGAGGGCTTCGCCCAGCCCGCCCTCCCTGGCGGCGGCCTCATGGCGGGCGTAGCCTCCGAAAAGCTCGTCCGCCCCCTGGCCTGAGAGCAGTACCCTGTAGCCGTCACGCCGGGCCTCCCTGGCCAGAATGTACAGGGGTAGGGCGATGGAGACTTTCATGGGATCGGCGCTCTCGACCGCATAGACGACCCCTGGCAGCGCCTCCTCCACGTCTTTTTCGTCGAACTCGTACACGACGTGCCTCCTTTCGGCGCCCATCAATGAGGCGGCCTTCCTCGCCGCTTTGATATCATATGACCCCTTCATGCCGACCGTGCATAGCGGGAGCCCGGACATCGCGCCTATGATGGAGCAGTCTACGCCGCCCGAGAAGGCGACGGCCGCGTTTTCATGGCGCCTGAGCCTCACCGCCATTGCCAGGGCCCCGTCAAGCGCCTCCACTGCCTCCTTTTCATCTTTAATGACTACATCACGCGATGGCAGCCCAATCGCATAACGCTCCACGCCATTATAGTATACATGGCCCGGCGTTAGCGCCTTAACGTCGGTGACCCCCACCTTAAGGAGAGCCTTCCTCTCGGAGGCGAAGCCGAAGCCATCATCGCTCACTCCATAATATAATGGCTTGATGCCAACTGGGTCCCTCGCCAGCAATAAGCTAGAGCCATCATAGTATGCGAACGAGTACTCGCCATCAATTGCTGGAGCAGCCTTCAAGAAGCTGCCCACGCCATCCTTTAAAATGACATTTAAAAGAGCAGGCGTGTCAGAGGCGCCCGGCAAGAACTCGCCGAAATTGTAGATCTCGCCATTATATGAGACGGCATGGTTATTTGATATGACGGGCTGCCCAACGTCTCCTGTTACCTTGAGATGGGTGTGGCCTATGCACACGCTGCCATGACACCACACTCCTTCGCCGTCAGGCCCCCTGTGCCGCAGCGACCGAACCATCTCACAAGTCTTGAGGCGCGCGTTAACGCCCACAAACCCGGCTATGCCACACATAGTCTATCTATTCCTGGCCACCACGTATTCACAAAGCGCTTCCAGCCTGCTTCCTGGCCAGGCCTTTCGGCACGTTTTTCAAGAATCGCTTCGCTTCCTCCGCATTCTTGAGCGCCTCCAATAGCTCACCCCTTATCCATGAGAATATGATCGATTCAATGTCCTTTAGAGAGCTCTTCATGATACCTATCCTTTAGCATCCTCCAGAAAATATAATTGTTTTCTTTTATCGCTTACTTGACGCTTTCTGGCTACCACTATGAGGTCGTAAGTGCCGTCCCTGCCCAGGGGCCTCATCATGAAATCCTCGTATAATGCCAGGCCTGAGAACCCGGCCTCTTTTAATAGTCTTTTGAGGCTTTCGACGTTGATGGGGTTGTATTCGACCACGTCCACCTCGAAGCCGGGCTTGCCGCCTCTCTCTATTAGTGAGAGAATGTTGAAGACCACCCTGTCCTCATAGTAATCGATTGCGAAGATGAACGCCTCCGTGCCGTCCCCGGTGCGCCTGTATACCGAAGGTATAAACCGTTCTTTGTCCTCGTAGAGCCTGTCGAAGTTCTCCATGTGAATGATGACGATTCCGCCATATTTTAGTGCGCCGTACATGCCTTCTAATGCCTTTAAAACGTTCTCATCGCCGAACTCGTGCGGTAGCGAGTTGCCCATGGAGAGGGCGCAATCATATTTTTCGCCAGCTACTAGCTCCTTGACGTCTCCCACTCGAACCCTATCATCTAGCCCCATATCCTTTAGATTCTCCTTCGCCTTCCTGATCATGTGTGGCGATATGTCTATGCCGTCAACATGGTAGCCCATCTCTGAGAGCATTGCCACGTGGAATCCAGTTCCGCAGAAACAGTCTATCACACTCTCAACGCCGTTCGATTGTAGTATCTGCCTGAAAAACCGTCCCTCCCTTCTCTTGCGCTCTTCCCATGATGCGAATAAATCGTACTTGTCTACGAACCCGGAGTAAAAACGATGTAAGCTATCGGATGGGTTCATGATTAAAATAACGTAATCTATGTTAAAATAGGCAATTTAAGCTAAGGGCGGGACTTTATAAAGGAGGCGCCGAGGAGGAGACTTGAACTCCTAAGGCCTTGCGGCCGCTGGTTTTCGAGACCAGTCCCTTACCGTTAGAGTACCTCGGCATTAAAAATTGGCCACGCTTTAGCGCAGCGTGCCAGACGCGCTCCCAATTTATATGCCGCGAGTATTTATACCTTGTGTCGGACAATATTATGATAGTGATATTGATGCCTA
This sequence comes from Methanocella conradii HZ254, assembly GCF_000251105.1. GTDB lineage: Archaea > Halobacteriota > Methanocellia > Methanocellales > Methanocellaceae > Methanocella > Methanocella conradii. The sequence continues at coordinate 2,091,614 of NC_017034.1, read as the reverse complement.
ACAAGTTCAGAAAGCGGAACATCGAGCGAAAAGGCGCCAAGAAGGAGCTCGAGAAAGAGCGAAAGCTCCTCGACAAGAACGTGGCCGGCCTGGCCAACGTGGAAGGGCTTAGCGAGGAATTCGAGGAGGAGACCTCCTTGAAAGAAGAGGTGTGAAGCTTGAAGGTTAGCGTCAAGGTTTTTACGGGTGGGGTAAGTGATAGGGAGGTAGAGCTGCCGGACGGCTCCACTTACTTTGACCTCCTCTCATTTTTAAAGGTGAACCCCGAAACCGTTGTAGTCTTTAGGGATGGCACCCCCGTGGCGTTTGACTCGGCCATCGAAGGCTCACGAATAGAAGTCCTCCGTGTCGTCTCTGGCGGATGAAGGCTATGAGGAGCCGTATTGAGATGGTATCACTGGTGAGCGACGAAGAAATGATATCAAAGGTCGAGCGCGAAAACATGCTCATAAAGCTGGACAAGGAGTTTGCGTTCGCAGGCGCCACCATACCCGCAGAGGTGGAGGTTGATGGCGAGCGCATAAAGCTCAGGGCATTCACCTTTGAGGTGTCGAAAAAAAGGGGAAGGCTGACGCCCTCAGAGGTGACGGAAGTCGACCGCGTCATAGCGCTGGTGAGAAAAAGGCGGAGAGAAATAGTGACGCGCATATCGAGGGAAGAGCTTACGAAGGCTGAAGCGAAAGAGCTATTCGAGGCCGCCCTGGGGCTCGACAGGGCGCTGGACACGCTCTACGCCGCCCCATTGCCAAAGCCATCCGTCAAGGAAGAGGCAAATAAGGCGAAGCTGGAGGATGGGCGGCGATGGCTCAACCTGATAAGGAAGGTATACTCAAGGGAAGATAAGAGGAAGCGGGAATGAGCGGGAAGCGAACCGGAAGCTGCAAGCGATGCGGCAACTGCTGCAGGGATTTCTGCATAGACCTGCACGTCGGCGGCGTCACAGACTACGAGTTTACGGAGTATATGAGGTGGCTGGAAGCCCACGTAGGGGTTAAGGCCCACGTCAAGGATTTCAAGGGCAGGGATGTCGAGCTACAGATCAGCAACCCCTGCAAGCATCTAGTGGATAACAAGGATGGCACCTACTCCTGCGCCATCCATGAAAATAAGCCGGATATCTGCAGGCGATACCCAGAAGAGGACTATGGCGACGAGATATCCAGAAAATGTGGCTACAGGTTTTTATAAAATTGTATGCGCACACATACCTAAAATATTTATACCAGTTTATAAATGATTAATGTAGAGAACAAAATATGGAAGTTTGCAACAAGTGTGGATTGCCAAAAGATCTTTGTATTTGCGAGGACCTGGCAAAGGAGACGCAGAAGATACGCGTGTATACGAATACGAGGCGTTTTAAGAAGATTACGACCATTATCGAGGGCATCGATACAAAAAACGTCAATATTAAAGAGCTTTCCCAGAAGCTGAAGACAAAGTTCGCCTGCGGAGGCACCATCAAGGACGGCCGCATCGAGCTCCAGGGCGACCACAGGGAAGAGGTAAAGAAGCTCCTAGTAAGCTATGGTTTCTCTCCAGACCTCATCGAGCTAAAAATGTGATTACTCTTTTTTACAAGCGCAATCTTGCGTAATCCGTTAGTAAATTTCAATTTCCTGCGCTCATAATATCATTGTGTATCAATAAAATCGATAAAAGAGCATTGGTTTGAGGTGTGGAAATGGCGGAAAGAGAGAAAGGCGCGATGACGGTCAGAGAAGCGGGCCATAAGGGCGGTGAAAAGACGAAAGAGAGATACGGCGAAGAATTCTACGAGGAGATAGGCCGCAAGGGCGGCAAGATCGGCGGAGAGACGACCAAGGAACGATACGGGGGCAGCTTTTATGAGGACATCGGCCACAGGGGTGGCCAGAAGGTCAAAGAGCTGATCGAGAGGGGCAAGACTCTTCGCGGCGAGAAGTGACTTTTTTAAAACATCAACGTCCAGAACCTTGGCATTATCTGAGTTCCAGGCTGAGTCATGTTAAGGGCGCTCTGCATGCAATAATAATGCTCGTCAATCCTTGGCATGACGTATGGCCTCTCATATGGGTCTATCCAGAGTGGGGCAGACGTGTCGCCGGCATAGGCTTTTCCCATCATGCCTCCCCTGTGGGAGTTACGCCACATCCGCTCAACTATGGACATGTTGTTTATCTGCTCCGTGGTCGCGTCGAAGCTAAAATCTGCATATGTCAGGCCTGACGAGGTTGTATTTATAGGTTTCAAGCTATTGCTAGCGCTTTTCGACTGATTGCCTGCAGCCTTATTATTCGTCGTCATGCGGGCCGCTCCAACGCTACCCGCCCCGTTTGTCGAGCATGAGCCGTAGCCAGGGTTCGGGAACACCGTCTGCGTCTTATCTATCATATCGAAGTACCATGGATATATGACCGGCTCATCCTGTGGGCCGCTGCTCGCGTTTTTTGGCTTGAATAAATCCATGGAGTATGCGGCCTTAGCATTGGCGCCTGCCGTGGACGCTTTAGGCGTTGACTTATTCATCTCCTTTAGCTTATTACGGATTGCGATAGCCCCGTACTGCTCGGGATAGAGCTGCGACCATCCGAGCATTGAGGCCGGCCGTATCGCCTGCTGCACAGCCTCCGGGTAATCCGGAGACAGGGGCACATTACCCAGGACGGTCTCGGGCCGGTAGTTATAGTTTGCCTGGAAGAACCCGACGCTCGACGCCGACATTTCCTGGCTGCTCTCTTCGCTTATCGAGGGCAATGCCAGGCTGACCTGGCCGAACGGCAGCGCGCCCGAGAAGGATGCGTCATAAGACTCCACATCGCTTGTATCCAGCGTTTGCTGGTGGAACAGGGTCTGTATGCTCCTGGAATTATAGAGGTCGTTGCCAAAAATGGCATCGTCCCCTACCCTCATCAGGTAGCGGGCCTCAGTCCTGGCGAAAGCCTCTGTTGACAGGATAGCGAGCGCAGCTATCGGGATAAGCAAAGCTAAGGCGGCTATTTTCAATGCCCTTCCTCTCGACAGCCTTATCGCCATATGCTCTCACAGGTCCCAAAATACGGGGGCTATACGCTCCCCAGGCCTGGTCTTCTTCAAGGCATTCTGCAAGATCTTATTCATGTCAATCTGGTTAAAGACCCCTTTACCATTATCGTATGGGTCGATCCACTCGGGGTACTGGGTAGGGCCTTCGTACGCCTTGTGCATGGTGCTCCCGATGAAGGCGTTCCTATAGACGCGCTGTAGCGTTGTCATGTTCTTGATCTCCTCCTTTGTGGCCCCTGGACTGACCCTGGGCCTCCTTTCGCCCCACCCTGGCCTCAGCTTCCCCGCGTTATTCAGGCTGGCGCTGAGGCTGCCATACTCGGGCATGCTGCTAGAGCCTGTCAGGATACCAGGGCTGGCGAGGCTATTCACGTCCAGCATTAAGCTACCTGTGGACGCCTTTGCGATGGGCATCATGTAAGGCCATATGAACTCCGAGCCTAGCATCCTGTTGGACTTGAGCGGATGGCCGGACGCGAGGCGTATGCCAAGCGGCTCGGCGCCGGCGTTGCCCGCGGCCACGTCCGAGATGTAAGCCCAGTTTGCGGCGAAGAAGCCCGAGCTGGATGAATTAAGGGAGAGCGCATTCTCCTCTTGTATGGAGGGGAGGGCGATGCTCACAGGCCCGAAGGGAATGCCGCTTGAGAAAGACGCATCATAATGCTCCAGGCCACTCAAGCTCGATGATTGCTGATGATAGATCTCTGCCACGGGATGCTGTACGCTAAAATCCTCGCCAGTGATGGCGTCGCCCGCCTGTAGCGCCCACCGTCCTTCAAGCCTCGCAGAGGAGCCCGGCGCCAGAAAGCCTATGGCCAGACATGCTACTGTTAATATATACATGGCCCTAAACGCGCCCACTACTGCCCACCTCAACGGTATTCGGCTAAACCCTCAACTATGAGTACAAGTGCCATATTTTTAAATATTAACGCCATAAAATCCAAATATAATACAGTTTTTGCGCCGCAACGCTAAAAAGAAAAGGGCATAAAGCCTTTAATCATTTCACTAAAAGGTCAAGGGTAAACTTAGTAATGGCATTGCATTGGTCGGGGGTGACATTCCCCAAAAATCTGATTATGAGCTCCGGCATCTCCTCGAGGTGGACGGGCCTGGGCTCCTCATTGTACTTAGCCTTGAACTCGTCATACTTTTTCCAGTAATGCTTCTTGTCCAGATCCCTGACGTGTACGAGGAATAGCTGGTCGGCCTTGACGGGCTTCCTGCTGCCATCGTCCACGATGAAGCCCGCCTCCTCAAGCTTTTCTATTATGTCCTTCGGCAGCTCGCATGCCAGCGCTATGACGGAGTTATAATCCTTGTGCCTTTGCCAGACGTCCCAGTCTCTCACGTTTTAAGCCTCCTGCATACCACATAGGGCTGAGGTAGCATAAATGTGCCGTTTTAACGTTGAGCTTACTGGGTAATCTGGCATATTCCTGAGGGGCTTCAAGGTTGTAAGGGCCGTTGCCAGTGATTGTAATAGTATTTCCGGCGCCCGTGAGCTGACGCCCTTTACAGCATTATGCTTATTTTTGGGTCGGCTGCGCGTAAAACGCTTCCTTTTTGCATGCCGGACACCCATATTCATAGGCTTTGCCCTTTATCGTTTTGCCGTCCTTATCCCTGGATGAGGGTGGCGTAACCTTGAGCAGGTGGAGCCTGTGCTTTTCGCATATCTTTTTTTCGAACTTCAGGGTGCCGGGCGGTATGTTATATGTATTACGGCACTCCGGGAACCCGCTACAGGCTATGAACTTTCGCCTGTCGGCCTTTGTCTCCCTTATGACGAGAGGGCTGCCACAGATGGGGCATGGGCCGATATCGCTATCCAGGGCAGCGCCCGCCCTGAGAGCTTTGCCGATGTCGGCGCGGCGAGGCTCAAGCTGGTCAAATATGGCGCGGAGCATCTTCCTGGATTCCAGTACCACGTCATCCTTTTTCAGACGGCTCTCGGCGATGGCGTCCATGTCCTTCTCCAGCTTTCCCGTCATATCAGGGGTGGTGATGGCGTTTGCGTGTGCCCTTAGGGCGTCGATGAGCGTTATTCCCGTTTGCGTTGGCTTAGGCGGGTTACCCTCGATGTAGCCCCGGCTATATAGCTTGCTAAGGGCTTCATGCCTGGTGGCCTTGGTGCCCAGCCCCAGCTTTTCCATGAGCTCGATAAGCCTGCCCTGGCCGTACCGTTTTGGCGGCTCGGTCTTCTTCTCTAAAAGGTTGATTTTCTTGACGGCCAGCACGTCCCCCACGCTCAATGGGGGCAGGACCTCTTCCTTCGGCATGCCGTATGGATAGTGCTTCCTCCATCCTGGAGCGGACAGGCGTTTGCCGTCTGCCGAGAATGGCTCCCCGCTTATATCCACCTCGGCCCTCACGACATCCCACTCGCATGGCGGCGAAAGCGTTGCAAAGAAGCGCCTCACGACAAGCTCATACAGCTTCCAGTGGCGCTCGTCCATCTGAGCCTTTGAAGCGCAGGCCACCGGATAGATGGGCGGATGGTCCTTGCTCTCGACCTTACCTTTCGTTGGCACGAGGCTTCTCTGGGCGAGCAATTCGAGAGCGCTTTGGGCAAACTCGGGGCTTGCCTTGAACAATCCTACGGCCTGCCGCAGGTCCAGCGTAGGGGGGTATACAGTATTATCGGTACGAGGGTACGATATCCGCCCATTGATGTAAAGCTCCTCGGCAGCCTGCATGGCACCCGCAGCGCTAAATCCAATAGCAGAGGCTGCCTTCAGAAGCTCTGTCGTGCTAAAAGGTGTGGGCGCGGGCTCTTTTTTACTTTCCCGGAGGATGCTCTTCACCGTGGCCGCCTTCCCCAGTTTTTTATAGATGGCCATGGCCTCCTCCTTATTATCAAAACGCCCCTTCTTGTGCCTGGCCATGAAGGCTTCGGCTCCCTTCAGCAGCACAGCGGCTAGCTCCCAGTAAGGCTTCGACACGAATGCCTGTATCTCCTTTTCCCGGTCCACGATGATGGCCAATAGCGGAGTCTGAACCCGGCCTACCGAGAGAAAGTCCTTACCCGCCCTGTTGCCCGCCAGCGACACGAACCTCGTCAAAGCAGCGCCCCATACCAGGTCGATCTCCTGGCGGCACTCCCCGGCGGCGGCGAGGCTAAAGTCAAGCGATGTGGGCTTCGAGAACGCCCCCAGGATCTCCTGCCTGGCGAACGAGCTATAGCGCACCCTATCGAATGGCGCCTTAGATAGCCGCCTTACTATATTGTAAGCCTCCACTCCTATCAGCTCTCCCTCGCGGTCATAGTCGGTGGCGATGGTCACCCTCGTGGCGGAAGGGGCCAGAGACTCAAGGGCACCTATGATATCCTTTTTAGTGGGCACGGTAATGACGGGCGCGGCGATGAGCGCGGAGGGAGGATGGGCCGTCCAGCGGCCATACTCTGGAGGAAAGTCCAGTTCCACGACGTGGCCTGCAAGCCCTATCACGGCTGCATCCGCCTTATTTGACCTGTAGACTGGTACGCCGTTCACCCTGCTGGCCACGCAATCCTGGAACAGTATGCTGGCTATCTTGCTGGCGGCGTCGTGCTTCTCGGTAATGATAAGATGCATGTCATCTAAGCAATATGGCAAGCCAATATTAAGGCTTTCCTGGCTTGAGCCCAATATTTTTATGCCTTATGATAAAACACTACATGCGTGGACTCATTTACGCATGTACCTCATCATCGCAACCCTCCTCTCGCTCATAGGAAGGCCGGACCTGGATATCCTTTTTAGCCTTTTCTCTGATAAGGACGCACGCCTGTACATATTCACTCCTGACGCATATATCAGCCGACTACCTCGCCTATCCGGGCATACCGCTCTTATACCCCATGTCGGATAAGAAGCACACTTTAGGCATATTTGGCGGGCCAAACTTATTGATAATGCTCGCCAGCGTCGCCTACATCGCCTTCATGTCAGCCGGCATGGCGAGCATAGAGCAGCCCTGGTTATATGTGGCCACATTTTTATTGATACTGGCATTTTGCACGGGCGCTAAAGCCTGTGCGGCCTTAAAGACCAGAGGGCATACGATAGCCACCCCTAATTAAATGGCTGGCGGTCGAAAGCCGCCCCGAAATCAAGCGATTAAGGTATCATTCTTACATCGTGACCATGAAAAGGACGGCAATGCCATAAAGTTCAGCGGCCCGCTAAGGGAAAGAGGCATAATCCATTATCCACCATATCATAAAAACGCTATCGTTCAGCCATAGGCACGCTTCAACGCCAAAATAAGGATACAGAGGCCAAGGCTGACCGTGTTCCAGAGTACGATGGCCACGTCAGCGCGGGCCACGCCGTAGACAAGCCAGAGGCACATGCCCGCCGACATGAGCATGAAGAATAGGGCCGAAACGTCCCTCGCCGATTTTGTCCGTAATATCCTGACGGCCTGGGGTATAGAGCTACTCGTAGTGAGCGCCCCGGCCATTAGGCCTACTAGTATGATCGCGTCCATCGAAGTCTAACAAGGCAGGTCAGGCTAAAAATAGTTTCCCATGAGGGGTCTGAAAGAAATCCCCTATTTTTTAGCCCCATCCTTCGGCGGCAGGTAGCGTGCCTGTACGGCCTCGAACTCCCTGGACCTCAGGAAAGCCATCAGCTCCTGAATGGTACAGAACTTATACTCCTTCGGCAACTGAAGCTCCTTAAGAACGTATACATGATTATACTGGTATATCTCGAGCCTGGCGCAAGCGTCCCTTATCAGCATATTTTTGTCGCCATCCCAGGTCTTCTTCCACTTCTTGAAATCAGAGTCGTCCTTAAAGAGGGCACGGGCCTTATCGCCCTTATACACGACTCCATCCTTCTTCACCTCAAAAGAGCTTCCATCCACCACCGCCTTGACCACACGGCTCGTGCCCACCTGGTACTCGAAGATATCGCCATCATAGAAAAAAGTCCTATTATGAGTCCTGACGTATTCATCGGTCAGCGGGCTCAAGATGCTGGAATAGCCTTTCACGTATCTCATCTCATCCAGTAATTCCTGGACAGAAATCTCCTTTTGGCCCAACTCGTCCAGTATGTCCACTGCCATCCCTCCAGATAAAATCCGCCCAGGCGAGCGCGCTCGCCGCCTGCGTTCCTTAACATAGATAGTAGATTTTAAAGTATATATAAATGATGACTTAACGCCGTTAATCAAAAGGGGATGGGCCCGAAGGGATTCGAACCCCTGATCTCCGCCGTGTGAAGGCGACGTCATAACCAACTAGACCACAGGCCCGGCTCACATTATTGTGCCATTCATATATATTAAAATTATCGCCCGCGCATAAAAAGCGTATAAAAACTATGGCTTCCTTACGGTGGGATTCCATGTTCCTTTTGCAGGGGTCGATTCCCCCCCTGGCTTTATCCGTGCGACCCGGCTTTTCACTATAGGCATGGGGTAATATACTTTATTCGGAATAGTATGCGGCTGCATTGTTAAAAATCCAGACAAAAGAAAAAGAAAGAACCCCCACAATAGGGGGCACAAATTACATTACTGAGATGGCGCTGGCGGCGCAGGGGGAGAAGAGGCGGGCTGCTCACTCGGCGCAGGCGCAGCGGAAGGGGCAGCGGCAGCAACGGCAGGCCTAAACACGACCTCAGACTTAGCCACCTCAACCCTCCTCAACGGGTAAATATTCTTAGTAGCCTTATAGATATCAGCCGCTATCTTGCCATTCACCACGTCCGAGACGAGCTCGTTAAAGGTAAGCTCCTTCGAGCGGTTCTCTACAACCTCCACCATGACCTTCCGAATGCTCTCAATCTGAGACGTCCTCGCCCGCTTCACAGTGAAAACCAGGGGCTTAAGACGGAGCTTGTAGCCGTCCTTGGTGGTCACGACCAGGTTCGCGTCGATCTTCGTGGTACGGCGCTTGACCAGAGACCTCATATAGTCCTTAGTCATCTCATGGCCGATGAAAGACGTGTACGCGCTATTCCCCCCGACCTCTTCAATCCTGAAGAGCATCTTGGTGTTCTGCTTCGCCCAGTCGCCGGTTATGTCGCCCAGCGTGGACTCCATAACCCTGCCTATCATCTTCTCGGGCTCGTCCGCGAGGGTCTCGCCTATGTTAACCCGGTTGAACTCGGCCGGCGCGAATACCTGGTACCAGTTTTTAGCCCTGAACGCGTCGACCTTCTTCGCTGCTTTTCTCGCCATTTAAATCTCCTCTGTAGTGTTAAGGGTGGCCATAAAGGCCACGACCGCGTTTCGCCTCTAATGAGGCGTAGCCGTGCCCACACGGGCACCGTCCTGGAAGGGACGTTTCACACTAGCCTAAAACGATAGTCTGAATTGGCTGGAGTATAGATACACGAGGGTGTATATATGCCTAACTGAGGAAGATGCTCACTTTTTCGCAGTTGCCTCAGAAGCGGGCTTCTCAGCCTTCAGGCCAGCGATATAGCTGTACAGGAATGCAGCTACCATCGCGCCAATCACGGGGCCGATGACGTATATGGGGAGCTGCGACCAGTTGTTCGCCCCGCCCATCAGCCAATCTAGCAGGTATGGGCCGAAAGTACGGGCCGGGTTCAGCGAGCCGCCGGTTACGTTACCCGTCGCAACGATTGACATGGCAACCGTCGAGCCAATGGCCACTCCCGCCCATCCTGCCGGCGCCCTCCTGTCAACGGCCGTGCCCATCACGGCCAGCATCAGGAAGAAAGTGGCCACGGCTTCGCTCAGGATGGCCTGCCAGTACGTGACGCCGAACCCCATCGTGGTAGCGCCAAGGCCGACATCGACTGCACGCATGCCCCATATCGCCGCCACGCTCAGCGACGCCAGCGAGGCCCCGATAAGCTGTGCGACTATATAGGCTATGGCGTCCTTCGCCGGAAACCGGCCGGTAGCCCATAACGCTATGCTTACCGCGGGGTTGATGTGCGTGCCCGATATGTGCCCTATGGTGTAAGCCATGATCACGATTGCGACGCCGAACGCCAGGCCTATCGCCAGCCATTCGGCCATACCGAAGCCGACATTAAAAGAATTGCCGGCGATGGGCGCCTGCCCCTGTACGAGCAACGCTGCCGTTACCACCGCCCCCGTTCCCAGGAACACGAGAGCGTACGTGCCTATAAGCTCTGCCAGCGAGCGCTTTATGAGACCTATTTCCGCCATATGTATGCCACAATTAATATGTTAGCCATTATCCATTAAGCCTTTGCTTTTTTCTCCTTAGGCTTCTCGTCCATCCTTTTAATATCCATAAAGAAGTTCATCATGGAATACTTGACCTTCTCCGGCTTTATGTCATGGAACTCGCTGCGCTCATCCTCAGGGAACTGGGCGTAGATTGAGTAGCGCTTCATGTCCTTGACCGATTGCTGGGTGTAGCGGTGGTCGATAAGGATGCGTATGCCATAGTCTTCGGGGGAGCGGACCACGCGCCCGTTGGCCTGCCGGATACGGCGTATAGTGGGGTATAAAACGCCGTACTCCCAGCCTTTCCCCGGGCCAAACTTCGCGTCATAGGCGTTCTGGACCGCTTCCATGCGGTCATTAAGCGAGGGGAAGCCGACGCCGACTATGGCCACGGTACGGCACCTATCAAACTTGTAGTCCACCCCTTCAGTCAAAGTGCCCCATAGATAGGTGAGCAACACTGCCTTCCCGCCCTTATCCCCATGCTTAAAGAACTCGTTCTTCGCGTTTTGGGCGGGGACGCCGGCTTCATCCAAAAACACCGGCACGTCTACCTTGATGAGCCTGCTATAGCGCTCCGCCTCCGCAGCGCTTGGGAAAAAGATGAGGACATTGCCCTCGGAGCCGCTTATGATGTCCTCGAGCAGCCCGACGAGAGTCTTTACCGTATCTGGCATATGCCGGTCCTTTGCGAACTGCGGCTGCACGTCAACGGCAAGCGTCCTGCGCCTCTCCGGGGGGAAAGTTGTGCCAAAGCTGAGCTCCACCGTCTCCCGCACTATCCCTAGCGTGGACCGAACCATGTCGAACGGCTTCAGGGTGGCTGACATGAGGATTACAGAATATGCCCCATCCATTATCGGCCTGGTCACGTCCGTGGGTATACAGCTATAAAGCTCTATGCGGCCATACACCTCTCCCTCCCTGCTTCGGCGGACGTTTAGCACCGGATAATAGTCCACATTATCAGAATTCCTGGCATAAAAGAGCATGAACTTCCCGACGTCAAGAAGCGAGGAGCGCCTTCTCGTCTCGCTCCTGCCATCCTTATACTCCTTTTCGTATGCCTCGTCTATGTCCAATCCAACGTTTATGGCCTCGCCCAGCACCTCTAGCAGGTCGATGCCCCGCTCCTTTAAGTCGCTTTTAAGCTTTTGCATCAGAAGGTCGTCTCCACCGTGCGGGTCACGTATCGTGATGTCCGTCCACGACTGCGTGAGGCGCTCAGCCTCCCCAAACCCGAGCCTCGAGCTATAAGCGGCCCTGATGGTATTAAGCAGAAGCGTCAAAAAATATTCCAGGTCTTCTTTTGAATCGCTCTGGCTGGCCGCAGCCTCCATGATGGAGCGCTCCACGGTGTGCTCGGAAAGGGTCAGTGACGAGTGCACCCTGGCCTGCGCCTCCAGGTTATGGGCCTCGTCAAAGATGAGGATGACATCCGACAGCGTGCAGCCCATCCAGGAGAGCAGCCGGGCCTGGATGTCCGCGTCCAGGATGTGATGGTAGTTGCATATGATAAGCTCCGCCTCCTTAAGGTGGCGCTTGAGCAGCTCATAGCCGCACTGGCCCTTCTTCAGCGCCTCCGCGGCGATGTCGTCCGGGCTGCGCACCCCGCTGAACAGCCATTCCCTGAATGAGGCGTTATCCTCTTTAAGCACTGCCATAAGGTAAGGGCAGGAACGCTTCTTAAGCTGTGCCGCCCTGTCCTGCTCTGCCATGACCTCGCTCGCTATGCTCTGGCGCAGGTCCGCGAAGCTGCCGTCCTCCCGCGCCCTTTTCACGGCCGCCCTCGCCCGCTCCTTCAGCTTAAAGATGTCCCTCTCAAGCTCAAGCAGCTCATATGTGTTCTCTCTAAGGAGGCTGCACTCGTCGAAGTCTTTCTCCATGGGGCACATGTGCACCTTGCCCTTGAGCACGGCAACCCTTATGTCGGCGATGGCCTTTATCTCCCGGGCCTCTTCGATGAACTGCTCCATCTGCTGATGGACGTTTGTGGCTATTATAACCTTTTTATTTTTTTCTCGGGCGATGGCGAGCGAAGGCACCAGCGCAGAAAGCGTCTTGCCCGTGCCGCAGGCGCCCTCGAAGAGTACTAGCCTGCCCGCTGATAGCGCCTCATATATCCTGTCCATGGCCTCTTTCTGGTTTGGGTAAAAGGATGGCTTCGGGAAGAACTTTTCATAGGCTGGCGGCATGTTAAGAGAACGTTGTTATTCATAGGATATATGTTTTGATATTTTAACGTGAGATATGCATGGCGAAAGTAATTTTGGCCTCATTGGCGGAGAATTTCGTTTGTCAGCCTACGAACGAAAACTTATTTATTGTATTGTGGTTGAGTCTGTATTATGCCGAAGTGGGTTTGTGAGTCATGCGGTTATGAACATAGATTTTTGTGTAAGCCAGGGTGTAGCGCTTTTACCCATAATGGCTCCTGCCGTCCCAGGAAATGCCCAAAGTGTGGGGCGCCGCCAACCAGGATGCATCTCGAATAGCCTTTACGTGTCTGCCGAAAAATTATTATTATGACCCCATCTTATTGATAAAGGATGAAAATAGCCGTCCTAGCAGACACGCACCTTCGCGTAAAGATGCCCCAGGAACTGTTAGACGTAATCAAGGAAGCAGACTTAGCGGTGCACGCGGGCGACTTCATAACGAGCGAGGCGTATGAATCCGTGAAGGAAAGCGCAAAAAGGCTGGTGGCAGTCTACGGAAATAGCGACGATGAAGACCTCAAGGCCACGCTGCCGGAAAGCGCGTCCTTCGAGGCGGAAGGCGTGAGGATAGGCGTCATCCACAAGGGCCGCCACGGCACTGATATCACAAACATGCGCTACCTGGCGCTGGAGATGGGCGTGAGCGTTCTCATCTACGGCCACATACATAGCCCGGTCATCGACCAGACAGACGTGCTTTTACTATGCCCGGGCAGCCCAATCTTTCCCAGGATGGCAGACCCAACGATGGCGATGCTCGAGGTGCGCGATGGCCATGTGAAAGTCGATATAGTCAAGACCAGCACGGGCCAGATGTGCAGGTCGATAGGCTATGCAAGGTCACTAGAGGATAAACAATAATCATGTGCCGCTAATGTCCAGCGTCGTCTGGGCGGTAAACTCCACGAAGCGGTTGGCGGCGTAGAAGGCCCGCTTCGTGACCTTATAGCGAGCCCTGATCTGCTCGGCGAGGTTGGTCCGCACCACTATCTTCTTATCCTTGAAGCGCTCACTCCTGGCCAGGTACTGTAATGCGCTGTAGCAATCCCTTATCTTTTCGCCTTTGAGCAGCGATTCATACTGCTCAAGGGTTAAAATATAGTACTTTTCAGGCGGCTGTATCTGGCCTTCTTCCATTTTTTAGCCTCGCTCAAAACCATCCAAATTAATACAACTTAATGATATATGAATGTGTCCCTCACCAGTTCAGATAAAATCGGCATACGCATAGTATTTTCATTTTATATTGCCATTACGTGCAAAAAACAGGCGAACACCTATATTTATAATCATGGACGTTTTACTGGATATAAATGCCAGAAACTTACGTGCTGGACGCGTCGGCGTTCATATACGGGATATTTCCGCGTGGAGAATTGCTGACGCCCCCCAGGGTATACGAAGAAGTTAAGGATGAGGCATCACGCCTCAAGCTTGAAGTGCTCACAGGGCTCACGGTCAGGGAGCCAGATGCCATATACGTAAGCGAGGTCAAGAACGCCGCCCAGGATACGGGGGACGTCCTGCGCCTCTCGCAGCCAGACGTCGACCTGCTGGCGCTGGCGCTCGAAGAAAAAGGCTCCGGGAAAGACGTGGCAATCCTTTCTGACGACTACGCCGTACAGAACGTCGCGCGGAAAATGGGCCTCGACTTTATACCGCTGCATCAAAAGCGGATAAAGTATAAAATCGTGTGGGAAAAACGTTGCATGGGGTGCAACCGAACATATAGTGAGGGCGATGTTTGCAAAGTCTGCGGGTCCCCACTGAAGCTGAGGAAGCGGTCCATCAAGAGGTAAACCGGATGAGAAATATTAACGATTTAATCGATAAGGCGATCGAGCTCAGGAACCGGGGCTTAAGGTCGGGCGAGATCGCCGATGAGCTTAACATATCGAGGGAGACGGCGACATGGCTTCTCACCCGCGCCAAAAGGGAGAGCGGCGTCAAGGCCCCGGAAGACATCTTCGTTGACTGGAGCATGATTGGCAAGAGCTCGAGCAGGCTCATGCTCATCGCGACCTGCATGGCTGACATGGTCGAGGAGACGCTCAACGAGCTGGACACTAACGTCGACGTGGTCGTAGGCGTCGCCCTTAGCGGGGTGCCCCTGGCGAACATCGTCGCATACCAGTATGGAGTGGAGCTGGCCGTCGTACATCCTGGCAAGCACCGGTACGAGGAGGGCAAGGACCAGAAGGAGACGAAGGCCACGTTTAGCGAGAACTACTCGAGCGTGCGTGGCAAGCGATGCGTCATCATCGATGACGTCATAACTACTGGTAGCACTGCTGAGGAGACCGTTAAGCTGATCCAGGACAGCGGCGGCGAGGCGGTCGCCATGGCGGTCATCATCGATAAGAAGGGCATCGAAAGCATCGGATCCGTGGCCGTTCGGTCGCTCGTGCGCGTAGGCCGCGTTGGGTGACTTTAAGATGCCAGGAGGGCGACGATCCGGAAAGGCTCCACGTATTTAATACGCATCGCCACCATCTCGACGCTCCGGGGCAGGCCCTTGGCCACGTACAAAAAGATGCGCCTTGCCATCACGTTATCGGTGTCCTCCGGCATGAAGAGCATCGCTGACCTGACCGTCGACCTATCAATGCTGCTCATGGACATGCCGTAGAGCGTCTCGGGCTGGGACGTGGAGGTGGCGGCGAACCGTGCGACCCTGCCATGTGTCGCATTCCACAACGCATCCCTCCCCAGCTTTCCATCCTGGAGCGCGGCCGACATGAAAGTAATGGTATGGGCTATAAAGTTTAAGGCGATGCGCATCGCATACTCGGCGTCTTTTCCTTTCCTTTGCTGGAGCACCCAGCCCTCATCTATCAGCGCGGCCGCGTCAAAAGAGCCGTAAGCCTGCCTATCCTCCACTGGCCACCCGCCGGAGGGCTTGATTAAAAACCCGAAAGTGAACGCTTTTTTCTCCGAAGCCTTTGAGGATAGGCCCCGCCCCCATGAGAGTGCATCCTCCTCCGAGGGGTTTAGCACGAAAAATACGATTGAAAAGCCGCTCAGGTCAAGGGCTTCACCGGGCTTAGCCTTAATGTCAGCCCCTGCGGCGCCCAATGCCTCCTCATCATCGTCCACTGCCACCAAAAACGCCGGGGCAGAGGGCATATTCGAAAATGACTCCTTGAGTATTGTTGCGACCCCGCAACCGGCGAGGCCGCACCCTATGACCGCAACCTTATCGTCCATTCACATCATCAGGACAATACATTTAATATTACAAACATAAAGATATTAGCTTTTTATAGGAAATCAGCATAATAGCATACGATGTCCTCTATAGATTCATTCTACGGGTCTGTAAAGATACAACAGCAATTCATAAAGCAGCTTGAAGAGATCAAGAAGGAGAAGATACTCGAGCTCATCAACCTATTGGCGGGCTTCATCCTGGACGAGACGGGCCGCACTAAAGTGATATATGGAATAGCAGAGGGCAGGAGCGCGCTAGCGCTATACGACTTTCTGCAGCAGTCGGTCAAGTATGAGAATATTTACCCCGTCACCCTGGACGACCCCATCAGGCGGTACATCGACCCCGGCAAGGAGAACCTCGTGATAGCGGCCACCGGCTCGGGCGAGACCAAGGGCGTGCTGAGGTACCTCGAGGACGCCTTCAAGCTCAACGTGCCCGTAGTGCTGATCACGGCCAACGTTAACTCGCGGGCATACTCAATGGTCTCGGAGTATGATAACGGCTTCATATTCGACATCGAGCCCCTCAAGGGCATAAGCAATAAAAACCTTGCCGCCCTTGGCTCCGAGTTCGAGCTTAAGCTGTGCGTGCTATTGAACGCCATCATCCCCGAGCTATACCACCATGACCCGGGCAAGGACGCTGATAAATACTATAGTACGCTGGAGCATATTGCTAAGAACGCGGGGCTTCTCATGGACATAGACCCGGCGCACCTGGACGAGTGGTCCGATAAAGTTCTGAACCGCCGCGGCAACTATGTAGTGGATGGGGTGAGCAGGTCCGGGTTCGTGGCGAACGCCTTCGGCATGAGGCTCACCCACCTCGGCCGGAACGTGTTCATGCGGGACGGCCCGACCACCCCGGCTTTCCTCCGTGGAGACGCCTATCTGCCCATCACTGGCAGCGGCAATACGCGTGAGATCATCGAGGGCGCCATAAAGGCGAAGCTCAGGGGCGCCGACATCTTCCCCATCACGGTAAATAAAAGCTCAAAGCTTACCGGCCTCATGGAATCCTGGGGCTATACGAAGAACATAATGTTCGTGCCCATCTCCCAGGAGGACATGGACATGTACCGGGAGAAGGAGGCCAGCAAGATACTGGCGGCCAAGTCCGTCCAGACGAGGCCGTCCATCTCTGAGCTTAACTCGTACATATTCACGAACGCATTTATAGCCCTGGGGATGGACATGCTGGGCGTGAGCGAGAAGTACCTGGCGCAAAAGCACGTTTAAGCTTAAAAGTTCACCACTTTATAGAACATCTTTTTGGCTATTTCGGCCGTGGCGACGTATAGCGCCAGGATGATGGCCAGCGCCAGCAGGAATTCCACAGGTAGCGGCTGGGACCTGAAGAACGGCGCAAGAGGCGTATATGGCAGGGCGATGACCAGGCATACGACGATTAGCGTGGTCATGGCCAGAATGGCGGCTGGCATGCTCCTGAAGAACGGCTTACGGGTCCTTATGACGAGCACTATCATGGCGGCCGAGACCACCGACTCCACGAACCAGCCAGTCCTGAACCCGGTCTCAGAGGCATGCAAAAGCAATATGAGAACGCCGAACGTCATAAAATCGAATATGGAGCTTAGCAGGCCGAAGGCTATCATGAACCTCTTTATAAAGTCAATACTCCACCGCCTCGGCCGGTCCATGAGCTCCTTATCCACCGAATCCGCTGCTATAGTCATCTCCGGAAGGTCGGTGAGAAGGTTGGCGAGCAGTATCTGGGTGGGCAATAAAGGAAAGAAAGAGAGAATGAAGGCTGACAGTTAACAGATTGTGAGATAAGACTTAAGTAATCATAAGTTAACATATTGCCTGGTAAGCGCTTGAAAAGGCGCGAGAGGGTTGCATGTGGCTCGGCTCGCCCCAGTCAGATGGCCGGGCCACATGGCCAATAAAGGCAAAATGGTATAAGCTTTTCGATTATATAAGCTTACACCATTCTGCCTCCGTAGAAATACGAGTAAAAATAACTCGCGGAGGATTTAAAATGCGTATTGCAAATCGAAAAAGTATGGTAATAGGAGCATTGTTCGTACTGGTAACGATCACGAATACTGCATTCGTGCCTGCGCTTGCCTTTAAGGTGATAGAGCAAACGAATATGCCAATTATGATGTTTGAGCCTATTGTTAAAGATGCAAAGCAAATAAATGATACTGGGCCAACAAAGGAACAAGTGAATTTTGTCTTTGAAGCAATTAAAGCAAGTAACTTGACTAATAAAGAGAAAACTGAACTGATGAAAAATTTAGAAGATATATGGTCAGGCGAGTCTATTCTGCCCGCGTCAGAAAAACAAGAAGTAATCGTTAAAGTGGCGACAATAGTGTTCGATTACTATGGAATAGATGAAAGGGAAGTTGGCGTCTTGTGGAATGGAAATGTCCATTCAGACCTGGCACAGACTGCGGGAATTAAATGGGGTACTGGGTATTACGACATTCTCTACAATCATGCCAGTGACCCTGATACATGGGGAATATGGCAGCAATGGCAGCATTATTCTTGGGGTGGGGCAGGTGATAAATGTAAATTATTCGCCGATAGCGCCAGGGATAAGATAAAGAATCAAAGTGATCCTATAGGCGGATACACTGACCTATCAGTATCGATGCACTACATGTCTGATATCGCTAACCCATGGCATACTAAACCATTAGAGTATCAGTTACACCATATTGATTATGAGAATTATGTAAGTGGCAACTGGACATCTGGGATAGCTTACTGCAATGATGTTAACAACAACTGGTACTATTACTACGTTAGTGATCCTAAGGCATCAGTGGATAATTTAGCATCTGTATCTACGCAATACTTTGGTTACATCGACTCAAAGATTTCACAGGGTGGAGATTGGGGGAATGATGCTACAGTAATTAGTGATACTCGAACAGTGCTGCTCCATGCAATCCGATATGATATGGGTCTGGTGGACTACGTAAGGAGGTAACTAAATAATTGGATGCATTTTACGCATACATTTTTATTTTGGGTGAGTTGACATGATGGGCAACAAGATAAAAAAATTGAATGTGGACTTAATATTATCTTCTCTGCTAGTATTCGCCGTGTTCATCGTTTGCTTAAGCGTTGTGTGGTTTATTAATTATTTGACAAGTATTATTACACTGGCGATGATGCTTGGATTGGTTATACTAATTTTAATGCTATTTTATCTTATAAGGAAATATAAGTTAAGGAAGACGATATTTTTTATTTTACCGGGGGTCTTAGCTTGTGCCATATTTTTTATGGCGTTTATGTCGATAATTCCCTGGTATGTTGAAAACGAGCCCGCTTCGTATGATTATAAAATAATGGTGAGGGGTTTAAGCAATTATAGTGGAGGATTGGCGAATGATATTCTCGTGCCAATGCCGATGAAAGATGGGAAACGGGTATTCACGGATGATGAACTGCAATATCGAGAATTCGATGGGTGGAAATCGATGATCATTGTCAGTAAAGAAGGATACATGCTTGGATTTCAATCGATGGATAGAAATCTTACAGATATAAATGCGCGTTTTTCGAAACGCCTTAACGGGCCAGAAAACATTAAGAATCCGGTCAATGATACATTAACCCCCATATCTAATGTACCCCTGTCGAATTATACAATTTTCCTGGATGGATATAATGGTTCGAATGCTTATACGTCATATGTTTATGTTGATCAAAATATAGCTCCTAAAAAGGATAAAAACGAGACGATCGGGTTTAGCCTAGAGTTCACAGCTTTTGAGGGCAGGTTCCGCGGAATATATGGTAGCAGGTATCGTGTGAGCGTTATCGAAGCCATACCATCAGGGGTAGCCGGGCCTATTCCAGTAAAGTGCCAGTTGGGCGTATTTAGAGATGGCCAATACGTACCGATAAACGTGGGAGGGCGGCTAACTTGACCAGGAATCAATATTTGAATGTCATATTTGCAGGCGTATCTGGCGGAATTTTACTGGTATTGATATCCCTTCTCGATTTCATGTTGGGGGTGTTCGTATTGCAGAATATAGGGTTGTTAGGCATTGATGTCATGCTTGAAGCCCTAATCTTTACTGTCTCGATATTTGTGGTTGCCATAATTGGCATTCTAGCCGAAGGTCGACAGGAAGATAAATCGGAGTGGACCCGCATCCCGCCATCGTTGCTGGCGGGAGTAATCCTTGGAGCCATGGCCGCGTGTGGATGGCTAGCCATAGCGTTGGTCGAACAGGCAATCTATGGGAGCACCTGGGTGTACAGTACTATGATCATGACGTGGCCATTATTATATAGCCTGGTTACTATGGCATTAGGACATGGCTTTTTAAGCGCCATTTGCTATACCTTTATATTAGCCATTATTTACGCAACGATTTCTGTAGCTAGCGGAAAAATTCTAAGAGCATATAATGAGCTTATATATAAATAGCTTTATTAGATGTGCCGATAAAATCGTCCAGGTGGGCAGGTCAGCCCCATGCCTTCATTTTTAAACGCTCTACGAATCATCACACTTAAAACCGACAGTTAACAGATTATGAGATAAAACTTAAGTAATGATAAGTTAAGATATTGCCTGGTAAGCGCCTGAAGGCACGAGAGGGTTGCGTGTGGCCCTGCCATCTGACTGAGACAAACCGGACCACACGGCCAATAAGAGGCAGGATAAGTGTAAGCTTTTCGATTATTTTAAGCTTACCCGATTCTGCCTCTTGGAATATAAAATAAAAGAGTAAATTTAAGAGGATAAGAATGTGTATAATAAAATTTAAAGGAAAGGCGTTAGGAACGTTGCTTATAGCTTTATTTTTAGTAAACCTAGCCTTAGCACCAGTGGCTTCTGCAACGACAACTCCATCAGCAAGCGGGCCTAGTATAATTATAGTAGACCTATAATGTTAAGTTATCAGGCGGAGGATATCATAAAGATTAATAGACTAATAGCTGTCGCATTTGCTATATTACTATTACTAATTGCTGTTTCGTTGTCTAACTGTACATCATGGCATGAAGTTTATGATTTCTGGGCTCATCATGCAGCGGCTAAAAACGTGACAATGGATATACGTGTAGTTAACCCAACCTCAATAAATATGCTGGAATCCAATTCACGCAACGTTAGCGTGCTAGTTAAATACATCGTAGCGCCAACTAAATGAGCTTCACAGGTGATAGCAATAACTTGAGCTTTAATCTTGAAGTGGCTAGCCCAATCGATACTCCACACCCGAGGACTGATATATTCCTCTATCTGCCATGTAACGCTAACTATAGTATAAAGACTGTCGGTCTAGAATATTGGTATAATACTACTAAGTTCAATGTTGGAGAATTCGAAGGCCCAATCACAATAACCTTGAATAGCACAACAGTGGTGAGCAAACCTTGACTATTGAGTCATTGTCCTGCGAAGAAACGTTAAATGTGGTTTAATCGGTGGTGATGCAATGGATGTTTCGTTCTTTATACTATAATATTCGCCGTATTAATCATCGGAGGATACCCGACTTTGATTTATATGCTTTCTAAGCGTATAAGGAATAAGAGTGTCAGGCTCGTTATAATACTACTGCTGGCCGTTGTCCTCGCGATTTTAATGCCGGTAATCAGGCCCTTGCTCAGAGAACTTTATTTTTCGTTTGATATATCATGGATTCACGCGTCAACGCTGACCATCATGGATTTCATCATGGTAACCATGATCTCGCTGGGCGCTATTACAATCCTTCCTATCATAGAGGATTATATAAAGGTGAGAAAAAAAGAGGTCGTCGTGTTTATTTCCTCCGTGATTGTCATCGGATTCCTGTACATAGCGGGATGGGCGATGGTGATGTCTCATACGCCGAATCCCATCCCAAAGTTTCCTGGAATAGGCATGCTGAGCGAGGCCATGAACACAATAATATTATACGCCTTTATAACAATCGCCTTTTCAATGTTCTACGCTATAATACTACCAATCACCTTTCTTATCCAAAAAATACGAATAAAAAGCTAGTTTCACGCCCACGACTAATACATTATCTATAATTTATATTTTTCTGATAAGCTGCTGTGTCCTATGAAAGACATTTGCGTGTCGGGCTGCATAGGGCTTGTTTCGCTAACCTGAAAAAAATCGGGCTAATGAGGACACCAACACCAAAAACACGCTTTTCATACTTTACACCTGCGCCAAACGGTTCATCAACAGGTTGAATAATTGTTTGGTGGTACGCTTGTATGCTTCCTCTTATGTGGTTCGCACAGGAAAACCCTTGTGTGGCTGGCACCTGGCATGGGATCACGAAAACATAAAAGGAATATTAAAACACGAAATTTTTTTTACACGAAGGCTCTAATGCTCTAGTTCACTGTCAACGCACAAAGGCGCCTCTAACCCTCGGGTCAATGCTCTAAGCCTCTAATTCTCTAACACTAAAATAAAGCACGAAGGCGCGAACCCTAAAAGCCTCCAGCACAGTGGAGCCATTAGCCTTCTTGGCATCAGATGTTAAAACTTCACTATCTTGTAGAATATCTTTTTGGCTATTTCGGCCGTGGCGACGTATAGCGCCAGGATGATGGCCAGTGCCAGCAGGAATTCCACAGGTAGCGGCTGGGACCTGAAGAACGGCGCAAGAGGCGTATATGGCAGGGCGGTGACCAGGCCTACGACGATTAGCGTGGTCATGGCCAGAATGGCGGCTGGCATGCTCCTGAAGAACGGCTTACGGGTCCTTATGACGAGCACTATCATGGCGGCCGAGCCCACCGACCCCACGAACCAGCCAGTCCTGAACGCGGTCTCAGAGGCATGCAAAAGCAATATGAGAACGCCGAACGGCATAAAATCGAATATGGAGCTTAGCAGGCCGAATGCTATCATGAACCTCTTTATAAAGTCAATACGCCACCGCCTCGGCCGGTCCATGAGCTCCTTATCCACCGAATCTGCTGCTATAGTCATCTCCGGACGGTCGGTGAGAAGGTTGGCGAGCAGTATCTGGGTGGGCAATAAAGGGAGAAAAGGGAGAAGGAGGGACGCCCCGGCCATGCTGAACATGTTCCCGAAGTTCGCGCTCGTGGCCATGAAGACGTATTTGAGAGTATTGGCGAAGGTCTTCCGCCCCTCCTCCACGCCCTTTGCCAGCACCCCGAGGTCTTTTTCCAGGAGCACGATCTGGGCCGTCTCCTTGGCCACGTCCACGGCGCTGTCCACGGATATCCCGACGTCAGCGGCGTGAAGGGCCGGGCCGTCGTTGATGCCGTCGCCAATGTAGCCCACCACGTTGCCAGCCTTCCTCATCGCGGTAATTATGCGCTCTTTTTGGTTGGGCTCGACCTCCGCGAACACGTTCACCTCCATCACGACGCGCATGAGCGCATCATCGTTCATCCGGTTGAGGTCTGAGCCGGTTACCACCCTTTCGCCTTCTTTTGTATCGAGCCCGCCAGCCCTGCAGACCTCCCTGCTTATATACGCGGCTATGAGGCGGTTGTCACCGGTGACGACCTTAAGCGTGACTCCAAGCTGCCCGAGCTTTCTTATGGCTTCCGCTACGCCAGCCTTTGGAGGGTCGTAGAGTACGACGATGCCCAGGAAAGTCATGTCCCGCTCATCCTCTTTGGATATGCGCGACCGGATTCCCACTTCCCTGTATGCGATTCCCAGCGTTCTAAAACCAGAAGCGCTCAGCTTCTCATATTGCCCCATTATGAGGCTGCGCGTCTTCCCAACCTCAACCACGCCTCCGCCAATCTCGGCCAGGGTACAGGCTTCCAGGACGTTCTTGAGGGCGCCCTTCGTGATGATGATATGCGAGCCATCTTTTTCTACAAGAATGCTCAGGCGTTTCCTGATGAAATCATAAGGGACCTCATCAGCCTTCCTATAGCCCTTGATATCGGGCACGCTATGCCTCTTTATGGCCTCATCAATCGGGTTTGTGAAGCCCGACTGCATGCTCGCATTCAAGTATGCGTATAATAATGCCTTTTCATTCTCCCCGCCATCGACGCCGACAGCGGAGTGAACGGCCACCTTGCCCTCGGTGATTGTCCCGGTCTTATCCGAGCACAGGACATTCATGCTCCCGAAGTTCTCTATTGAGGAAAGCTGCTTCACGATGACCTTTTCAGCGGCCATCCTCCTGGCGCCGGTCGCCAGGTTGATGCTTATGATGGCGGGCAAAAGCTGGGGAGTCAAGCCGACCGCCAGCGCCAGTGCAAACATGAAGGACTCGAGCACGGGCCGGGCCAGGTACACGTTTATGGCAAATATTGCGATGATAAGGACAGTGGTGACCTCGAGCAGGAGATAGCCGAAATGCCTGACTCCCCGCTCGAACTCCGTGGGCGGAGGCCTGTACCCTAAGCGCTCCGAGATCGTGCCAAACTCCGTGTCAAGGCCCGTCCTCACCACCACCGCCCTGGCGGTCCCGCTAACCACATGGGTGCCCATGAAGAGCGAGTTCACCCTTTTACTTAGGGGCGTATCGGGCGGTAAAGCCTTAACCGACTTTTCGACCGGGTACGTTTCGCCCGTAAGGGCTGCCTCGTCCACGAACAGGTCCCTGGATTCCAGCAACAGGCAATCCCCTGGTATGCTGTCCCCGGCGTTCAAAACCAGCACGTCGCCGGGGACCACCTCCTCGAACGGCACGTCCACCTCCACGCCGTCACGTAGCGCCTGCGCCTTAACCCTCACCAGCTCCAGCAGCTTCTCAACGGCGCCGGTCGCCGAGTATTCCTGCCAGAACCCGAGGGAGCCGCTTACCAGCAGTATTAAAAAAATGATCAAAGAATTGACCTTATCGCCAAGGTAGAATGAGAGTATCGCCGCAAAAAGCAATAATAATATGATCGGGCTGTTGAACTGGCTAATAAATAAGCTCAGGGGGCCATAGCGCCTTTTTGGCCTGAGCTGGTTGGGCCCGTATTCCTTGAGCCTTCTCCGTGCCTCTTCGGCGCTCAAGCCCTGCGGCGAGGCTCCAAGGGCTTTCAGTAGCTTATCCGGCTTCTCGCTCCAGAACGCGCCCTGGAGGGGATGCATATAGCCCCCAAAATCAAATCAACGTCTAAAGAGCACTACAGTGTTGCCCTTAATTTCTATCAGCTCTGCCCCCGTCTCCTTTGCAAGCTTTTCCGCTATCTCTTTCCTTGGCGTCTCTTCTACCGCGCTTTTCAGTAGCTTTACCTTTACCAGCTTGTTGTCCTTAAGCTGTCTGCTTATCTCTTCTATCAGGGTGGTCGTTACTCCGCCCTTGCCGACATGCGTGGTGGCCTCCAGCCTTGCGGCCTGGCCCCTTAGTTCTAATATCCTCTTCGTGTCCATCCTTTTTATAATAACCTGTGCATGGCTAATATCATTTCCGGTCCAGATTGCTTTTTTATTCTCAAGGATAAAAGAGGGTATTTATCCTTATCTGGCTACCCCGGCCCTCGTCATGCAGGTCCAATTTATCAGCCAGTGAATGTATATTAGCGTGTTTATTGCGGTGCCGCCGGTCATAACAGCCCAATAAAAGGCGATAACGTATTTATTTTCGGTTATTATACTACCCATACGTAGGGGGATGTGAATGAGCTTTAATAAGTTGATGGTATTAGTGCTGCTCGGATTATTGTTGGGCTTTGGGGTTACGGCCCATGCGCAATGTGTGCCTTTGCTTGCCCAGCCTCCGCTAGGCGGGGTAGGATTACCCGTGCCCTATGGCAACTTTGGCAATGGCATAACAGATACGTGGTATACGACGACGGGCGTGGGCGGCGCGGCCAGTACGGATTCGTTCCTTAACGGCTTCGTCGGGCCTTCCTCGGTGCAGGGTTTCGGCGGCTTCGCTTTCCCTGCGTTCGATGGGTTCGGGTGCGGCCCGCTACCGAGCGCTTTCGCGGGCTGGGGCCCGTTCCAGGCGGGCGTGGGCGGTAACTGGGGCGCCCAGAACTCGGCGGCCATGGGGGTCGCTCGCTCGATGACGTTCGGCCTTCAGCCTACAGGCCTCGTTTTCGGCGTGCCGGTTGCGGGGCCGGGCGGATTTGTCTTCACGTAAACATAAGTTTACTCATCTTTTTTAAAATGCCAAGGTTTATTACGGCCATATGCCTTTTCCTTAACGATGAGCGTAGCAAGCGTCATCGTCCCAATCTTCGGCCTCATCCTTCTCGGCTGGACTCTGAAGAGGCTCAGGCTCCTCAATGACTGGCTGGTCGGCGCCATAAATGGCTACGTGTATTACGTTGGCATAACCGTGATAACATTCATCAGCCTTCATGATACGGGGACGAGCTTGCTGCTGAACCCCCGGATATACATTCTAAACCTGGCCCCGATGCTCGCCATAGCAGGCGTCGCCTATATCGTGGCCAGGCTTTTAAGGCTAGAGCAGGGCATGGCAGCCGTCTTCATAGTATGCGCCTTTTATGGCAATACGGGATACATAGGCTTCCCGCTGAACGTCTACGTGCAGGGGAAGGAGTCGCTCAGCGTGGCGGCCTTTATCTCGACGGTCTACACCATCGTGGCCTTCACGCTGGGCGTATACCTGCTCAGGCGAAGCTCCGATGAGCCGGCAGAGGCCGGGAAACTGCACAGGCTCCCCATAATTTGGGCCGCCCTGCTGGGCATTCTATTATCCTGGCTGGCTTTGCCGGATATCGTAAGGTTGCCGTTGGGCCTTATTTCTGATTCGACGCCGCCGCTTGCTTTACTGGCCACCGGGGCGATGGCGGAGGGTACGGTGCTTAAGGCCGACCTGAAAAGCATTGGCGCCCTCAGCGCCCTCAAGCTCGCGTTAGCCCCCGCCTTAGTAGCCCTGACTGGGCTCCTGATCGGAAGCTCCGGCATGGTCTACAAAACGTCCTTGCTTGAGGCGGCCACGCCCATCGCCGTCACCAGCTCCGTCCTCGCGGCCCAGTTCAAGGTGCACCCCGACTTCGCATCCCGCGCAGTAATCTTATCAACCATGCTTTTTACGATAACGCTAACCGCGATGCTGGCCTTCATGTAGCAAATGGTTATATAGCAATCGAATATATAATATTAAAGAGAGGTTTATAATTATGGCAGACCAAGCACCAACTGCATCGGCAGGCATACCTGACGTCGGCGCAACCGATGATGAAAGATTGAAGGGAGCTATAGCCTACGTATTAACTTGGCTTACCGGCATCTTAATACTGGTCATGGCAGGAGAGAGCAGATTCTTAAAGTTCCATGCATGGCAATCCATCGTGTATGGGGTTATATTAACCATAGTATGCGTATTGTTATCGTTCCGATGCATTGGCACCATCATCGGGCTATTAGGATGGCTTTATGTGCTGTATGGCGCATACCTCATATACACGGGTAAGCCTTTCTACATACCAGTGGTAGCCGATTTCGTTAAGAATAACCTGACGAAGTAAATAACCATATTTTTATATTTTATTTTTTGTTTTACGGCAATGCTAAAAGTTTTATGCTGGCACGCTTAATAGTAGCCTGGTCTTATGCGCTGTGAGAGAGTCCTTGGCATCGAGGGCACTGCCTGGAGCCTGTCGGCAGCAATCGTAGGGTGGGACAGGGTGTATGCGGAGGCAAGCATCCCCTACATTCCTGAGACGGGCGGCATTCACCCCATGGCGGCTGCCCAGCATCATTCTAATCATATTGGAGAGGTCATACGCAAGGTCTTAGATTCTGGCGTAGAGTTTGACGGCGTGGCTTTCTCGCAGGGACCCGGCCTGGGGCCGTGCCTGAGGACGGTCGCCACGGCGGCCAGGGCGCTGGCTCTGGCCTATGACGTGCCTTTGATGGGCGTGAACCATTGCATTGCGCACATCGAGGTGGGCAGGTGGCAGACGGGCTGCAGGGACCCTGTGACGCTGTATGTGAGCGGAGCAAACTCGCAGGTGCTCGCTTTCAGGGCGGGCAGGTACCGTATTTTTGGGGAGACCCTGGATATAGGAATTGGAAATGCCCTGGACAAGTTCGGAAGGTTTTTAGGGCTACAACACCCTGGCGGCCCGAAGATAGAGGCGCTGGCCAGGGAAGGAAGGCACTACATACACCTGCCTTATGTCGTCAAGGGCATGGACCTCTCCTTTTCGGGCTTGATGTCCGCGGCCAAAGAGGCGACTGCTTCGCACCCCAGGGAGGACGTGTGCTACTCTTTGCAGGAGAACGCCTTCGCCATGCTCGTAGAGGTCACCGAGCGCGCCATGGCCCATACGGGGAAGGACGAGTGTCTTATCGCGGGGGGCGTCGGGGCGAACATGCGTCTACAGCAAATGCTTGACGAGATGTGTAAGGCGAGAGGGGCCAGGTTCTATGCCCCGCCTAAAAAGTATTTTGGCGATAACGGCTCGATGATAGCCTACACAGGCCTGCTTCAGCTGAAGCATGGCATGGTGCTTAAAGTAGAGGATAGCGCCGTGAACCCGTGTTTCAGGCCGGACGAGGTGGACATACCATGGCTTTAGAAAAGAGAGGTGCCGAAGCGGTCGTTTTAATTGAGGACGACAAGGTTGTAAAGACGCGGGTTAAAAAAAGCTATAGAATAGATGAACTGGATGAGAGGCTGAGGCGGGAGCGCACGAGGGCCGAGGCTAAGATCATGTCAGAGGCCCGTAAGCTGGGCATACCGACTCCTATAATCTATGACGTGGGCAGGTTTGACCTTATTATGGAGACCATCACGGGCGTTCCCTTGAAGGACGTCATCGATGAGGATAGCGCTAGAAAGGCTGGCGTCCTGGTGGGCAAGCTACATGGCGGGGGCATCATCCACGGAGACCTGACGACGTCCAACATGCTGGTCAAGGGAGACATGATATACCTTATCGATTTTGGCCTGTCGTTCTGGGACGAGATGCTTGAGTCGAGGGGCGTGGACGTTCACGTCTTCTACCAGACGCTCATAAGCTCTCATAAGGATCACGAGAAGCTGATGGCGGCGTTTGCCGAGGGCTACAGGTCTTCCTTTAAGGGCGCCGACGAAGTGCTTGAAAGGGTAAAGGAGATAGAGTACAGGGGAAGGTATAAGACTGAGGCGTCGTGACTCCTCTGAAATTATCCCTGCCTTAATGCGTGAATCGAGGCTAAAATGAGCCGTATGATCCCCAGGATGCCCATGACAAGTACAAAAGCGGTGAACATCATGAGAACAGTTCTCTCATAAGAGGCTCCTATCCAGACTTTTTGCACGATAAATGCTGCCATGAAGATGAGGTCAGCCATGATAAGTATGGCCAGGCTTATCTTCATTTGTGGCATCATGGCTTTACGTTCGTTTTCACTTCTCATGATTAGATAATTCCATAAGCCTATTGCCAGGATTACGTTAATTATTACCGCTACTAGAAGGATGGCCGTCATCCCGACTGTTAGGCTGCTCAGCATGCTATTAATAAGAATGCCGATGAGGGCATCAAAGGCCACGAGAAGGAAAAATGTGTTCCTGTAATTGCTCAGGCTTGTATAACGCTTATACTCCTCTTCGGTAAAGGTCTTATGTAATAGATCTTTGTTATATCCCCCAAGCGAAATGGCCACCAGTGATATCAGGAATATGTTGAACGCCGTTGCCACCACGAGGGCGAGCGTTATGGTGTCTGATATGGCAAGATATCTTGTGGCGCCGTATACCATTAAGCATAGCACGCACATCAGCATGATGACCATGGCGGCAATCTCCAGGGACTTTCTGGTCATCTCTATTAATAGCTCTTTAAGCTCCGCTTCCGGGATATCCTGCCTTATCTTACCCTTGAACTGGAATTCATATGACCTGGGCATTATGGGAATATAAAAGAAGAGCAATGGAAGTATTGCTATTGCAATTATGAGCGTTAGCCATGGGCTGACCATGAAATATTTGACCGATAGCTCATGGGCTATCCACCAGGCCACCATAAAAAATACTAAAAATGATAGAAAGTATAGAATAATGCCAAGTAATCCTTTTTTATACATGTATCCCCAGAATGCCATGGCCTCTTTAAAGGAGGGCATTTTATAGGGGCTATTATCATAAATAAGATTCCAGCCCAAAATCTCACTTATACTTATTAATGTTCGACTGTTATATTATATTTTTTGTCATAGTATAGTTTAGGCGTGACCTTATTTCATCCCAGCCACGCTTTTTTTACTATTATTTTGCCTGAGTCCCGCCTCCATTGCTTTTCGTATTCGATGCACACCCGGCGGCTCATGTGAGGCCCATAGGCTACAAAGGACTCGTACTCGCCGCCCTCGCCAGCGACGCTGATGCCGAATTTTTTATGCAGCCTTTCTAGCTCTTCAAGGGCCTTATCATCCAGTATCTTCCCCAGCCACTCCTCGCCCAGGCCTTCGGCATAGCATCCCGTAACGATAACCTCGAAGCCCTCGGCGACAAGCTCGCGGACATAGTCGCGCTGGTTTTTATGCCACAGAGGGGCAAAGGACTTGATGCCTATATCCTGGCATATCTGGTCCAGCCGCTTGCGCTGGTACTCCGAGGCGAGGGCGCCCGACACTATCCCATCGATTTCGAGACGACTCAACGCTTCTTTAAGGGGTATCAGCTCGGCCTCCGGCTCGGGCGGCGCTGACGCCTCCACCAGAGGTATGCCGATGGACTCGGCGGCGAGTCGAGTCAGCTCGATGGCGGGCACATGATACATATATGAGGCCTGCGAGGCGGAAAACACGGACACCAGGCACGTCACGTCCCAGCCATAGTGCTGGGCACAAAACAGCGCATAGCTGGAGTCCTTGCCGCCTGAAAAAAGCGCTGCCACCCTCATCTCAGCAGCTCCGCAGCGGCATCCAGGAAATCTTTCTTAACCCGCTCCTCATCAATTGTCAAAACCTCCCCGTCTTTCATTATGACCCGGTCTTCCACGATGAGGTCGGTCACCGTGCCCCCACTGTATACGAGGTTAGATATGAGGTCATGGCGAGGCAGCATCCGCACGTCGTCCAGGCTGACGAATGCCAGGTCTTTACTGTCTAAGGTCGCCATCGCCATCATGGTGCGGGGGCCGGCCACCGTGGCGTCCCATCGGTGAGACTTCTGGAGCAGGGAGCCGATCTTCATCTCCTCCCTCATGTCCAGCGAGTTGTTGCTCGACGCGCCGTCGGTGCCCAGCCCTACTTTCACGCCCGCCTCCAGCAGCTCAGGCAATGGCATGACGCCTCCAGATGCCAGCTTCATGTTAGAGGCGGGGCAGTGAATGACGGTCACCTTTCGGTCAGCCAATATCCTGACTTCCATTTTCGTGAGCCAAGTGGCGTGGAATAAAACGGTATTTTGGTCCAGCAAGCCGATTCTATCCAGGTATTCGACGGGCCACATGCCAGTCTTCCTGTGGCAATCTACGCACTCCTTCCTCGTCTCAGACACGTGCATCGTGAGCGGCACGCCATACTTATCGGCGAGCTCCTTCGCCTTGATTAATGCCTCCTCATCGCAAAGGTATATGGAGTGCGGGGCCACGCAAAAATCGACCAGCCCCTCAGGCCCTTTATGAAGCCGCTCTTCTGCCATGCGCAGCGCCTCCTCTGCGTCTCTATAGTAAGGCGTGCCAAAACTAGTTATGGGCGTGCCAAGCGTGGCTCTCAGGCCCGCCTTCTCCACGGCCTTAGCGGTCTCCTCCACGAAGTAGTACATATCCATAAAGCGGGACGTGCCTGTCTTTATCATCTCGAGGAGGCCAAACATGGAGGCTTTATACACCAGTTCCGGTGTCAGCCTTTGTTCCATGGGGAAAATGGTATTATCCAGCCATTCCTGGAGCTTTTCTCCGTCCCCGGCCCCGCGCATGAGCGTCATCGCAAGGTGGGTATGGCCATTGTTAAAGGCCGGGAAGGCTAGCTTGCCGGAGGCGTCGAACTCCTCGTCTGACCTGCCATTCTTAAAGTCCCCCCTGACAACCCTCTGGCCATCATAATAGATTGCATTCTTGATTATCATCCATACGCCTCCATTTTATCGGGGCACCATTGTGATGGCTTTCATGGCGCACGCGTCAGCGCAGAGGCCGCACCCGTAGCACTTATCCCTATCTACCTTGAGCGCCTCGTCCACCATACGGGCGCCGAAATGGCAAACTTCGGCGCAGACGCCGCAATCTATGCAGGCATCCATATCGGTTTGCTCGATGAGGCTACCTTTATCGCATGAGCCCTGTAGCCGTGACATCCTCCCGCCAATGAATTTGGCGGGCATCCCATGTTATGCGCTCGCGCGGCTTTTCATATTCATCCGCACTTTCAGCCTGTCATCCCTCTTGCCGCTATGTTGTACGCCGCGTTGAGGTCAGCGTCGAGCTTCGAGCCACAGGAGTGGCACAGGAGCCACGAGGCACCATTAAGGTACTTCCTCGTGACCAGCCTGCTCCCACAACGGCACGTGTTCGACGTGTTCCTCTCGTCGACGAGCATCGTGGATAGTCCGCGTTCGGCCCGCTTATGGGCTATAAACATGCGCTGTCTAGCGTAGCTCCATTTTCCTATTCTCTTTCGGAGCGCTGGCATACCATTCCCACGATACTGCGCCTGCCTGAACCTCGTGTTCCCGATGGCTATTGTGTAGCCGTCGGTGTACTCGGCAGCCTTGTTAGCCAAGAGCCAATCATGGTACACGGACACGTTGTTCCTCTTGCCTCGTAGCTGCTTGAGCTTCCTCGACATCTTATGGTATTCGACGAGCCACCTCGCCCGGTCGTGTCTCGCCGACGCCATAGCCGATTGTAACGATGCTATGATAGCGTCGTACTTGTCCAGCATGTTTCGCTTCTCATCGTACAATAGCTCTTCACGGGGCACGCCAGCCCCAGTTGGAGGTAGCAATACGATTGCCAGCGTCCTGTTCAAACCCTGGTCGATGCCCCCATAGGAACTTGTCTCAACATCAACCACGAACCTCGTCGTGGATACATGAGCGTAGTATCTGCCGTTTTTCCGTATTATCTCGAAGTCGCTTATCATGGCTCCTTCGAGTTGCTTGAGATGATAATAAGAAGGGTTCAGGGGAACGTCCATCGTCTCCCCCTTCACGAGCGTGGAGACGTGCATCCACAACAAAAAAGAGTTCTCGCCCCGCTCTATCCCGCCCGTGCGAAAATCCAATCGACAGGACACCTTATGGTCGAATACGGGCGGGGACGGCTCATTCTTTTCGAGCCGCTTGACTTTCTTTTCCAGTTCCCCCCGCTCATCGTCTCCACAGTTGGCATGGTCTTCGACGGCTCTGTCGTACATGTACTGCCACTCGCCGTGCCTGTCCTCGTAGCTCCGCCACGCCCACAAAACCTTGTCGATACACTGGTCCACGTACCCAGCGGATAATCCACACTTCTGCACGATGTCGCTATCCTTGACCAGCCTCCGCAACGTCTTCCGGTCTAGACTCGTCTCAGGGGAGACGAGACCGTTGATTAATGATATGCAATAGGTCAGCCTGGCGGTCAGCCTGCCCAGCCGGTCCACCTTGCTCTTCGTAGTCTCATAGTGGACGGGTATCCTGACCGTCTTCCTCACAAGCATACACACCACAATTATTATGCGCTTATCCATATACTTTATCTATGCTTGCCGAAAGTAGTATTATTTTTATGCCGGAGAACAAGGGGCGAATTCCATCCCACCGTTTCAAGGGGATTCCCCACCCCATGACCCCACCGTCCTAAAAAGTAGCCGCAACAGTCATCACAGCAGAAGCAGATGCCATCGACCCTGTCCCTATCCTTCTCGTTCCGGAAAGGCCTTGGCACCAGGTGCTTTTCCCGCGCCTCTTTTAAAATTGCATAGACTTCATCTTTTGTGGCAGCCCTCTTATTGGAGCCGTCGGCCACTGTCACGGGGTAAAATTGCAGGCACACGTCCATCCGGGAACGATTACATGGGCCTCGATGCTCACGGCAATTACAGTTAGATATCCAGTACTTCTCATGCTGATCCACGATACTCCTGGCCTCATCAAGGGTGCAGACGAAGTGCATATTAAAATTACTAGCGCTCATCGCCATATCTTATGATACATTGGGGTATATGAACCAGTCGCGGCCGCTTTTATCGCCTAACGCTGTGGCGTTCGGCCGATAGCGTCCTCACGGCTTTATCCAGGTCGCCGTCCTTTACCATAACATAGTCGGTATCATAAGTGGAAAAGACGAATATCGGGATCTTTGCATTGGCAAGCGGGGCGGTCAGCGAGGCGAGTATGCCAGTCTCGTTAAAGGGAAGCGGGCCTTCCACCTGGAGACACCTCCAGTCCTTATCGCATTCAATGTATTCCGGGATCGACTCCTGTGAGCATACGAAGGAGAGCTCGTCATAGGTGCGGGATACTGTGAAGAACGTGCTCTCTTTTAGCCATTCGGGTATCGGGGCGCTCTTTTCAAGCCTGCAGACGGCGAACTTACCCTTTAACAGCGATAGTTTCATGTTTTGCCTCTTTTAGAGTGTAAAACGCTTTAGCGAGCCGCTTTATGCCCTCCTCGATCTGCTCTTCATTGGAGTTTGAGTAGCTGAGCCTCAGCGTGTTCTGGCCGCTTCCGTCCACGAAGAACGCATGGCCTGGCACGAAGACGACCTTATTCTTTATCGCAATCTCAAATAGCTTTATGGACGATATGCCTTCCGGCAGGGTTACCCACAGGAACATGCCGCCCTCGGGCCTTGTATAATATACGCCATCGGGGAAATACCTTTCGAGCGCCGATACCATGGCGTCCCTTTGTGCTTTATACATGCGCCGGATCCTTTTGATGTGCTTTTCCACGTCGTTATCCAGCAGGTATTGATAGACGACCCGCTGTACGAAGTAGCTGGTGTGCAGGTCTGCCGCCTGCTTTGCCGTGATAAGCTTTTCCATGATGTCTCCTGGCGCGTATAGCCATCCTAGCCGCATGCCCGGCGATACTGTCTTTGAGAACGTTCCCATGATGATGGCGTCTCCGCCCACATAGCGCTTCATTGGCGGCAGGTCTTCTCCCATGAACCGTATATCGCCATACGGGTTGTCCTCCACGAGCACCGTCTTCGTTTCCCTTAGCGCCTCGGCCACCTGTTTTCTCTTTTCATGTGAGTACGTGATTCCTGTGGGGTTCTGAAAGCTCGGCACCATATAGAGAAGCTTTACCGCATCGTCGGCTAATGCCTTTTTCATCGCTTCCACATCGATGCCATCGTCCATGAGCGATATGCCTATGAACCCGGGCTCATACATGCCAAAGGACTGCAGGGCAGCAAGGTAGGTTGGGCGCTCGACGGCGACGGTATCTCCTTTATTAAGGAAAACCTTGCCTATCAGGTCCAGCCCTTGCTGGGAGCCTGTCGTGATAAGTATTTCGCCGGCATCGGCCTTTATGCCATAGCGTGCATACCGTTTGGCTATATACTCCCTTAGGGGCGGGTAGCCCTCGGTCGTGCTGTACTGCAGGGCGCTCTCCCCATCTTCCTTCAGCACCTTTGCGGCCGCCGCCGCCACCTCTTCCACCGGGAACGACTTAGGATTAGGCAGGCCGCCGGCGAAGGAAATGGTGGATGAGTCTTCCGTTACTTTGAGTATCTCGCGTATGAATGACTTCTTTACGGAATACATCCTGTCTGCGAACTGTATTGCCACGCCCGCATCTCCTTTAAAGTGCCTGCGCATACAAAATAATCATATTAATAATGATAAATTGAGGTGCCGAACCTATACGGCTTAGCCATTATAAACTTTTTGCGCTCATCATAGCAAAGTACACTTTGCTACAGGTATGACCTTGCCGCCCACCCTGACTTGAGCCGTTTAATTTTCGGCTCCCCAAAGTAGCGGTACTTGACAGGGTAGGCGGCCAGACACCCGTTGCCGCTCCCCGTAGCAGGGTCTTCCGGAACGCTGGCGAACTTCGTGAAGACGCGCACGTTAGGTCGTTCTCAGGTTTCCTCCTGTACAGGGAGCCTTTCATCCACATCTGCCGGGGCTAGCCCAGGATATCCGCAATTGGCGTGGCCACTAGCGTTCGCAGGAAAACCGGCTCCACCTGCCTCATCCACAATGCTCCCGTTTGCCGGTCGACGCTGACCTTGATCTTGCCAACCTTTAGGGTTGGCACCTGACAAGAAGCCCCATCAGCCTCCATGATACAGCCTATAGACTATATAAAAAACCATTAGATCAAGGACACTGGGTAAGTTTTATTTATGACCGACGCATAAGCGGATACATCCTCGACTCAGGTGAGTGACAATGGGGAAGACGCTGGCAGAAAAGATACTATCGGAAAAAAGCGGAAAGGATGTGGCACCGGGGGACTTAATCACGGTGCCAGTAGATTTCGTATTCGGCCAGGACGGCACGATGCCCCTGGCGATACAGCAGATGGAGAAAGAGCTTGGCACAAGGAAGGTCTTCGATCCGCAAAAGGTCGGCGCGGTCTGCGACCACGCTTCGCCTTCGCCGAGCGAGCAGGTCTCAAACGTGCATATTTTCATGCGCAGGTTCGCCCGCGAGAATGGGATATACTTCTTCGAGAATGGGGATGGCATCTGCCACCAGGTAGTAGCCGAGCGGTTCGCCGCTCCCGGGAAGATAATCATAGGGGCGGACAGCCATACCTGCACCCATGGCGCGCTGGCCGCCTTCGCTACCGGCATGGGCTCGACAGACGTGGGCGCCATAATGGCGTATGGCACCACCTGGCTCCGGGTCCCGGAAGCGTTCCGGTTCCAGATAGATGGCGAGCTGCCGAAGCATGTGACCTCCAAGGACGTCTTCCTTCACATCGTCAAGGAAATCACCGCGGATGGCGCCACGTACATGTCCATGGAGTATCAGGGCTCCACGGTAGACAAAATGTCGGTGGAATCCCGCCTGGTATTATCAAATATGGCTATTGAGGCGGGGGGCAAGGTCGGACTGTGCCCCGCCGACGAAAAAGTTAGGGCTTATTTGAAGGAGCATGGCCGTGAAGGCGAGTATAGGCCTCTCGCCGCCGATAAGGATGCGGTATACGCCGATGAGCTGTTTGTTGATGCCTCCAGGCTGGAGCCGATGGTGGCGTACCCGCACAGGGTGGATAACGTGAAGCCCGTGTCTGAGCTTGCTGGCGTGCCCCTCGACCAGGTTTGTATCGGGTCTTGTACGAATGGCCGGCTTGAAGACCTTAAGATGGCCGCAGAGATCCTGAAGGGCAGAAAAGCCCACAGGGATACCCGGCTGGTGGTTTACCCGGCAAGCCGTAAGGTTTTGGCCGATGCCATAAGGCTCGGGTATATCGAGACGCTTGTACAGGCTGGCGCGGCGGTATGCGCCCCGGGCTGCGGGTTCTGCATAGGCAGGACCGTCGCCCTGGGGGACGGCGAGAAAGCCCTGTCTACCCAGAATAGGAACTTTAAGGGCAGAATGGGTAACAATAAGGCCGAGATATACCTTTCTAACGTGGCAGTCGCCGCCGCCAGCGCCATATACGGAAAAATAACAGACCCACGGGAGGTGCTCTAAAATGGCACTCAAAAATATAAGGTCAAAGGTGCTCAGGGTCTATCCCCCTGATACCAACACTGATGAGGTCATCTCTGGCAAATATAAGTACGACGAGCTAGATCTAAAAAAGCTTGCTGTGCACGCCTTTGAGTCTATCGACCCGACGTTCTATGCGGACTCTCAAAAGGTCAAGGACCCTATCCTGGTGGCCTCGACTAACTTCGGCTGCGGCTCATCGAGGGAGCAGGCGCCCCAGGTCATCCTGGCCTGTGGCGTCTCGTGCATCATCGCGGAATCCTATGCTCGCATCTTTTACAGGAATGGCTTCAATATTGGCTTGCCTCTTATAGAGTGTAAGGGCATCTCTAAGGAGGCCAGGCAGGGCGATGAGCTTGAGGTGGACTTCAGTAAAAATGAGGTCAGGAATCTTACCACTGGCAAGGTTTTGCCCATGAAGCCCATCCCCGAGTTTATGCAGCAGCTTCTAGAGGCCGGCGGCCTTATGCCTTACCTCAAGAAACAACACAAATAAATACATTTTTTACCACAAGGTACACAAAGAACGCCCCCTTGAGTAATAAAAGTCCTTGTGTTTTTTGTGTCCTTTGTGGTGAAATTCATTGTGGCGTTCGCCGTGTTGGCACCGAAAAACAGGGTTTGGTAGGAGTTTCAAAAACCCCTACTACATCTTCCATGAAGGGAGGTGATAGTTGAAGGCTCAACGAGCCTTTCCATATTTTCTAGTAATATTCAACCGCTATGCTTAGCCCTTAAGGACTATCTCAATGTTGATGTCCTTGGGCACCTGGATGCGCATGAGCTGCCTCAAAGCACGCTCGTCGGCGTCTATGTCGATAAGCCTCTTATGGACGCGCATCTCCCAGTGCTCCCAGGTTGCCGTGCCCTCGCCGCTCGGGCTCTTCCTACACGGGACCACGAGACGCTTGGTCGGCAACGGTACGGGGCCGGAAATGCTCACGCCAGTCTTCTCGGCGATCTTCTTAACCTGGCTGCATACGTCATCCAGCTTGGTCGGAGAAGTCCCGGAAAGCCTTATCCTTGCTTTTTGTGCTGCCATAATGTATCACCTGATAATATTGAAAGGATGGATATAATGGTCCATCCTTCTATATTAAGCTTATCTCGGGGTGATGTCCATTACGACGCCCGCGGCGATGGTCTGGCCCATATCACGGATGGCAAACCTGCCGAGCTGGGGGATCTCCTTGACCTTCTCGATGGCCATCGGCCTGGTCGGCCTGACCATGACTATGGCAGCGTCGCCAGCCTTGATGAAGGCCGGGTTCTGCTCCTTTACGCTGCCGGTCTTAGCGTCGAGCTTGGCCAGTATCTGGGTAATCGTGCAGGCTACCTGCGCGGTGTGGCAGTGGAACACGGGGGTGTACCCTGCGCTGATGGCGGATGGGTGCTGCAGCACGACAATCTGGGCCTTAAACTCCTGGGCAACAGTGGGCTGCTTGTCCACAGGGCCACAAACGTCGCCGCGACGGATGGCGTTCTTGTCTACGCCCCTCACGTTGAAGCCGATGTTATCGCCGGGCAGCGCCTGGGGGATCTCCTCGTGGTGCATCTCGATGGATTTCACTTCGCCCGTCGCGCCAACGCCATCGATGGAGGGCCTGAAGATGACCTTGTCGCCCTTTTTCATGATGCCGGTCTCGACACGGCCTACAGGGACTACGCCGATGCCCGATATCGTGTACACGTCCTGGACCGGCGTCCTCATCGGCAGGTTGATGGGCTTCTCAGGCTCCTTGAGGTTATTCAGGGCCTCAAGGAGGTTGTAGCCGGTGTACCACTTGGTGTTCTCGGAGTGCTTTGCTATATTATCGCCCTTGAAGGCGGACAGGGGTATGAAGGGTATCGTATCCGGCTTGAAGCCGACCGTCTTCAGAAGGTTGGTAACGTCGGCCTTTACCTGCTCGAACCTCTTCTGGTCGTAGTTGACGGCGTCCATCTTGTTGATGGCGACGATGAGCTGGCCTATGCCCAGCGTCCTGGCCAGGAAGACGTGCTCCTTGGTCTGCTGCATGATGCCATCTGGGGCGGCTACGACCAGTATGGCCGCATCGGCCTGCGATGCGCCCGTGATCATGTTCTTGACGAAGTCCCTGTGGCCCGGGCAGTCTACTATGGTAAAGTAATACTTATCAGTATCAAACCTTCTGTGGGCGATGTCGATGGTAATGCCTCTCTCGCGCTCTTCCTTGAGAGAGTCCATGACCCAGGCGAACTCGAAGGTCGCCTTGCCCTTGGCCTCGGCCTCTTTCCTGTACTGCTCAATGATGTGCGCCGGTACGGCGCCGGTCTCGAACATCAGCCTTCCGACAAGGGTGCTCTTGCCGTGGTCGATATGTCCGATGACAGCTAGATTTAAGTGCGGCTTAGTTCCTGCCATTTATATTACCTCCGAATATATTTCCAGATTTATGCTGTGTTTGCTTGCAATCGTAAAGGCATTTGTTGTTTTTATACCTTTCGTTTTTACATCACTCCAGGAAGTCGCTCGGCTTCGGTATCTCAGCCTTGAGGCCCTTCCTCTTTCTTATGCTTATGACTATGTCGTTCTGCATGCTGGCCGGCACGGGGAAGAACCCAAGGAACTCGGTATTCCATAATGCGCGGCCCTCGGTGGCCCCGCGTATGTCACTTGCAAAGCCGAACAGCTCGGCTACGGGTGCCTGCCCCTCGATGATTGACATGTCGCCCTCGGACTTTATGTCGTTTATGATGCCCCTGCGCCCCTGTATCTCGCGGACTGCGGCGCCCATCTGGGTTTGAGGCACGCTAATGAAAACCTTCTGGACCGGCTCCAGCAGCGTCGGGCCGGCCATGAGTATGCCACCCTGTATGGCGCTCCTGACCGCAGGTATGACCTGCGCAGGGCCTCTGTGGACGGCATCCTCGTGCAGCTTTACATCGACAAGCTTTATCTTTATCCCCTGAGCGGGCTCCCTGGCCAGCGGGCCGTTCTTCAGGGCCTCTTCCATGCCCTCGATGATGAGCTCCATCGTCTCCTTGAGGTACTGGATGCCCTTGGTCATGTCGATGAGCACGTTGGTGCCGTATACGTGGGTGATGCCCTTGGCCTCCTCCTTATCCATGCCCAGGCTCTCTAGCAGCTTACGCCTGTCAAGCTCCATCATGTTCATTGAGAAGTCGCCGTTCTTTATCGCCTCGAATACCGGCTGCTCAAGGGGCTCTACGTGCACGTAGAACCTGTTATGCTTATTCGGGGACTTGCCTTCTATCGGGCCTGCCTTGCCCGAGACGGTCTCCCTGTAGACCACGATGGGCTCGGAGGTGACGACCTCTATACCCCTATCCCTCGTAATCCTTGTCTTGGTGACTATCTCGAGGTGAAGCTCGCCCATGCCAGATATGAGGTGCTCTCCGGTCTCCTCGTTGATCTCGACCTTGACCGTCGGGTCCTCCTTGGCCACCTGCCTCAAGGCTTCTACGAGCTTCGGGAGGTCCTTCATGTTCTTGGCCTCGACCGCCACGGTCATGACTGGCTCGGATACGTGCTTGATGGCCTCGAACGGGGTCATATCCCTGACCGTAGAAGCGGTTGAGCCCACGATGGCATCCTTAAGGCCCGTGACCGCCGCTATGTTTCCGGCGGGTATCCTCTCCACCTCTACGCGGTCAGCGCCCATGGAGATGGCAACAGACTGTACGCGGTTCGTCGCAGCGGTGCCCGAGATGTATAGCTCCTGGCCCCTTTCCAGGGTGCCGGCGAATAGCCTGCCCACTGCCACTTCGCCCGCGTGAGGGTCTGTCAATATCTTCGTGACCATGAATACGACCTCATCGCTCGGGTTAGCCGTGAGGAGGTCCCTGCCCACCTTGGACTCCTTATCGCCTCTCCAGATGACGGGTATGCGCACCTTCTGCGCCTCGATTGGGTTGGGCAGGTGGTGTACGACGGCGTCGAGCAGCACGGCGTGGAGCGGCGACTTCTGTGCCAGCTCTTTCATGTTGTTGGCCTTACAGTACTCGTAGACCTCGTTGAAGCCTATGCCCGTCCTCTTTGCCGATGGAACTGATATAGCCCACTTATATAGGGCGGACCCGAAGCAGACCGTCCCCTTGGACGCGTCCAGCCTCCACCCGTCCTTCTCATAGTGCTCGGGGGCCATGCTCTTTATCAGCTTGTTTACGTGGTCTATGACCTTGCCGAGCCTCATGGGCATGTCCTTCTTGTCTATCTTTAGCTCGTTGATGAGCCTGTCCACCTTGTTTATGAACAGTATGGGCTTGACGTTCTCCCTTAAGGCCTGCCTGAGCACGGTCTCGGTCTGGGGCATGGTGCCCTCCACGGCGTCCACGACCACAACTGCGCCGTCTACGGCCCTCATCGCCCTCGTGACGTCGCCGCCGAAGTCGACGTGGCCGGGCGTATCTATTAAGTTAATGAGGTACTCCTCGTCGCCGACCTCGTGGACCATCGACACGTTGGCCGCGTTGATCGTGATGCCCCTGGCCTGCTCTTCCTCGTCGAAGTCCATGAAGAGCTGCTTACCCGCCAGCTCCATGGAAATCATTCCGGAGCCGGCCAGCAAGTTATCAGACAGGGTAGTCTTGCCGTGGTCTATGTGGGCACAAATGCCTATGTTGCGGATCTTCTCGGGCTTATCCATTAGCTCCTTGACCCGCTCAACCATCTTTTTTCCTCTAGTCGCCATAAGCGTGAACCTCTCGTGTTTTAGCGGGCTGCCTTCGCTACCCTCTCCTTTTCGTCTCTCTTGGCAACCGAAGCGCTCTTAACGTCTCCCTTCGAGGCGGCTATCAGCTCTTCAGCCAGCGCTTCTTCTATAGACTTTTTGGACTTGAATGCCGCCTTCTCCGCCCCCTGGGCGATGAACATGAGCGCCTGGTCTACGCGCCTCATCGGCGACACGTCCACGGCCTTGGGGACGTTGATGCCGCCGTACTTGAGCCTCACCGTGTCCTCACGGGGGCCGGCGTTCTCGATGGCGTCCACGAGCACCTGCACAGGGTTCTGCTTCGTCCTCTGGCTTATTATCTCAAAGGCGTCCTTAACTATGTTATAGCACTTTATCTTCTCGCCCGTGTTGAACTCGTTCCTCATCATCTTATTTATTAAGCGCTCAACTATGGGCATATCGGCCTTGCCGAACTGCTTTTTGCCCAGCCTGCCGCCGGTGTGCGGCACGAGCACGGGCGAGAGGTTGATGTACCTCTTAATGCTGGGGTCCTTGATGTTGACCTGGGTCGTATCCCACTTGCCGAATAGTAATAACTCTGACAAACTTCCACCTTACCTTAATGGCTTCTCTCTCTTGCCCTTGACGAGCTCCTCGAGCGAGACGTCGTTCACCTTGCACACCCTGAACCTCACTCCGGGGATGTCGCCATATGAGCCTCCCATCCGCCCACCGATGCCCTCGATGGTGACCTCGTCGTGCTCATCGATGAAGTTGATGGCGCCGTCGCCGGGGCAGAACGCAGTGACCTGCCTGCCATTCTTAATTAGCTGTATCCTTATGCACTTCCTGATCGCCGAGTTCGGCTGCTTGGCCTCTACCCCGACCTTCTCCAGTACGATTCCCTTCGCCTGAGGCGCTCCCTCTAGCGGGTCAGCCTTTTCATCTAGCCTTAAAACGCGCCTGGCGTAATCCCTATCGCTCCACCTGTAGTTTTTTCTATCATGAGCGAGCTTACGAGCTGCAAATTTTCCGTATCCCATCTACTCACGTCCTCACTTCTGGTTTATGACTACATCGTCTACCTTATGATGCCTCTGTGCGAGTAACTTGACCTTGTTGATGTTCCTGCCGTTCTTGCCGATTGCCAGCCCCTTATCCTTAGTGGCTACGTCCACAATGGCAACCGTCCTTTCGCCCTTTGTCGAAAGCACTATATTCTTTACCGTGGCCGGCTGGAACAGGTTCTTGATGAACTCCTTCGGGTCTTCAGAGTATTCTATGACTTCGATATGCCTTCCAATCTGTTTCTTCACCCTGTTTATGTTGTTACCATTTTTACCGATGGCTAAGCCCATGTCTCCGCTTTTGACGACGAACACGATGCGGCTGTCCTCCCCCTCAAGGACGAGGCAGTCCTTAGCGTGCGCCCCGGTCAGCGACTCGAATAGGGCGATG
Organism: Methanocella conradii HZ254; assembly: GCF_000251105.1. GTDB lineage: Archaea > Halobacteriota > Methanocellia > Methanocellales > Methanocellaceae > Methanocella > Methanocella conradii. The sequence continues at coordinate 2,048,408 of NC_017034.1, read as the reverse complement.
TAGCTCATCGTCTCCGTGGTAAACGAGACTTCAGGCACTCTGTACACCTCTGGCCAACGCCATGATATCCGACTCGCCGGCGTCCAGTATGGTCAGCGCCGAGACGATGAACGGCTTGCCGCACATCGGCCCCAGGTCCACGCTCATGCCCGGGAACTCGTAAACAGGCACATTGCTCTCCTTTATCTGCTTCTTCACTTCACCGGGACAGTTGGAGGCCACTATGACAAGTTTCGCTACTCCGCGTTTGCTTGCTTTGATGGCCTGCCTGGTCCCGACCAGGACCTTGCCGGTCCTCATAACGCTTCTCAGTGACTTGTCCAGGTCTATCTGCATTCCAATCACTCTTTACATTTACGCTTTGGTTTTCGTTTTCTTGAAGCTCGAGACGGTGACGAGCTCTACGTCCCCCGTGCCGAGCTGTATCGGCTGGCCTACTATGACGTTTTCCGTCACCCCGGTCAGCTCATCGACCTCACCCGCGACTGCCGCGTCCAGAAGGTGGTTAACCGTGACCTCGAAGGCCGCCCTGGATAGCACGCTTGCCTTCTCGCCGGATATGCCGTGCCTGCCTATCTGCTTGACCTCGCCGTCGATGGTCATCATGTCTGCCACGAGCATGATATGCCTTATGTCAACGGTAAGGCCCTGTTCGGACAGCGTGTCCAGCGCCTCGTTGATTATCGCGTTCCTGGCCGCCTCGATTCCAAGGACCTCGGCTATCTCGTTTATGTTATTTGTCTTAGTCCTCGCGGCATCCACTCCTTCAAAGTGGATTACCTTCTTCAGCGCAGAGCCCTGAGTATATATAACGTACTCGTTCTCTTCTTTGCGGATGACGACACGACTAATACCTTTTATGCCTTTTAAAAGTATCGTTCGTATCGTTTCTACCATCTGGAGCAGGTCACGGTATGATGGCTCCTCAGGGTGAACCGTGATACGATTCTCGTTCACGTCGAGCTTCAGCCCCGTAACCTCGCCGATCTTATCGGCGACCTCCTCCATTGTCATGCCCCTCTGGAGCAGCTGCTTTTCGTTGACGTCGATGATAATGGTCATGTCTGCGAGATTCGTGGAGATGGAGGCGATGTCGCTGACGTTGGTCTCCTCCAGGTCCCAGCCGAGCTTTTTGACGGCATCCCTGTTTCCGGCTATCTCCGGCAGCAGATGGATAGTCATCATTGGCGTCGATGGCTCCCGCCTTGCGTCCACGATCTCGATAAGGCGGGGCAGGCCCAGCGTGACGTCTATCTCGGCCACGCCCGCATAGTGGAAGGTACGCATCGTCATCTGCGTGCCAGGCTCGCCTATGCTCTGTGCCGCCACCATGCCCACCGCCTCGCAGTTCTCCACCCTTGCGCGCTTGTAGGCCTCCCGCGTTTTCTCGATGATCTCCTCTAACTGCTTCTTGGTGAGCTTCACGCCCTTAAGGCTTTCTTTTATTTCCTGTACTATTTTATAGGGCAGGTCATCGATCTTGTTGAGCTCAGCCTCTATTGTGGATTCAGAGATGCTCACTTCGAGCCACCCCCGTTTATCACGTTTTCGACTATTTGGCGGACGTTTACCCCTTCGCCATAGTCGCTCTTCATTGGGTCCACGCCATCCTCGCCGTACTCGAACTGCACGATGACGCCCCGCGTCTCACGGACGGTGCCGTCATACTTGACCTCCAGGTCCTGTAAGGCGTTGACCAGCCTGCGCTGCAGGTATCCCGACTGGGACGTCCTTACCGCGGTATCGACCAGGCCTTCCCTGCCTCCCATGGCGTGGAAGAAGAACTCCGTCGGGTTGAGGCCCTTCTTGTACGAGGACTCGACGAAGCCTCTCGCGTCGGCTCCCAGGTCGCCCGGCAGGAAGTGCGGGAGCGTCCTGTCGCTGTATCCTCTCATGATGCGTTCGCCTCTCACGGATTGCTGCCCGACGCAGCCGGTCATCTGCGTCAGATTCAAGAAGCTGCCCCTCGCGCCCGAGCGGGCCATTATGACCGCGGAGTTGTCGCCCTCGCTGGCCAGGTGTTTCCCTGCGATTGAGCCCGCTGCGTCCCTGGCCTTTGCCAGCTCCTGCATGATGCGCAGCTCCAGCGTCTCCTTCAGGGTCCTGCCCGGCAGAGGCTCCAGCTCGCCCGCCTCGTAGGCCTCTATCAGCTTCTTCACCTGCTTTTCCGACTCCAGGATGACGTCGGTCGTCTGCACCTTCGCCTCTCTCGGTATATCCGTATCGCTAATGCCATAGGAGAAGCCGAACTTCATGATGGCCCTGATGGCCAGCCTGGTCACGTCGTCGATGAACTTCGCCGCCGTGTCCTCGTCGTACGTCTTCACTATCCTGTCCACTATCTTGCCGCTGAACGCGCCTATCGCCTTCTCGTCGATCACGCCGGTCTTCAGGACTCCATCCCTTATCGTTACGTAGGCGTCCTTATCGCATTCCTCCTTTTTGCAGACCTCGCAGTTCTCGCATATCTTAGCCTTATACGTCAGGTTCAGGGTCCTGGGCAGGATGGTGCTGAAAATCTGCTTGCCAGTCCAGTACTGCACGCCCCCCTCAACCTTCGCCGGCTCGGGCAGCTCCCTTACTCCGGTCTTCCTCAGCAGGTCCAGAGCCTCGGCCTCGTTGAACATCTGGTTGCCCTTGGTCAGCAGGTAGATGCCCGATATGTGGTCGTGGAGGCCGCCGATTATAGGCCCGCCAAACCTCGGGGAAAGGATGTTTTGCTGCACGAGCATGAGGATGCGCGCCTCCGCCATCGCCTCCATGTTCTGGGGCACGTGCAGGTTCATCTCGTCGCCGTCGAAGTCGGCGTTATACGGGGCGCACACGGCCGGGTTCAGCCTGAACGTCTTGTGGGGCATCACCTTCACGAAGTGGCCCATGATGCTCATCCTGTGAAGGGATGGCTGCCGGTTAAACAGCACGATGTCCCCATCCTTGAGCTGCCGGTCGACCTTCCACCCCACGTCCAGGGCTTCCGCCAGCTCCGCGCAATTCTTATCCGTGACCTTGAGCCTGCGGCCGTCCGGCCTCTTGACGTAGTTTGCGCCCGGGTGGTTCTCGGACCCGCGCCTCACGTATTCCCTGGCCACCTCGATGTTGAACGGAGTCACTGTCATGGGCACCGTCATCTCTTTAGCTATACTCAAGGGGACGCCGACTTCGTTTATGCTCAGGTTCGGGTCAGGGGATATCACGGTCCTGGCGCTAAAGTTGACGCGCTTGCCCGATAATGAGCCCCTGAACCGGCCTTCTTTCCCCTTCAGGCGCTGTGATAGCGTCTTCAGCGGGCGGCCGCTCCTGTGCCTTGCGGGCGGAACCCCAGAAACGGCGTTATCAATATAAGTCGTCACATGATACTGTAAGAGCTCCCAGAGGTCCTCTATGATGAGTTGAGGGGCTCCCGCGTCACGGTTCTCCTGGAATCTCTGGTTTATTCGTATGATATCCACGAGCTTATGCGTCAGGTCGTCCTCGGACCTTTGCCCGCTCTCAAGGGTGATGGAAGGCCTTACAGTCACCGGTGGAACCGGCAATACCGTCAGGACCATCCACTCGGGCCTGGCGTTCTTCGGGTCCATGCCGAACACCTCGATGTCCTCGTCAGGGATCATCTCGAGCCGGTCCCGAACGTCGGTGGGCATGAGCTTGTGGCCGTCCTCGATGTAGCCGGTCGGCTTCTCGAACTTTATCTCCTTTTGCTCCTCCCCGCAATACGGGCAGGTCGCAGCCTTTGCGTCCTTGAACACGTTCTTCACTATGTCGTCGATAGGCTGGCCAAGCCTCATGCTAGTCTTAATCTGCCTGAGGTACTCTGCCTTGGCTTTCTCGTCGAGCATGAGCCGTCCGCAGCGACGGCACGTAGTCATCAGTATCTTTCTCAGCAGCCGTGCGAAGCCGACGTGTATCACTGGGGCGGCAAGCTCGATGTGGCCAAAGTGCCCCGGGCACTCGCCCGGCCTGCCTCCACAGGTGCGGCACCTTAAGCCAGGGTCGATGACGCCCAGCCTGGGGTCCATCAACCCCATGTCTATAGGATAGCCGTCATCATCATACGTATCAGCAGTAATGATCTTGGTAACGCTCATCTTTCTTATTTCTGCAGGCGATAACAGGCCGAACTTTATCTTCCTTATCCTCTTTGGTGCTGTCATACGGCGTCCTCCAGCTCTAGCCTCGGCGCTATGCCCAGCGCCTTCATCTCATCCAGAAGCAGCTTGAAGGCGTAGCTCATCTCCACTTTATATATATTAGTGTCAGCGCCACAGTTCGGGCAGTACACGAGCTTCCTCTTCTTGTCCTCGGTGGCCACCATGCCGCAGTTGTTACAGACGTACTCGAACACCTTGTCAGACTCGTCGAGCAGCCTTTCCTTAAGTGCCATGGCTGCGCCGTGGCCTATCATGACGTCTCTTTCCATCTCGCCGAACCTCAGCCCGCCTTCCCTGGCACGGCCCTCGGTCGGCTGTCTCGTCAGCACCTGGACGGGGCCTCTGGACCTGGCGTGCATCTTGGACGAGACCATGTGGTACAGCTTCTGGTACAGGATTACTCCAACGAAAACGTCTGCCTTTATCCTCTGGCCAGTAATGCCATCGTAGAAGACTTCCTTGCCCGTGTGGGAGAAGCCGAACTTCTTAAGCTCCGCCCTGAGCTCGTCCTCGGTCTCGTTGTTGAAGGCGGTGCCATCGACGAACCTCCCCGCGAGGCTGCCTACCTTGCCGCCTATGGTCTCTAAGACGTGCCCGATGGTCATACGGGACGGGATGGCGTGCGGGTTTATTATGAGGTCGGGGACCATGCCGCTCTCCGTGAAAGGCATGTCCTCCTGCGGCGCTATGAGGCCAATGACGCCCTTCTGTCCGTGGCGGGATGCGAACTTGTCGCCAAGCTCCGGAATCCTCAGGTCCCTCGTGCGCACCTTTGCAAGGCGGCTGCCATTCTGGGTCTCCGTGAGTATGACCGTGTCAACGATGCCCTTTTCGTTGCTCCTCATGGTCACCGAGGTCTCGCGCCGCTTCAGCGGGGTGATGCCTCCCAGGTCCGTCGGCTCTTCCAGGAACCTCGGCGGGCTGGTCTTGCCTATCAGGACGTCGTTCGGCCCGACCTCGGTCTCCGGGTTGACTAGACCGTCCTCGTCAAGCATCGAGTAGTACTCCGCCTCGCGGGCGCCCCTCACCTCGGCGTCGGGCACCTCAAAGGTGTCCTCCTGGCCGCCCGGGTACCGCCTCTCCTCCCCTTCAGTCGTCCTGAAGAAGTGGGACCTTCCAAGGCCCCTGTCAATTGAGCCTTTATTGAAGACGAGCGCATCCTCGATGTTATAGCCCTCATACGATAGCACTGCCACGACGAAGTTCTGGCCGGCCGGCCTCTTCTCGAAGTTGATGGACCTCGCCGTCTGTGTGGTGACTATCGCCTCCTGCGGGTAGTGCAGGAAGTGCCCTCTCGTGTCCGGCCTCAGCTTCTGGTTGGCGGTGGAGACCCCCAGCGACTGCTTGATCATGCCCGCCCCCATCGTGACCCTAGGCGAAGCGTTATGCTCCGGATACGGTATCATGCCAGCGGCTATCCCGAGGATGAGCGAAGGCTCAAGCTCCAGGTGCGTATGGTCCTTGGTGAGCTGAGACTCGTCAATGGCTATATAAGTATTCTCTTCCTCCTCCGCGTCGATGTACTCAATCAGGCCCCTCTTGACCAGGTCGTCAAACGTCGCCTCGCCACGCTTGAGCTGCTCGATGTCCTCATTAGTGATCAATGGCTTGCCATTCTTTACGATGATGAGCGGCCGCCTGGCCCTGCCCATGTCAGTGTTTATGATGACCTCGTTAGTGAGCTTGTGGTACGCGATGTTGAGCTGGTTTGAGATGATGCCCTGCCGCCTCTTCTCTCGAATGTTCTCCACCAGCTCAAGGGGATTCTCGTGCGTCCCCACGAGCGCTCCGTTAACGAATACCCTTGCCTTCATTTACACCACCCTCCCCAGAGGCTGTACGCCGGCCTCTCTCAGTATCTTCTTTATCGACTCCTCGTCCTCTATGCCCGTGGACAGCTCCACCGACATGGCGAAGTTCTTCACCAGGCCGCAGTTCGGGCCTTCTGGCGTCTCCGACGGGCAAATGCGGCCCCACTGAGTCGCGTGAAGGTCACGGGCCTCGAAGTGGGGCTGGGCCCTGGATAAGGGAGATATGACACGCCTGAGGTGCGATAGCATGGCCATGTAGTCTATGCGGTCCATAAGCTGGGACACGCCCGTCCTTCCGCCGACCCAGTTGCCGGTCGCGAGCGGGTGGATGAGCCTTTCGGTCAAGACGTCGGCCCTCACCGCAGTTATCATGTATAGCTCCCTGTTGCGCATGTTCGCCCGCTCTAGCTGGTACTTGATGTCTCTGGTAAGCCTGTTGAACGCTACCCTGAACAAGTCCTCCATAAGGTCGCCTGCCAGCTTGAGCCTCTTATTAGCATAATGGTCCTTGTCATCCGGCGCCCTGCGGTGGAGGGCCAGCTCGCAGCAGGCCTCGGCCATCCTGCCCAAAAAGTAAGCCTTATTGATCCTGGACTCCTTGAGCTTCGGGTCGTCCTCATGGATGCGCTCGAAGTTTTCGGGGTTAAGGTGCGGCAGCAGGTACCTGTCTATGACGTAGTGGGCGCGCTTCATCTGGTAGTCCCGAGCCTGGCCCGCCGCCACGCGCTTGCCTATCTTTTCCATGGCGCTTTCCACGGTGTCCGCCTCCGCCTCATCGAGGTTCTCGAGCATGAACTTCTGTATCTCTGGGTCCTCGGACACCGCGTTTATGATGTCCTGGTCGGTCTCGAGCCCCAGCGCCCTCATGAGCATGACAAGGTTCAGGCGGCCGGATATCGATGGGAATGACACCTCAAGGATGGACTTGCGCCCCCTCTCGACTATCACGAGCGCCCTGTAGCCCCGCCTCTGGGAGAATACCTTGGCCACCTCTATCTGGTCTCCATAGCGGTCGTCGTACTCCACCATTATCTTATTAGGCGCCAGGTCCTCTAGAGTCATTAAGACGCGCTCGGTACCATTAATTATAAAGTAGCCGCCCGGGTCCATGGGGTCTTCCCCATTCTTGACCCATTCTTCGGGGCTCAGATTCGCAAGGTTACACTGCTTACAGCCTATCATGATGGGGAGCTGGCCGATGTTGACCTCGATGGCCTCCTCCTCGACCTCGCCCCTAACTATGCTCATCTCTAAGAACAATTCGGCCGCATAGGTGATGTTCCTCAATCGGGCCTCGGTGGGGAATAGCGGCTCCACCGAGCCATCAGCCTCACGGACCACGGGATTCCCCACGCGTATCTTGCCCAGCTTGACCTTCACTGGCTCAATGTTGCGCTCCACGTCCTCAATGTCGGTCTCGATGTAGCCCTGCTCATCGATGACCTTCTGAAGCCCCTGGTCTAAAAACACGTTAAAAGAGTCAATGTGATGCTGTGCGATCTTTTTCCGGGTAAAATACGCCTTGCTTAACTCTCTTCTGTCTAACACTGGATCCCCTCGCTTACTCTATGACGAGCCTGTAAGCGACTGCCCTGCCGGCGGTCAGGCTCTTCCTGATGATCTTTATAACGTCGCCAGGCTTAGCGCCTATCTGCTTGACCACGACGTCGGAGGCTTTTATCTTAGGCAACTGTCCCCTTGTTATTCCATATTTTTTCAGTACTTCCTGGGTCTCTTCTTCAGTCAACAGGATATGGTCTGGCACCAGCTCGTGTTCCAGAACGTTGAACTTCTTGGTCAATTTGCCTTCCTCCTTAAAACGTAAAAGAGTCCCATAACAGGGTGAGGCGGGCTCGTGGGGATTTGAACCCCAGGCAGCCTGGTTAAAAGCCAGGCGCTCTACCTAACTGAGCTACGAGCCCCGTTGATACTCTACGCTAACGTCGTTTTTATGAAGCGGGCATCGAGGGAATTTGCTGCGGCACTCACCATCTATTATAGAACCTGTGTCTGACGGTCTCCTACAATTGCGCCTATAGCATTTATACTTTTCTATTGTATATTGTCGCACGCGGCGCGAGTGGCATTATATTAGTTAGAGGTATCTTCTTATTGAAATAATTTTGTATTTATATTTTTAAGTATGGAAAGTGATATATAAGCCTTCGTATTTAACATAAGGTTTCGAGGGAAAAACATAGGCCTGTTTCTGACTTTTCAGCAGTAAATTTGGCATCGTGGAGGTAAAAGGCATTCAAATAAAATTCCTCGGGGCCGCCCGCGAGGTTGGGCGGTCCGCATTTCTATTGAATGATAAGGTGTTGCTTGACTATGGGATTAAGCCGTCAGACCCGCCCGAGTATCCTGTGGGTAGCCCGCGGCCTGAGACGGTCGTGATTTCGCATGGCCACCTTGACCATTGCGGAGTCGTTCCTAACTTGATGGACCTTGAGCCGGTCGTGCTTGCCACCCCACCCACGAAGCACCTTACCAGGCTACTGGCTGAGGATACGCTTGAGATCGCAGAGAGGTGCTGTGTCCCGCCCTTCGACCCCGTTGACATGCAGGTGTTAAGCAGGCGTACAATGGTGCTGGACTATCTAGAGGACTATTCTACGGAGGACTATACTATCACCTTTCTGGATGCGGGCCATATACCCGGTAGCGCCCTGACGTATGTTGAGTTCGGCGACGATACCCTGCTCTATACCGGCGATATCAAGAACTCGGACACGAGGCTGCTGAATGGCTCGAAGATACATTACCCCGAGGCCAGGGCCTTACTGGTGGAGAGCACCTATTTCGGAAAGGAGCACCAGGACAGGAAGGCATTAGAGGAGCGGTTTATAGAGTCGATACGTTATACGCTCGATACAGGAGGCAACGTGGTCATACCATGCTTTGCGATAGGCCGCACCCAGGAAATACTCATGATATTAAAGGAGCATGGCATAGGGTGCTTTGTGGATGGCATGGGAGTGGATGTCACAGATATGCTATTAAAGCAGCCAGAATACCTCAAGGATTCCGGCCGGCTGAAAGCAGCCTATGGCAATGCCACCACTGTTAAAGGCAAGATGAGGCGAGCCGTGCTGGATGAGCCGTCGGTCGTCGTGACGACGGCTGGCATGCTCAATGGCGGGCCTGTCCTCTACTATCTTAAGCAGATATACGATGACCCGCATGATAAGCTCATTTTGACTGGCTTTCAGGTGGAGGGCACGAACGGGCGGATGGCGCTTGATACGAACACCGTTGAGGTGGACGGCGAGGTGCTGCCATTGAGGTGTAAGCTGGAGCAGTACAGCTTTTCGGCCCATAGCGGCGACTCTGAGCTAAAGGCCATCGTGAAGCACATGTGTGATAAGGGCACGGAGAAAGTGTTTTGCGTGCATGGGGATAATACTGAGGCTTTCGCCGAATGGGTGCGGAGCGAGATAGGGGTCGATGCTTACGCCCCCAGGCTCGGGGAAGAATACACAGTCTAGCGGGAGCTCAAGCGGTCCAGCATCTCGATAACGGCCTTAAATGGAAAAGGCTTTTTTAGTATGGTGACGCCCCTCAAGCCTTTAACTAAATCCATGATGTCTTCGCCGCAGGTCATCAAAAATACCTTCGTATTGGGGAATTCTTCCAGGATAGTCCTGGCGGCCTCAAGCCCATCCATGTATGGCATGTTATAGTCTATTATTACTATGTCTGCAGGCCTCGCCCTGTGCATTTCTACCGCCTCGGCCCCGTTCATTGCGGTATAGGCGATGGGATAGCCTTTGCTCCCCAGCATCATCTTAAAAAGCCTTAATATGTCAGGCTCGTCGTCGGCTATGCCAAGAGCAACCATAACATGCATCACTATTAAAATTCATTTATTACATGTATATTTATAAAAATAACCCGTAAATAAACTGAAAAAGCGTTTTTTTATTAAGGGCTTGGTGGGTTGAGATGCCATTAGGCATGACTATTGGATGATTGGCCCTAGTGGATGCAAATTCCTGTACATGGCGTTCAGCTTGCTATAATTGCTTTCATACGACGCAATGGCGTCTTTCATGCTCTTCTCGTTGGACTCGATGGACTTATAGTCGGAGCCCGATGGGTCCAGGTACTGCTTACACGTGTCACCCGCTGCTATTGCATCGTTACATGCGGCCTTGAATGCGTCGAGCCTCTCCTTATAGCCCGCCAGCCAGCCCGCGTCGAGCTTTTCAAGCGCTTTGGCGGTGCCGCGATATGCCTCCAATTCGTTCGCAGCAGAGCTGGCCTTGCCCATCTTATCCTTATAGTCGTTAAACGCCGACGTAGCAGCGCCCTTCGCGCTCATCTTGCTATCATAGTCCTTTTTATAGTTATTGTATGCCTCCCTGCACTTCCTGGCGTTGTCCCTCAATGCGTTGTTGTTATCCGTGACGGCCTGGTACTCGGCGCTGCCAGGCTCACAGTATTTAAGGTATTCTTCGCCCGCCGCTATGGCTGCATTCGCCTTCGACTCATATGCGCTGACCTTGCCGTTAAACCCGTCGAGGAAGCTGGCGTACGAGTCCTCAGAGTCTACCCTGGCGCCCTTTGAAAAGGCGGTAAGGTCATTATATGCGGCCACGCTGGCGTTCAGCTTTTCCTGATAGCCTCGGAGTGCGGCCATCTTTTTAATGGTCACATTCAGGTAGTCCGAGTATTGCCTGTACGTGCCGTCCAGAGAATTTATATCGTCGATGAAGCCCGTATCTTCAGAGGTCAGATTGGCGTACTCTTCGCTCGACTCATTCAGGTAGCCAAGATATTTCTTTGCGGCCACGCTTACGTTATCGTACATTTGCCTGCAAAGGCCAAGCCTGTCCCTGAATCCGTCGAGCCATAGCCTGTAGTCCTCTAGCGTGCAGTTTTGGGGCGGCTTATAATGGTTTTTAAGGAAGTCTATCTCGTCGTTTAGCTCGCCTGCGCTCTTTTTATATTCATTTTGGGCGGCTGCCTTTTGGGCGGCTATCAGGTCATTCGTGGACGTATTGTTCTCTTTCCCTACCATCGTCCTGGTCCCCGTACAGCCTGATACGATGAGCGCTGCCACGATCAACAGCGCCAGCAAAGGCATGAATTTAGACATTAGTATGGCACCTCAACCATTTATATGGCAAATTATACGTTATTTTATAAATTGGTTTGTATATAAATGTAACCCATATAAGATATTAGTGTTTAACACAGGGCCTGCGCTACTTTGAGCACGCTATTTTATAAATATCAATTATATAATAAAAAGGGGATATGGATGGACTACAGGATACCAGGCGTTTTGAAGACGGAGCACGAGGAGCTATATACAGGGCTAAACAGAGCCGCTCGTGTTGGGGGAGACGTGGGCGATGCGGCTGTTCTCGCCTTTAAGTCGTTTCAGCCACATGCCAAGAAGGAGGAGGAGCTGGCGTTTCCTCCACTGGACCTGCTCCCATCGCTTGCCGAGAAGGGCGTGACGACGGAGGTGGCCGGCATGATAAAGGTTTGCGATAGGCTGAAAAGGGAACTGCATGCCCTTTTACGGGAGCATGATGCCATGAGAAAGGCGCTCGAGGAGATGAATGAGGCCGCCATGAGGGAGCAAAAGCCCGATTATGCGGCGCTCGCTAAAAAGCTGATGCACCACATCATGCTTGAAGAACACGTGCTGTATCCGGCCGCCATACTTGTGGGTGAGCATATAAAGCTTGCGCTTTATGGGCCGCCTGCTACAATAGAATAGCCTACATGTTGAAAGAAGAGAGGCTCGCCTGACGCTCCTTTGAGTACTCAGAAAGGGCCTCCTCAATCGCAACGCATATCCTGGATATACCTGGCTTTCGGCCACCCCCTTTAAGCGTGCGACACGAGCGGGTCATCTCAGATTTATTTATACGAGATAGTGCCTCTCGCGCCGCATCCCTGACTGAAGGCTCCATATCATTAAGGGCTTGAATCAGGCTCGACACCGCCCTCGGGCCTCCTATCGAGCCGAGCGCTTTCGCCGCCTCTTTCCGGACGCCGCCATCCGGGTCGCTCAGGGCGCCGCTCAGCAGGCTTACTGCCTTTTTATCTCTTATGCGGCCGAGGGCGATGATGGCGCATTTCCTAACGTTCGCATCCTCGTCGTAGAGCGCCCTTATCAAAGCTTTCATGGACCTCTTATCCCCTATCCGGCCGAGGGCGATGATGGCCTCAAGCCGTATGCCGGCGTCCGGGCTTTCGAGGGAGCCGATGAGCGACTTAAATACCTTATTATACTCGAGCACCTTTAGGGCATCGTATGCGGAGCGCCTCACGTAGATGCTTTTATCAAGCAGGGCCTGGGCTAGCGCGTCGATGATGTCATCGCCATATTTTTTATCCGGCTCTTTGGTCACCATATTACTTATGGCAAGGGCGGCGTACATTCGCGCATAAAAGCTTTCGTCTTTCAAGGCCCGCACCATTTCCGGCATTGCCTCGTATCCTAGCCTGCAGATGGCATGGTATGCCGACTCTCTCACCTCATAGCTCTCGTCTTTAAGCGCTTCTGCGAGTAAATTAATAGATTGCCGGCCGCCTCTCATTTCCAGCGTTTTAACGGCACTTATACGTGCGTTTATGTCTTCACGCGCCAGCGTTTGCCTCCGCCATCCCATTTCATCATGAGGCAGACTTAAAGCTTTACTGTGCATGCTCTCTATCATCATATACTCCCTCCAATAGACTGGTAGCGAGTGATTCTATAATTATATTCAGTAGTTAAAAAGCGGCAAATTAGGGCATAAACAATCGAAAAAGCAACGAATAAACGAAAATAAATATATAAAACAGAATTTATAGCGGATTTTATATGTTATTGATGTTTTTATTGTGGGGGAAGTTTTGTTTTAAGGTGGGGCGGGCAAAAAAGGATCATGGCCCGCCTCAACCGGTATGGGGATGTTGAGATATGTCTGACAGGATGGCGGATATCACAGCCTGGCCCTGAACCGTGTAGGGCGTGTGTGATATTCTTTGTCTAAGCCCTAATATCCTTTAGGGGCATATATATCCTGACCAAGAGCATGGTGAAAGTATTCTCCACATCCAAACTTGATTGCCCCATAAAAAATTGTATGAGACTGAGAGGGGGTTCTATGAGATATTGGATGGTTAAACACCACATCTTCTTTTTCTAGTGACTGAAGGGGGGCTTTGCTTTGCTCCGCCCCCCTTCAGCCTCAAATAGAAGAACCATCTACCCGACCATCATTACCTCACGCAAAACCATCTACTGAAACATATTTCTTCCATGTTAAAACATCTACACAACCATCGATATTACATCGCTATTATCAGGATAATAAATCAACATATCGTAGGAACCATAATGATTTTCTATGGGAAAGTCAATTAGGATGCGTAAAATGGAGCCACGCACATGAGCCTCGAATGCCCGTCATGCAGCGGGAAAGGTCTTGTCATCAAGGGAGAGAAGCCATGCGAAAACTGCAACGGCACTGGCAAGGTTAAGAGCGTCAACCTCATAGGGATGACGGAGAAAGACCTGAAAAGCCTGCTCTCAGGAGGGTTCTGCCCCAAATGCAAGGGAAGCGGCAAGATACTGGTCAAGGAGAAATGTCCGGACTGCGGAGGAACGGGCAAGGTACCCGTGTGCGAGATATGCGGCAAAGCCGTAGCGCCGGGGCAGAGCCTCTGTGAAAGCTGCATAAACGTGAGGCCAGTCTATAAGCTTAGCGCCGCATGCGACGTCTCAGACCTCGACGCAGGGAAGACGTACCTTGGCAGAGTGGCCAACCTGGCTGACTTCGGAGTCTTCGTAAGCCTGAACGATCAGACCAAGGGGCTCATCCATTCGAGCAACGTGAACAGGCCATACGTCCCTGGCGAAGAGGTCATGGTCAAGGTTAACACGATAAAGCCAAACGGCAACTTCGACCTCATACCCCAGCGTGTATCAGAATTCAAGCTAATTGAAGTGGAAAAGAGCCTTCCCAGGAGAAAGTCCAGCGAGGTCGGCAAATTCGTGGGAAAACTGGTCTCCATAAGCGGCGAGGTCGTCCAGATCAAGCAGACGAGCGGGCCGACCATCTTCACAATAGCCGACGAGGACGGGGTGGTCTCCTGCGCCGCCTTCACCGAGGCCGGCATGCGCGCCTACCCCGAGATAAACCTCGAGGAAATAGTAAGGGTGACCGGGGAGATAGAGATGCATAACGGCTCGCTCCAGATGGAAGTACTGGAGATGAAGAAGCTCTCCGTGGCCGATGCCGCCCCGATAAGGGAAGTCATCGAGCGGTCCATCGACGCAAGGGCTGCCCCGGCGCACGTCGAATTTTTGATAAAGAGCGAGGCGCTGGAAAGGCTCAGGCCGCAGATGGAGAAGGTTGCAAGGCGTATCCGCCGGGCGATATTTAAGTCGGAGCCCATCATTGTCAGGCACCACGCAGACGCTGACGGCATCTGCGCGGGCGTCGCGATAGAGAAGGCCTGCCTACCATTGATTAAGGCACAGGGGGACCTGGATGCCGAGTACCACTTCTTCTCGAGGTCGCCTTCGAAGGCGCCTTTCTACGAGCTTGAGGACGTAAACAAGGACATTGCCATGGCCCTGGAAGACCGCGCCAGGTTTGGCCAGGCTATGCCGCTCATCCTTCTCATGGATAACGGCTCCACGGAGGAAGACCTGGACGCCTTTAAGTATGCGCAGGTCTATGGCATAGACCTCATGGTAGTGGACCATCACCACCCCGACGAGGTAGTCGACCAGTATCTGCAGGCCCACGTCAACCCATACCATGTGGGCGCTGACTTTGGAATAACCGCGGGAATGCTGGGCACCGAGCTTGCCCGGATGATAAACCCCGACATTGGCGAGAAGATCATGCACCTCGCCGCAGTTGCGGCGGTGGGCGACCGCTCCGAGGCGCCGGAGAGAGAGCAGTACGTGGGGCTTGTTAAGGACAGGTACAGCGAGGAAGATTTAAAGAATATGGCGCTAGCTCTGGATTATGAGCAGTTCTGGCTACGCTACAATGATGGGAAGGGCATCGTGGACGACATCCTGGACCTTGGCAATGAAGGGCGGCATAAGGCGCTGGTGAGCCTGCTCGCCGGCCAGGCTGCCAGGATGATAAGCGACCAGCTCGAGGCGTCATTGCCCCACGTGAAGAGCGTCGAGCTGCCGAATGGCGCCATGCTACACGTGATAGACGTGGAGAACTACGCGCATAAGTTCACTTTCCCCGCGCCGGGCAAGACCACGGGGGAGATTCATGATTTGCTGTGTAAGAAGTACGAAGGCAAGCCCACGGTGACGCTTGGATATGGCCCTGACTTCGCCATCCTGAGGTCGAGGGGCGTGCAGATGAACATCCCTAAGATGGTTCGTGAGCTAAGGGAAGAGGTCAGGGGCGGGGGCGTGAACGGCGGCGGCCACCTCGTGGTCGGCTCCATAAAGTTCGTCGAGGGCATGCGTAAAGAGGTTCTCGAGAAGCTCACCCAGAAGATCGGTCGCGCCCCGATAGGCTGAAGCGCGAAATGCCAGTCCTTGCCCATCCTATTTTGACTTAACGAATTGTGAGATAAACAATATAAGGAAGCAAGTGAATTTTAGATGCAGAGGCATTAATATGAAACCAAATGCAGCATTGATGGTTTTAGCGTTAATTGTAACAATGTCGATTGCCCTGGGCTGCACTTCGACCGGAGGCAGCGGGCCAGGCGCGACGGCCCCGGGTGGCCAGGCTCATCAAAGCACGGTGACGCCGCAACCGGTCGTAGCCCAGAGCCTGACGGATGCTCAGAAAGACCAGGCGATAAGCATAGCGAAGGGCGACTCTCGTGTGAAAGACGTACTGGATAAGCAAGGGTATAAGGTCACAGGCGTCGTGGCGGGCGGCAAGGAGTACTGGACCGAGGAAATGGGCAATAACGCCGTGATAGGGATAGTGACCATTCAGGGCGGCGAGACCGAGCGTTCCGACGGGAGCCTATGGACGCCTGACATGTATAATGTGATCGTGGACGTAAATGGCGGAAAGGTTATCAATATCATACACATAGAGCCCAAGCCATTGCCGACGCCGAAGCCTTAAGCTTTGGCGCCATTTTTATTTTTGGGCTGGCATTTTGAGGCTTTGCGCTCGAGCCGCCCTGCGGTAATATGCCAGTGGGTGGCTGACGCGCCCGCAAAGGCCATCCTTACCGTAGCAATTACCATAGGTGACCATGGTCTTACAGGAGGGCGACGTGTACTCGGTGCCGCCCGAGCCCATGATATGCTCGACCTGATAGCGGGTTAAGTCCTCCCTGAAATCGGGCGCCATCCTGTATAGCTCCATTATCTCATCCTTATCGTAGCCTATGTTCGCCAGAAAAGACGTAAGTGCAAACCTCGCCGTGTGGGGCAGGTTCACGCCTTTCTGCAGCTCAGATAAAAGGTACTTCATGCACGGGGGGAACGCCTCGCGACTCACCTCGCCCCCAACGTCCAGGCTCATCCTGCCCTTGAGCTTATTCAGCTCGGCAAGCACCTCGTCCGCGTATGGCTTCATTTGCTTCGCTATATGCGCGGGCACTTCCGAGGTGGTGGACTGTATCTTTTCCCTCACCGCCTCCTCTATAAGACGAGCGTACTCATCCTTTCTAATATACACCATGCCCTTGACGAGCTTACGGCTGATGAGCTTCCACGCGGGATCCCTGATGGGCGCCGAATACCTCAGATAGTCGGTGAAGTGTAGCGTAAAACCTCTCTCCTCAGCCCTCGCATTCAAGCCGAAATCCCGGCCCACGGCGAGCAGCACGTCATCCTTCTCTCCGGTGAGAAATGCGTGAGCCCTCTTGGCCTCCCATATCGCGTATCGCCTCAGAAGGTAATTGTCATGCAGCATTGAGACGAGCATCCTGGCTACCGGGTATGAAAGCATCTCCTCTTCAGGCTGGAGAGGCACGTCTTCCCTGGTATTCGCAGTTGAAAGCGCTTCCAGCACGCGCCTTTTCCCTCTCGCCCTCACCCGGCTGTAGGCCGGCTTTATTGCGATATCCTCGGCCGAGTAGCCCCGCTCCCTTACGTATGCGAGCGCTTCCTGTATAAATGGGTACTTTGCCAGGGTAACGATATCCATGCTGTATCTACTGCGATTATAGCTTCAGGGCTTAATATGTTTTCTCGCCATGAGATACCGTAAGAGATGGTTAGCCAAGGGAAAATAAACATTATATAAACGACAAAAACCAGTATTTTTGTAATTTTGCGTTTTTTATGGGTCATTTTAATTTGTACATGTGCATATGGGATTCTTGGTGTGATTCACTGCTATACAGGAGGATGGAGATGGTAGAAAAAGGTAACATTAGCGTTAGGGAGGCTGGCAGGAAGGGCGGCCTTGCCACCTCGAGGACGCATGGGCATGAATTTTACGAGTCCATTGGCCATAAGGGCGGCTCTAAGGGCGGGCAGCGGGTTCGTGAGCTCATCGCACGTGGAAAGGAAAGGCTCTAAGCTTAAGTAGGGCTTCAACTATAAAAATTACCAGCAGAGCCCTTCGTAGATGATGCCCTTGCCCCTTGGGTCGACCATCCTGCGGCCATCGATCACAACGGGCTTCCTCATGCTCTTGAAGCTGTCAAGCTTCTTGAACTCTGCCCACTCGGTGGCGATTACGCAGGCATCCGCGCCTTCCAGAGCTTCGTCGGCGCTTTTTGCGTACTCGATGTTCGGGTAAACCCTTTTCATGCGTTCTGTGGCCATCGGGTCGTAGGCCACGACACTTGCGCCTTCAGCAAGAAGGGAGCCAATCACGTGTATGGCCCTCGACTCCCTTATATCGTCAGTATCGTTCTTAAAGGCCAATCCCAGCACCGCTATCCTCTTATCCTTCAAGTCAGGCACGTGCTTTTTTAATAGAGACATTAGCATATGAGGCTGGTTATCGTTTACCTTGAGTACTGTCTTAAGCAAGATGGGCTCATAGTCTATCTCGGAGGCTTTTCCGATGAGAGCCTTCACGTCCTTGGGGAAGCAGCTTCCGCCGAACCCCAGGCCCGAGTTGAGGAAGTAGGGTGAGATGCGGGCGTCCAGGCCCACGCCCTCCATGACCTTATAGGTGTCTATCCCTAAGCGCTTACAGATGTTGCCGACCTCGTTCGAGAACGAGATCTTGGTGGCGAGGAATGCGTTGGAGACGTACTTTATCATCTCGGCGGTCTTCGTGTCGACCTCCAGGATGGGGCACGTATAGCCCGCATAGAGGCCTTTGATGATGCCCAGGGCCTTCGGGTCGTCTCCCCCGATGACGATGCGGTCCGGGTGCATGAAATCATGGACGGCCTTGCCTTCCCTCAAAAACTCCGGATTCATGCCAACCCCGAAGTCTAGGCCGGCCTTCTTCCCCGACGTCTCCTCCAAGATAGGGGTGACCACCTCCTGGGTCGTCTGGGGCACCACCGTGCTCTTAACCACGACGACATGATAAGAATCCTTAGCTTTCAGCCGCTCCCCAATGCTCCGGCTGGCCTCCCGGACAAACCTTAAGTCTATCTTCCCGCTCTCATCCGTGGGCGTCGGCACACAAATAAAAGAAACATCAGAATTACTAACGGCATAATCATAGTCCAGCGTCGCACTCAAATTCTTGCCAGCATGTGCTTTTAAAAGCTCGTCCAGGCCCTCCTCGTAGATGGGCGGGACTCCCCTATTTATCGACTCCACCCTTTTCGGGTCCACGTCGACGCATATTACCTCGTTCCCGAGGTGTGCGAAGCATGCGCCGGTGACCGTGCCCACATAGCCCGTGCCAATTATGCTTATCCTCATGGAGATCACATGATAACAGGTTATCGACTATAAAATAGCTTTTGTCCGGTCACGATTCTGTAGCTTGTTAATATTTATTTTCAAATGCTTCTTTTAATAGTGCTTCTAGCTCCTTCATGATGGCGCTTGCGTCTTCAACGTCCTTTATCTTCCTGAGGTCGATCCGCCCGTTCCTGTATAGAATGACCGTCTTATCACTGTAGTCGAACTTGGCGACCCCCAGGCTCTCTGAGCACCTGGCGCCATCGATTGCCTTTACAAGTGCGCACAGCCTGTCCATGTTGAACCTGTGCCCGAAGCTGGACTCTGCGATGAAGCGGCCCGGGGCGTCGGTACAGGGCCTCGTAATGACGATATCGTAGTCCACAAGACAACATGGTGGCCGCACATGTAATAAATTTTGCCCATAACGGCTTTAAGGTCCCCCGCTAAATACCTTAATCATGAAAATAGGGGTACCCATTGTAGCGCCAAACGGCATGGCATCCGAGGTTAACGACCACTTCGGGATGAGCGAGTACTTCGCCATCCTCGACGTGGAGGGAGACAGCGTTAAAGGCTTAGAGGTCATCAGGGACAGCCCATCGCTGAAAGAGCATAAGACGCCGGCCCAGCTGCTGGCAGAGCATGGCGTAGAGGTGGTGCTGGCAGGCGGCATCGGGCCCCACATGATAGAAGAGCTTCTCGACAGGGGCATCAAAATATTCAGGGGGGCGGCAGGCACCGTCGAGCAGGCCTTTGAGGACTACAAGGCAGGCATGCTCTCACGGGCAAAGTCAATATAAAAAATAGGGCAGCAAGCCCGAAGGCTTGCCAACATTTTTAGTAAAGTATCTCAGGAGTCACGAAGAGGCCCATAGCCTTCCGCTCATCAAAGGTCTTCTTCGCCTTATCCTTCTTCTGCTTGTCCATCTGCTCCAGCAGGTCGAGGCCAGTCTTTATCGGCTTCTTGCCCGGAGCCGGGGGAGCCGTGGGCGACTTGAACTCATCCATGGACTTCTTCTCGAAAATGCCGTCTGCCAGCGCCTTAGCGAGCAGGTCCTTACCCTTGGTAGTCCTGGTGAACACCGTCGACCATCCCTCAGGGGTGCCGATGGAGCCGGTGCTTATGTCCGCGAACTCGGCGGTCAGGTCGCTGCAGACGTGGCAGCCCTCCTGCTCATACTTGTGGGTCTCCTTGATCGGTATTGCAACCTCCTTGCCGGCCGCCTTGACCTTGAACTTGCCTCCGCCTATCTCCATCTTCGTGACGGAGTCGACGGGCACCTTGCAGTGGTCCTCGATGATAGTCCTGAGGCCCGCGTAGGAGAAGTTCTCGGTGCAGAAGATGCCTATTGTTAAGGCGATCTTATCCGGGATGTGCCTCGCTCCGACCGGGTACAGCCTCATCTTCTGGACAGCGTATATCTGGCACGGGGTCCCGACTACGGCGAGCTTTTCCAGGCCCTGCTCACGCACGGCGTCCTTTATGACGGACACCACGGGGTTTATTGTGTACTTGGTGCCCGCAGCCGCCATTATCTCCTCCTTGGTGGTCGCTATGGTCGGCTTGGGCAGCCACGGGGTCTCGCCCTTGCCAGCCACCAGGGCGCCATCGATGACCCCCTTGTCCAGCGCATAGCACAGCAACGCGGTGACGACGCCGCCATCCTGGGAGACGCCAGTTATCTTCGAGTCCTTGGCCTTAAGGGCCATTACTTCCTTGTAAGTTCCGAATGGCATTACCTTTACCTCCCTCACACTATCTGTCCTTTTATCTTGTTCACCGGCAGGAAGCTCCTCGGGCAGGCGAACGAGCATGCGCCGCACTTAATGCACCTTATGTTGTTAAAGCTGGGCCTGCCGTAGACCATCTCGATGGCCCGGGTCGGGCAGCTTGCAGCGCAGGTGCCGCAGCCCATGCACAGCGAGTTCTCGATAATCCTCGTGTTCAGGTCGCAGCCGCAGTGGTAGCCGCCAGCCTCGTTCGCCATGAACGGCTTCAGGTACTCGGTGTCGCCGGTTACCGCCGCGATGCAGAAGTTGTATATTATCTCTGGCGATGGCGGACAGCCGGGTATGTATGCATCTACTTTTATGACCCTATTAATGGGCACGAACGACTCGTGCTGGGGCTGGTTCCACTGGCCGCCACGGCTGTTGTTCAGAACGTTTCCGGTGGCCGCGCAGTCGCCATAGGCCACTACGAGCCCCGCCTTCTCCCTTGCCTCCTTTATCAGGTGCACGCTTTCCTCGTCCTGGAGACAGACCGCCCCTTCGACGATAGCTATATCGAACTTACCCTCGGGTAAGGTCCTGGCATCCGCAAGCGTCAGGTTATAAACCATGTCCACTGCGCCCAGGACGTCGAGCAGCTTCTCATAGGTGTCCGCGAGCGATACCAGACAGCCCGTGCAGCCGCTTAGATGAACATATGCAACTTTTGGCTTAGTCACTTTTACTTCCTCCTTCTTTGGTGGTAATACTTCTTTCTTAACTGGCTCCGGAGCTTTATTCTCAGGCGCCGCCTTGGGCGCTCCTCCGAATAGGCTCTTCAGCTTGTCTAACAGTCCCATAATCGATCCCTAGCTCTTCCATTACCATCTCGATGGCTCCCGGAATCGCCTGCTCCACCTCTGGGGTGAGCTCCATGACGATGTCCGGTTCAGAAACCCTTGCCGGCTGGCAGCCGATGACCACGATGTCTATCTTATCCTTGAGGCCGTGCAGCGGCTCGCTCAAGGTCCAGTTGTGGGCATCTACGAACTTTCCCTTTGGCAGCTCGTCCACCGAAAACTTTCTCAAAGTCCCCGGGGCGGCGCCCCAGCTTATACAGTCCAGTATTATTAGTTTCTTGCAGGTCTCGTCGAGAAGGGTAAAGATGAGGTGGGGGGCACCCGTTCCCGCATCTATTACCCTTATGTCAGGCGGTAATTCGTACTTTGAAAGCTCCTGAGCCACTCGCGGACCGAAACCATCGTCCTGGAATAGTATGTTGCCACAGCCGACTACGAGGGTTTCCGCCTCAAGGATCATATCATGGCCTCTTTTACGACCTTGCCCTCCTTTAGCACTATCATATGGGTAGCGCACGATACGCACGGGTCGTAAGCCCTGACCACGTATTCAGCCCACTTATAGTGCTGTCCTTCGCACGCCTTTCCAACCGTGGGTATGTTCCAGGTCGTGGCCACGAGACAGTTGTAATAAGTGATCTTGCCATCCTTCACCTTCGCGGTGTGGACGTTGACGCCTCTCGGGGCCTCGTTCGCCGCGACGCCCAGGGTCTTGCCATCGCCGCCAGACTCGGGCGGCTTCGTCAGCGTTGGCTTGGTCGTGTCCAGCTGCTGTATTAATTCACGGGCCCTGGCATGCGCCAATGGTATCTCCATCGCCCTGGCGATGTTTATTGCCATGGCTCCCCTCACGTCGAAGTCGCCACAGTCCTTCTGGCTGAAGCCCTTATACTTCACCAGGCGGGCCCTCGGGCCTCCTTCGACCGTCCTTCCTCCTATCAGCGGTATGCTGGTGCACGCCTCAAGGCCAATATCGCCCGGATAGTAGGACTTAGGTGTTATCTCGCTGAACCTATAGAAGTATTCCGTCTCAAAGACGTCGGAGTTGCCATAGTTGACATCGGTTGCCATAAGCTCCCTGTCGTGGACGCCGAGCTTCTTCGGGACCTCGGTGTTCCCCTTAAGGGTCTTCAGCATAAAGTCGACCTGCTCCTTCATGAGGGGCTCGTAATCGTTAAGCATCTGAATGATCTTGCGCTTCGCAGCCTCGGAGATGTTCTTCTGCATGCCGCCGATCCTTATGTTCGGGGCGTGTATTGCCTCTCCGCCGGTGATGTCTACGATGCCCTGGCCGATCTTCCTCATCTTCTGGATGCGGACGGTGGCGGCCATCGCTGCGTTCGGGTCCTTCACGAAGTCCGGCAGGATGAGCAGCTCATGCAGCGGGTGGCTGTGAAGCCTATTACCAAGATTGCAAAGCTGCCTTAGCACCAGGCCGTCCTTGGGCGGCATGATGCCGAGCGCCCTCTCGATGCTCTCCGACGACGCGGTAGCGTGGGTGATGGGGCAAATGCCGCAAAACCTGGAGGACGCCACCGGCGCGAACTCCATAGCTTTTCCTGTAATAAATTTCTCGAATCCTCTAACGGGAGTGGTACTCAAATAGTTGCCCTGAGTCACTATCCCGTTGTCGTCAACTTCAAGGACGAGTTTTGAGCGTCCTTCGTGTCGAGTTGTCGGTGATACTACTACTTGACTCAAATATACCGCCTCTAGCTATCATTTTCCTATTCGACTATATATAACGTTTCTGGCTGATTTTTAAAAATTAATAAATCTTAATTTTTTATTTTTTATTTAATTTTATTTATATTTTATAAATTCGTCAATTTTGAGTATTTTTATCCTTTATTTTGTCAAATAAGATATTGATTTGGTTGCGCTATCCTGAGAGTGCAGCTAAAAAAAGGTTGAATCTCATGTAACACATGTTAATTAAAAAATAAGCTTTAATCAACTATTTTAAATTGACAAACTTTCCTTTTTTTGAGAATTCTAGGCAACCTTTTTATAGCTAATCCAAAGATTATTAATTACAATTGTAAATAGAGCTTTATGTAGGATAAATGGATACGGTCATTAAAAACTGCTAATCATTAAAGTGTAACGTAAAAATAATAAATAATAGGATGCCCCGCAAAACGTTTTTTAGAGAAAGCATAAAAAACTGTTCATGGGTAACATTAATATACTATGAATAACAAAAAATATAATCTTTTTTTAATCAGCCGTTAAAAGCCCGAGGCATAGAATGGCAGCCTATGGGCCGATAAGGCTGATTTTTGAATGGAGGATTGAATATGGCATTTAAAGCACCCTTAGACATTAGTAAGGCGGCTTCATCCGCCGGATGTACTAAATGTAGCATCAAATTAGATAAGCTGCTACTGCTGGGCTTCCTCGCTGGCGCATACATCGCCTTTGGTGCGTTGCTCAGTGAGATCGTCGCAGGTGGCATGCTATCCGGAGGCAAGATCGGAGACATGGCGGTGGTGATGCCGCCGGGCCTGCTGAAGTTCGCCGCTGGTGCGGTGTTCCCCGTGGGCCTCATGCTCGTCGTCATAGCAGGCTCCGAGCTCTTTACCGGAAACTGCATGTTCCTACCTATAGGCGTTTTGAACAAAGAAGGCACGTGGACCGGGCTTGCGATAAACTGGATAGTTGTTTATATCGGTAACCTTATTGGGTCCATCTTTGTCGCTTATTTCCTGGCATACCAGAGCGGGCTCTTCAACACTGCGCCGTTCGCAGTATGGGCCACGGCCAACGTAGCAAACGCGAAGGCAGGGCTGGACTTCTGGACGGCCTTCCTGCGAGGCATCGGGTGTAACTGGCTCGTCTGCCTGGCCGTGTGGCTGGCGCTGAGCGCTGACGACATAATAAGCAAGATATTCTCCTGCTGGTTCCCGATAATGGCCTTCGTCACGATCGGCTTCGAGCACAGCGTCGCGAACATGTTCTTCATCCCGCTGGGCATATTCATCGCCAACGATCCAAATATAGTGGCCAAGGCAGGCCTGACGGCAGCCCAGACCAGCAACCTTGTGGGGATGCACGGGTGGTACAACTTCTTTGTGACGAACCTGATACCCGTCACGCTGGGCAACATCGTGGGCGGCGCGATCTTCGTGAGCCTCATCTACTGGTGGGTATACCTCAGGTCCCCGCTCGTCACGGTCAAGGTCGGAGAGCCGGCAAAGGCTGCTCCACAGGCAAAGTAAATATATATTATAGGGGGTTTTAATTTTCCACCCCCTCATCATAATCGAGAAAAGGTGCGGATATAAATGGATGTTAAACTTGTACCGACGATATGCCCGTACTGTGGCTGTGGCTGCGGGCTAAACCTCGTCGTGAAGGATGGTAAAGTGGTGGGGGTTGAGCCCTGGAAGAGGCACCCGGTGAACGAGGGTAAGCTCTGTCCGAAGGGCAACTTCGCCCACGAGTTTATTCACAGGGATGACAGGCTTACCACCCCGCTCATAAAGAAGAATGGAAAGTTTGAGCCGGCAACGTGGGATGAGGCCTTATCGCTCATTGCGTCGAAGTTTAAGGAGATAAAGTCGAAGTATGGGCCGGACGCCATGGCGTGCTTCGCCTCCGCCAGGGTGACGAACGAAGAGAACTATCTAATGCAAAAGTTCGCCCGCGTGGCGCTTGAGACCGCAAACATAGACCACTGTGCCAGGCTTTGCCACGGCACGACGGTCGCGGGATTGGCGAAATCGCTAGGAAGCGGCGCCATGACGAACTCGATAAAGGACATCGAGGAAGCGAAGACGATTTTCATCATCGGCTCCAACACGTTCGAGGACCACCCGCTGATCGCCAGAAGGGTTGTCAGGGCGAAGCAGGCCGGGGCCACGCTCATCGTGGCCGACCCCAGGTTCAACATGACCGCAAAGCAGGCCGACATCTACGTACAGTTCAGGAGCGGCTCGGACGTCGCTTTGATAAACGCCATGATGTACGTCATACTGTCCGAGGGCCTCGAGGACAAGGAGTTCATCAAGAACAGGACGAAGGGCTTCGACGCCCTGAAGGAAGAGGTCATGAAGTGCCCGCCGGAGTGGGCTGAGCCCATCACTGGCGTCCCCGCGGACACGATAAGAAAGATAGCGAGGCTCTACGCCACGAACAAGCCGTCTGCGATAATATACTCGATGGGCGTCACCCAGCACTCGACTGGAACGGATAACGTCCTGTCCATGTCTAACCTGGCCATGCTCACCGGCAACATTGGGAAGCGCGGCTCGGGCGTAAACCCGCTCAGGGGCCAGAACAACGTCCAGGGCGCCTGCGACATGGGAGCGCTGCCGAACGTCGTTACAGGCTACCAGGCCGTCATAAACCCGGAGCTGAGGGCTAAGGTCTGCGGCGTGTGGGGCGTAAAGGACATACCCGGCAAGGTGGGCCTCACCATCGTGGAGGTCATGAACGCCGCCGAAGAGGGCAAGGTCAAGTCTCTATATATTATGGGCGAGAACCCGATGATATCGGACCCCGATGTGAACCACGTCGAGCACGCCCTGAAGAAGCTCGAGTTCCTCGTGGTGCAGGACATCTTCATGACGGAGACGGCGGCCTTAGCGCACGTCGTGCTCCCCGCTGCATCGTTCGCCGAGAAGGACGGCACTTTCACGAACACCGAGAGGCGCGTACAGCTCTTAAGGCCCGCGGTTAAGCCGCCCGGACAGGCGAAGCCGGACTGGGAGATAATATGCCTGCTCGCCCAGAAGATGGGAGTGAAAGGGTTCGACTTCAAGTCCCAGGAGGAGGTATTCGAGGAGATAAGGAAGGTAACCCCGCAGTACGCTGGCATGACCTACGAGAGGCTCCGAAAGCCCGAGGCGCTGCACTGGCCGTGCCCGGACACGTCTCACCCAGGCACGCCAATCCTGCACATGGCGAAGTTCAGCCACCCGGACGGGCTGGGCATATTCTTCGGCGTTCCATTCAAGTACCAGGCCGAGAGGCCGGACGCGGAGTACCCGCTCATCCTCACCACGGGCCGCATACTGTTCCACTACCATACTGGCAGCATGACAAGGCGCTCTCCAACGCTCGATAACGAGGTCAAGACCGGCTTCGTCGAGATAAACACCGAGGACGCGAAGGCGCTCGGAGTGAAGGACGGCGACAAGGTCAAGGTCAAGACCAGGCGTGGCGAGATAGAGATAGCGGCGAGGGTAACCCCTAACATCATGAAGGGCATCATCTTCATACCGTTCCACTTCGTGGAGTGCGCGGCTAACAGGCTGACCATCGCTGCGCTGGACCCGTTCGCCAAGATGCCCGAGTTCAAGGTGTGCGCGGCGAAGGTAGAGCCGATACCGGTTGAGAAGAAGGCGCCCGTTGCCGCCAAGGTGCCCGCAGGAGGTCATTAAAATGGTGAAAGTTAAGGACATGTATTACGCCAGCACGACCAGCGATGCGATAAAGGCGAAGGCGGAGTGCGGTGGAGCTATCACGACTCTCCTGCAGTACGCCCTCGAGAGCAAGACTGTCGATGCCGTCCTGGGCGTGGTCAGGGGAGCGGACCTGTTCGACGGCGTGCCGACGCTCATAACGAGCCCGGCTGACGTGATAAAAACCGCGGGCTCGCTACACTGTGCACCCGTGAACACGGGTAAGTTCCTGGCGCAGTACCTCGACGGCGCGAAGAACATGAGGATCGCCGTTGCGGTCAAGCCCTGCGACGTCGCCACGATCAAGGAGCTCGCGAGGAGGGGCAAGGTCAACCTCGCTAACGTGCTCATGATCGGAGTGAACTGCGGCGGCACGATGCGCCCGATGCCGGCCCGCGAGATGATCGAGAAGCTCTACGCCACCAGCCCCG
Organism: Methanocella conradii HZ254; assembly: GCF_000251105.1. GTDB lineage: Archaea > Halobacteriota > Methanocellia > Methanocellales > Methanocellaceae > Methanocella > Methanocella conradii. Next base: position 2,021,259 of record NC_017034.1, on the reverse strand, counting down.
ACGACGTGGTCAAGGAAGAGATCGACAAGGGCAAGTTTATCATCATAACCAAGGACCACCAGCACAAGGAGATCTCGATTGATGAGCTTGAGGATAAGGGCACTGGCAGGCGGGAGAACTGCCAGCGCTGTGAGACCAAGATACCGAGAGAGGCGGACCTGGCGTGCGGCAACTGGGGCGTCATAGGCCCGATGGCCGGTAAGGCCACGTTCGTGGAGGTCTGCAGCGAGAAGGGCGCGAAGCTACTCGAAGGCGCGGTGAATGCGAAGCTGTTGAACATAACCGCTCCGGACCCGAAGGGCGTCGAGATCCGTGAGAAGACAAACGGAGCGATGCTCAAGCTTGGCGCCAAAAGGCAGAAGGTCCAGTTCAGCAAGGTAGCGAGCGATCCGGGGTTCTGGGCGAGAGAGTTCAGCAGGTGCATAAAGTGCATGGGCTGTGTAGTGCACTGCCCGCTTCAGTATGACGGGAAGCCCAGGTCTCCTGCCTATGAGACGAAAGGGGTCATCCCGCCTGCGCTAACTTACCATTTGGCAAAGGTGGCAGCGGAGGGCGGCAACTGCCTTAACTGTGGCGGCTGTGAGGACGTCTGCCCGATGGACATACCCGTGTCCAAGCTGTACCATGACGTGAAGAAGAGGCTAGAAGCCTGATAGGGGCTTCTATCCTTTTTTCTTTTTTATAGGGGTATGCGTATGGAGCAGTTATCTCTGGAGAAGAGCGTTAACACTTTGGCGGGTAAGCTGAGCTATAATATATCGTATGCTAAGGCTGCCACCAGAGCCGGCAAGTATGATTCTATTTTAGAAGGCCAGCACCCCGACATTACGCTGGTCACGTGCTCGGATTCCCGCGTCCTGGAGCGGGCGCTGGACGATGAGATTGGCAAGGTCTTCTCCATTAAAAATATTGGGAACAGGGTGGAGCCTAACCTGGGAAGCATCGAGTATGGCGTCGGCCATCTGCATACGCCCATACTCATGATACTCGGGCACACTGGCTGCGGCGCCATCCATGCATCGACCAGGGACGTCAGCGGAGAGCACTACCGCATCATTCGCTCGCTAGAGTTTATCAAGCCCACGGTAGCGGAAGTGCAAAAGCTGCTCATTAAGAAGGGCGGCATCGCCGTGTACATGGCCGATCACCCGCCGTGGGTGAAGCCGGTCAGCGAGGAGGCGTATTTCGAGACGCTGGTGACCGAGGCGAACGTGGACAGGCAGGTGGAGGCCGTGCTTAACGACGATAAGATAAGGGAGCTGGTCTACACCGGCAAGCTCATGGTCGTCGGCGCCATCTACGACTTTAAGGATATATACTCGCCCGAGAAGGGCGCCGTGTTCGTCATCAACATCAATGGCGAGACCGACGTTGAAAAGCTTAAGAGGCTTAACGTTTTGAGCAGCGATGGCAAGGTTATACTGGACAAGATAAAGCGGCTGCTGGTCTATTAAATAAAAACGCTTTTTTATTAGCCCGTATTGGGCATTTTTCGGGATATAATGTTATATAATTGTACTTTTTATTTATTTGATGTGGTGTGACAGGATGGTTTACGCTGGCGTTGAGGCTGGGCCTGGCAAGCGCAGGTTTTCGTACCTAGACCTTTTAGCTTCCATAGGCTCTGCAAAGCATATTGGGGGGAAGGGTGCCACCGAGACGTTAATTAATGAGGCGGGTATCCGGCCTGGGTCTCTCGTTTTGGACGTGGGCTGCGGCATGGGCAAGACGTCGTGCATGCTGGCAAAGGAGAGGGGATGCCACGTGATAGGGCTCGACATCATGCCCAGAATGGTCAGAGAATCGAGGGAGCGGGCCAGGCGGCTTGGCGTCGACGATAAGGCCGCTTTTTTAAGGTGTGATGCCAGGAGCCTTCCGTTCAAGCCCGAGACGTTCGACGCCGTTATAGTGGAATCAGTCACGATTTTCGTGGAGGAGGTCGAGAAGGCGCTTGCGGAGTATCGCCGTGTGGTGAAAAATGGCGGCGCAGTCTGTGACAACGAGGTATGCGTAACAAGGGATGCCATGGGCAAAATGGTGGACAGGCTGGACGACCTCAAGTCGATATTCACGGCTTTCTGCTCCATGACCAGCAAGGGCATCCTCACGTTTGAGGACTGGAAGGAGCTGTACGAGAAACTTTTTGGTAACGTCAGGGCAAGCCACCACTTGCTCGACATGAGCGTGGAGATGGAGACGCGGAGAGAAGACGGCTTAAAGTCAATAGCGGCGGGCATCAAGTCAATGTGGCTTTACATGACCAACCCCGAGGCCAGGAAGATCATCGACGAGGGCCGTAAGATGATGTCTTTCCAGGGGGAGTTCGGGTATGGCCTTTTCGTCAGCCATAAACGGGGCTAAGATAAGTATTTATGCGATATAGGCCAACCATGCCAGTATGCCAACGCTGGCCGTGATTGGAGGCACCGGCATATATGAAATGGCCGGCATAAGCCTTATCGAAAAGAGGCTTATCGCTACGAGGTATGGCGAGGTAAAAGTTTCAATTTATGCCACTGGTGGCGAAGAGTTCGCGTTTTTGCCCAGGCATGGAGAAGGCCATACGTGCCCGCCACATAAGGTTAATTACCGCGCTAACATAATGGCGCTAAAGGGACTGGGCGTTGAGCGCATAATCGCCGTATGCTCTGTTGGCAGCCTTAAAAGGGAGATAATGCCTGGCGACCTCGTCCTCGTTGACCAGTTTTTGGACTTTACAAAGTCGAGGCCTTCGACGTTTTTCGATGATGAGGCCATTCATGTGGATACGACTGAGCCTTATTGTGCCGAGATGAGGGCAGTCATGGGCGAGGTACCCACACGAGGTTTTCGCCTGCATAAAAAAGGCACATATGTGTGCGTGGAAGGCCCGAGGTTTGAGACCGCTGCCGAGATAAAGATGTATGCCGCCCTGGGGGGCGATGTGGTCGGCATGACGGGCGTTCCCGAGTGTGTCCTGGCCCGTGAGGTGGGCATGTGCTATGCGTGCGTGGCCGTAGTGACCAATTATGCCGCCGGCATCAGCGATAAGCCCTTATCCCACGAGGAGGTCATTGCTGAGATGAAAAGGATGGGCGCCTCTCTTCAGGCCTATGTGGTCGATTGCCTTATGCGCGTACCCCCAAAAGTCGGCTGCTCGTGTAAAAAGCCGGCGAAGCCTTCGTGAACTCATGGGTGGCCGCCATCCGGCGACTTAATCCCCGTCATCTCCTTTATGGTAATCTTAAAGATGGCTATCGAGCCCGACCCCCGGCCTGTATGGGCCCGCCACTTACTCGACCTCGCCGCCTTTTCGGCCAGGGCACGCATGGCCTCCCGCCTCTCGCCATCATCGAATACCTCCGCGATGTCGCCCCGTATTATGACGCTCCTGTACTCAGTCACGTCATCGTTATGCCAGTCCACCTCGAAGCAGACGTGCCGGTCCTTACGGGCCAGCGAAGCTTTCTTTCCATCGGCAGGCGAGTGAATATAGATGGCCCCGCCCTTGTACACGAAATCTGTGGGCACCACGTAAGGCTGGGGCTCATCGTTTAGCCCAAGGCGGCCCACACGCTCCGCCTCAAGCATCTCCAGCATCTCTTTTTCCGAAAGCTCTGGAAGGTATCGCGTTGCCGGCATGAGCTTTCACCATCTATATAAGCCGGATGGTCTCAAGGTTCATAGGAGACCGGGTCTCATACTTGAACTTCTTGTAGATAGAGCTGGCGAGGTCGAGGCACTTGTTCTCGTCCCCATGATTCGTTATGATGCGCTCGGGGCGCGGGTCCATCCGCTTAACCCACTCCATGAGCTGCCTGCGGTCCGAGTGGCCCGAGAAGCCGTCCACGGTGGCCACCTCCATCTCTACTTTCATTACTTCGGTCTTGCCGCCCTCGGTGGATATGGGTATCTCGGTCCAGCCCTTCTGGATGCGGCGGCCCATGGTGCCCTCGGCCTGGTATCCGACAAATATCAATGTATTCTTCTTATCGGCACCATACTGCTTGAAGTACTCCATGACCGGGCCTCCGTTCATCATGCCCGACGTGGCGAGCACGATACAGGGCGACGGGTCCGCCAGGATGGCCTCGCGCTTCTGGGGCGAGTCGACCTGCACGAACGCCGGCGATAAGAACGGGTTCTGGCCCTTATGGAATATCATGTCCTGTAACTCCACGTTGAGGTACTCCGGGTATGTGGTATGGATTGCCGTGGCCTCCCATATCATGCCGTCCAGGTACACGGGGACCTTATCGATGAAGCCCTTCCTGATGGCCTCTTCCAGGACGATCATGACCTCCTGGGAACGGCCCACCGCAAACGTGGGGATGAGAACTTTTCCGCCGCGCTGAAGAGTCTTCTTTATGATGTTCTGGATCTCCATCTCGGCCTCTCTCCGCGATGGCTGTATGTCGTGCATGCCACCATAGGTTGCCTCCATGACCATCGTCTCAATCCTGGGGAACTGGTTCACAGCCGGGTCGAACAGGCGCGTCTTCTCATACTTAAAGTCCCCTGAGAAGGCCACGTTATAAAGCCCCTCCCCAATGTGGAAATGCGCTATGGCGCTTCCCAGGATGTGGCCCGAGTTATAGAAGGTCAGCCTTATATCCGGGGCGATATCCGTGACATCGCCATAGTTCAAGGTGATGGTATGCTTCAGCGTCTCCCGTATCATCGCCGAGTCGTAGGGCGGCCTCTTGCCCTCGCGGTTGGCCACCTCGATATAGTCGAGCTGAAGGAGCGCCATCAGGTCTCGCGTCGGTGGCGTCATGTACACCGGCCCATCGTACCCGTATTTGAATAGCAGGGGTATCATTCCCGAATGGTCGAGGTGAGCGTGCGTGAGGACGACGGCGTCGATGCTGCTGAGCGGGCTGACCTCCGGGACGTACAGGTATGGAGTGCCGTTGCTCTCAGCGCCCGTGTTCACCCCACAATCTATCAGTATGCGAGTTTCAGGCGTGCTCAGCAAAAACGAGCTTCTACCGACTTCCTTGCAGCCGCCCAGGGTGGTAATGCGGATCCACTGCTCCTTGCTCGTGATGGGCCGGTGGATCTTCCTCCCAATGACCTGTAAAATAGCCTTTCTCTCATCCTTTACATTGCGCAAGTACTGCCTGATGTCACGGACCGTGGTCGACTCGATAGGAGGAGTGCGCACGACTTTTGGCGTCCAGCCTATGTGCTTCGTAATCTCGCGCAGCGTGGAGCCGTGCCTGCCTATGACAAGGCCGGGCTTCTCCGCCTCGATGATGACCTCGCCCGTCTCGGTGTCAAAGTAGTGGTTCGTCACACCCGATTCGGGAGGCACGATCTCTGCTATCTTCTTGATGGCCTCCTCGGGCTCCGCGAGCATTTTCGGGTCCGGCCTGACGACAATGCGCATGCGCAGGTCCTTGGCCAGCGATCTTATGATATCGCCGTTGTCCGCGAATGCCTTCGGGTCAGTGGTGTATATCACCAGCTCGGGGCCTTCGAACTCAAGGCCCGATATCGTGATGCCTTTTGGCAGCTTATCCTGAATTTTCGCCTTCAGGTCCGATAAAACGTCTTCGATTCCCATCGTTTTTCTCCTTTAAGAGAAAGCGGGCAAGCTCAAGAGTTACAGACCTGCTTGCTCACTTCGCGCTCGAATATCTCAAACTTCTCATGAGTGATAACTGCGAACTGCATGCCGTTGCCCGATGCCGAGTCCCTCTTCATCGCGGACTCGAGGGCCTTGGCGGCCAGCTCTACCCCCTGCTCTACGCTAATGTCGGGCTTGTAGCGGTCCTCAAGCACGCCGTACGCTATGGGCGAGCCGGAGCCTGTGGAGCTGAACTTGACCTCTTCTATCCTGCCCCCCAGCGGGTCAAGCGAGTATATCCTGGGGCCACTCTTGTCCACCCCGCCTATGAGCACCTGTACGTAGAATGGCATGTACTTCGTCTCGGCCAGGATGTTCGATAGCAGCATGGATAGCGCGTTTATCGACATCGGGCCATGGCGCCTGAGCTCGAAGAGCTTAGCCTCGACCTGCAGGATCCTGGCCAGCCTCTGGCCATCCCCAACGGAGCCCGCTATTGTCATCGCTATGTTGTCCGTCAGCTTGTATATCTTCTGGGCATCCCTGCTCGCTATGAATGTCCCCATGGTCGCCCTCCGCTCCGTCGCGAAGACGACCCCGTTATTGCATATTATGCCTACAGTAGTAGTGCCTTTATATTGCTTATCGTCCATTTAAATACCTCTTTTAAGAATAGCGCTAAAATCAGCTTATAGTAGTCATTTCTATTTATTCATATTTTGTATATAATGTTTTCCCCAAGATGTATGGTGGGTATGAAGCTTTTTCTCCAGGTGGGCGGGCCGCCCTCTTTTTAGTAAAATTTTTATACTTTAATTAATAATAGGTAATCACCGCTCGCTGCGTATGGGCTTAAAAGTGGCTCTAAAAGGGGGCTCTAAAAGGGGGCTCTAAAAGGGGGATCCTATACGCGCGGGCAATAGGCTGGGATTATATGAAGTCAATTAATGGTAAATACTGGATGGGCTGGCGCCCCGACTATCCGGACTTCAGGGATTATACGGTGGCAAACGATAACGTGAAGCCCATGTTTGGGAAGGTTGGCGTGCTGGACGCGGATGGCACGTCATTGCCAAAGTCGGTAGATTTAAGAAAATGGTGCTCTCCCGTGGAGGATCAGGGCATGCTTGGCTCATGCACTGCTAACGCCGGCGTGGGGCTGGTGGAGTATTTCGAGCGCAAGGCATTCGGTAAGCATATAGACGCTTCAAGGCTTTTCCTCTATAAGGCTACGAGGACGCTGATGCATGAAACGGGGGATACGGGGGCGTTTTTGCGCACCACCATGGGTGCCCTGGCGCTATTCGGCGTCCCGCCCGAGGAGTACTGGCCATACGACGTCTCGAGGTTTGATGAGGAGCCTGTAACCTTTTGCTATGCCTTCGCGCAGAACTATCAGTCGATTAAGTATGTCAGGCTGGATCCGGCGAATACGCCTTCAAAGGAGACGCTCGGCCAGGTTAAGGCAAACCTGGCTGCCGGGATGCCGGCCATGTTCGGCTTTACAGTTTATAGCTCGATAACGCAAGCCGAAAAGGATGGAAAGATACCATTCCCGTCAAAGGGGGAGAGGATTGAAGGGGGCCATGCTGTCCTGGCGGTGGGCTATGATGATGCCCTAAAAGTGAAAAATGAGATGGATGGCAGGCAGACCACTGGCGCCTTCCTGATAAGGAACTCGTGGGGCATCGGGTGGGGCTGCGAAGGCTATGGCTGGCTGCCCTACGAGTATGCGTTGAAAGGGCTTGCCGAGGATTGGTGGACTTTGATAGACGGCAAGTGGGTGGATACGGGCGAGTTTAAGCTTTAAAATCCTCATTTTTTACCATTTTGTAGGCCCTGAGGACCTCGGCAACGCTCCAGGCCTGGGATATACAGCCGTTGGGCTCGTGAGGGGGGTCCCCGTCGAATATCTCGGATATCGTGCCTAATCCGGCGTCCTGTATGTGCAAGAGCAAAGGCTCCAGCAATTCCGCCAGCTTTTCCTTGGGCTCTCCAAGCTTCAGCGACGCCTCTATATAGAAGCCCATGAGCCAGGGCCATACGCACCCGTTATGGTATGAAGCGTCGCCCTCATACCTGCCAATGTAGCCGCTTTCACGTGGCGATAGGGTCCTCAGGCCGAAGGGCGTCAAAAGCTCCCGCCGGATTACTTCCATGGCGGAGCTAGCCTTTTTCCTCTCCACCAGCCCCATAGCGAGCGGTATGGCCTGGTTCGGCCTAACCGCATCATCCGCAGGGTCTATGACGTCATAAAGGCACCCCTTTTTCTCGTTCCAGAACCTGCCGAACTCCCTCAGGGCGGCGGCGGGCCTGACAGGCGGCTCCACCCCCATTTTTTCGGCGACTTGAATGGCGTTGACCCAGAGGGCGTTCACCTCCACGGGCTTTCCCATCCTGGGAGTGAAAGGAGTATCCATCCATGTAGTCTCAGGCTTGACTGATATAAGGGCGCCTTCTAGCCTGGCTGCCTCACTATCAGGATAGCCGCTCATGATATTCTCGACATATTCTTTGGATTCCTCTAAAAATTTAGGGTCCTCGGCTTTTTCAAAATATTTACCCAGGGCATAGATAAACCATAGGGGAGCGTCGCTCGAATTATAGCCGCCAGGTATCCTGTTGGGGATCAGGCCGCCCTTGATGTGCCCGGCAAAGTAGCGGAAAACCCTCTTGGCATCTTCGAATCTGCACCTTTCCAGCAATAGCCCTGGCAGGCTTACGAACGTATCCCTTCCCCATGGCTCTGCGAACCAGTGGTAGCCCGCGTAGACCGTATCCCCCACGAGGAAGCCATCGGCGGCCGTCTCGAGCACGCCAATGGCATCACCTGCCACCTTGAAGCCTTCCGGCTTACCCTCCAGGCCATCCACGATGGCACGAACCAGCGCTTCAGAGCCTTTCACCACGCCCTTGAAATATCCGGGCGAGAAAAGGTCTTCAACGTGGTCATACCCCCTCTCAGCATCACGCTCATATAGCACGCCATAATAAACCTGGGGGTCGCGGATGAACGGAAGGCTCGACCACACCGAGAGCCTTCCGGCCTTAAAGCCATTATTCGAATAAATGACATCCAGCGTGACGTTACGCCTGGTCTCATGATATCCACGGTCAGTCATGAGTGGCCTTATAATAAGCTCGGCCTCCCCGCACACGTCATAGCGGACCGTGAGGCCGCCGTCGAACTCCATTGACTTCTTAATCGAGACGCCATCCACCATATAGTAGAAGGCTGGCGGGTAATGCCGGTACCCATTCAGGTATCGCAGGCCCTCGTCCTGAAGCGCCCCGGCGTACCTGGCGACGGATATCCGCTTACCGTTGACGTGCTCCTCGAAAAAGGACAGCAGGACGCGCCTGCCCGCCACCAGCATGCCATGGTACTTCCTGGTATTGCCGGCGAGCGAAGAAGAGCAGTAGGCATCGCCCGCTGGCATGATAAACTCCTTTCGGCTGGCGAAGCCATATGAATGCAGGTCGCTGCCAAAGGATATCATGGCGGGGGAGGCACCTTACAAACGCTATCGTAGAGGGCGCGCCGCTTCTTGTTATATACCTCTATCGCCTCCTCGTAGACACGAAGCGTGTTGCTCGCAGCCATGTCCCAGGTGAAGCTTTCGAGCACCCGACGGCGGGCATTAGCGCCCATGCTCTTCCTAAGCTCAGAATCTTTGAGCAGCATGATGGCGAACTTCGCCACGTCCCCGGGGTCATGCGGGTTGATGTGGAAGCCGCAAATGTTCGGGCCGAAGGGTATGACCTGCTCCCTAAACCCAGAAGTGCCGCTGGCGCCCACGATGACGGGCTTGCCCATGGCCATGGCCTCGAGGCTCACGATGCCAAAGGGCTCGTACTTCGAGGGGAATACCGCGACGTCGCAGGCGGCGTAATACTTCAGCCGCTCCTCCTCGGGCACGTAGCTAAAGTTAAACAAAACGTTACCCTCAAGGGCGTTAGACGATACTATCTGCTTCAGCATGCGCTCCTGCTCCCCCTTCCCGACTATGACCAGCTTTGCGTCAGGCACCGCCTTCACAATCTCCCTCATGGCCATGGTGAGCGTGTCGGCGCCCTTAACCCACGTAAGCCGCCCCACGAAGAAGAGCATCGGGGACTCGCCCACGCCTATCTTCTCCCTGAAAGCCCTTATCTCCTCCTCGCTGAAAAGGTCTGGCCGATACTTGTTGGTATCTACACCATTGTATACTACCCGTATCTTCTGTTCCGCATAGCCCAGCTTCACAAGCTCGTCACGCATGGCGTAGCTGACCGTTATGATTAAGTCGGCCTTCTGGGCGGCGAGGCGCTCTATGTCTTTTATGGCCGCGGAGCCGCTGCCTGTGCGGCCCTGCTCGGTTGAGTGATAGTGCACGACCAGCGGCAGGCCGAGATTGCTTTTAGCGACGATCCCCGCTATGAAGGCCAGCCAGTCATGGGAAACCACGATGTCAAACTTCTGGCCATCGGCGCAGAGGCTGTTCACAAGCTTGGAAGCGGAGAGCAGGTTATACAGCAGCGTCTCCATGAAAAACTTTTGCCCGCCCGCGTCCCACTGCTGGACGTCGCCGGGGCTTATCAGGGGGAGCACCTCGGACATGTCCATGAGGAGAGGCCTGTGCACCGCCACCCCGTTCCACTGGTCGCTCGTAGGGTCATGGCCCGTGTTCCTCGAAAACACGGTGACCTCATTTCCCCTCCTTATGAACTCTTTAGTTATTTCCATAGCGTACGTCCCGAGGCCTCCCCTGAAGAAGGGCGGGAACTCGTCCACAAAGTATGCTATCTTCAAGTTATCACCTTTCTATAGACGTCTAGCATCTTTCTCGCGATAACTTCCCAGCGGAACATGCGGTCGACCTTCTTCCAGCCGTTCCAGCCATAGCCGGCCACGCCGCTGCCGCCATTCAAGACGAAATTTATTCCCCAGGCTATCGACTCGGGGTTCTGGTGCACCTTTACGCCGTTCACGAAGTTGTCGATGTTCTCGGCCAGCCCCCCGACGTCGCACGCCACCACCGGCCGCTTGGCGCTCCACGCCTCGAGGAGAACGAGGCCGAAAGGCTCGTTCCTGCTGGGGATTACGATCGCATCGCTGGCGTGCAGCAGGCGAACGTACTCCGAGTCGGGTATGTACCCTAAAAACCTGACGGGCAGCCCCCGTTCGCGGGCCCGTGCCTCGAGCTGATGCTTCATGCTGCCCTCGCCGGCCATGATGAACTGGGCATCCCAGTGCTCGGCGAGGACCCTGGGTACGGCCTCGATTAGCATGTCCGGCCCCTTCTGGTATTCCATGCGGCCGATGAAAAATACAAGCGGGGCAAAGGGGTGTATCCCATAGGCCTTTTTAACCTCGCCCGCGTCTATATTGGCGTCATACGCCTCCGGAAAAATCCCGTTATTTACCACCTCTATCTTCTCCTCGGGCACCCTGTAAAGCCACATGACCTCGTTCTTAAGCGTTTGCGAGACGGCCGTAACCCGTTTCGCTATCAGCCCCCCATACCACTCCTTGCCCGCTATCTCCTTCGACTCCCACCACTCGCCGAACCTGCCGCCGATGCGCCCGAACTCCGTCGAGTGGTAAGTCAGCACGGTGTTACGCTCCCGAAGCCGGTGCAGCGCCTCCACGACGTGCCAATCATGAAAATGGAGGACGTCAAACCTGGGGCTATCATACAGCCTGAACATATCAACCATCGCGTCGCTCATGTTCTTACAAAACTCCACGATGTTGTTAGCATATGGCCTGCAGTAATGATAGTGTACTCTCTTGATATCCCTGTCCTCCCCTCCCCTCGTGAAAAAATGCACCTCGTGGTCTTTTGCCAGCGTCTCGGCCAGGTAAGTCGCCCCTGGAGACAGGCCGCCGATCTTCTCCGAGTAGACGGACTCCCAGCAAAAGAACGCTATTTTAAGCTTTTCCAAAGCTCTTCCCTCTTCTTTTCTATTACCTCCACCACCTCGAGGCGGGTCTTGCATGCGGCGACCGCTTCGGCCAGCTCCTTATCCCCGAGCACGTCCTCTATCCACCGCGAGAAGTCCCCGCGGGCCATGTGATGCTCGACCGAGTCTTTGGGCACGTAGTTAAGAAGGTCGCTCAGGTCGTCGAGGCCATAAGCTGTAAAGCCCGTATAGGCGGTGGGCGTGAAGAAGTGGAAGGCTTCAGCCGGCTCCAGCGCCCGAAGCTCCATGGCGGCGGCCTTCCGCCTCGTCCTCGATGCATAAGTGCGCTCATAGTGGGCAAGGATTTTCATGTACGTGGCAAACGAGTCGTATGGCTGGCAGGCCCCCGGGCTGAAGTAGCTGTGGACTTCGGCGCACGCGCCGAACTTCGACGCCATGTAGTAGAAATGATCGCTAGTCTGCAGGTATCGCCATATCTTCTTGTTATAAGCATATGCTTTTGCCCGCTGTATGGCCTTTAGCGCCGTGTACTGTATGGTATTGCCGAGCCACGCCGACGCGTCCTTTTCAACGTCCGCCCATGATATGGTCTCCTCTATGCTTAATTCCTCTTTCGGCTCTATCTCTGCCGCCTCGGAGGGCATCAGGAACTCAACCCCCCTATTCTCGCACTCGACCGGCAGCCACTTGAGAAAATCCATTATGCCCGTGTCGGCCCAATGATGCTCCCCGAAGGTCTCGTAGTCCACGAACACGTTTACGTAGTCGCCGGGCGACGAGGCGACCCATGAAGCGAACTTATCCGCAGTCAGCGGGTACTGGTCCCAATCCCTATTATTAAACCGGAACGCAACGTCATCTGAGAGCCGATAGTTACGCATGAGGAGCTTTACCCCGCTGCACGAGTACACGTAGTTGGGGCTTCTCCAGCCGAGGACCCTCTCCACGCCCTCAGTATAGACAGCCGTGAACCCCATCTGGCTCGCTGACTTCGCTATGGCATTATTAAAGATGAACTCGGTGTTCTCCATCACTTTTGGCGTGACCCCAAAAATTGACTTCATCGCCCTTTTATGGAGCCTGACCTGAAGCTCGAACTCTTCCAGGTCGCTGAAGAGGCTTGCAACGCTGTGATAGTAAGTCTGTGAGAGCAGTTCTGCGTTCCTGTGGCGGGCGACCTGCCTGAAAAGCTCCAGCGCGTCGGGCCTCCACTTTTCGAGCTGTTCGACCACAGTGCCGGACAGGCTGAAGGCGCACTTAAAGCCTTTGTCGAGGCTTTCGAGGACTATCTGTGTGGCCGGTATGTAGCATTTATCCGCTACCCTCTCCAGTATCTCCTTGTTCTGGGGGCTAAAATATAAGCTTTCAAGGTCCCTGGCTTTACCGTTTTGGGGGTTGAACGCTGGGTCCAGCCGGTATGGTTGATGTACTTCAAATCCTAAACATAATTTACTCATTTATTCTCACCTCCCATCTGGTGCTTATGTCATGCGCCACTCGATGGCCGCATGGCCCATTATCGCATGGCTAGAAATTTTTTTATATTGTAATATATGCGCCCTTTACATAATATGTTTTTCATCGTTTGGTTTTTATCTTTTTATGGACAGCTATATTGCCGCGTGCCCGCCAGCGATGGGAGGACTAACAGAGCGTATGGCTGGCTAACGCTGACATCGAGAGCCAGCCATCAGCGGGCGTGCCTGGCACCAGCATGAGCATTTGATGTGGCCTTATTTAATGGGATTGTCCCTGCGCCACCTGGAAGTAGACCTCCTCGTAAGGCTGGACTACGACGAAGCCGCTCCCGCGGAACTCCATCTGGAAGGTCTCCCCGCTTCCCCTGCCCAGGAGCGTCTTAAACGTGATGTCCGTCTTGAGCTCAGGGTATAGCGAGCCCGACCATGCGACCGTAGCGTTGGGGTCGGTCGAAACCGGGCTGTCCGGCGTAACCATTAAAGTGACCGGGTCATAGTAAGTCGTGATGGCGGCCATGCCGGTGCCCTCAAGCCTTATGTTGAATAGGCCGCCAGCCATCATAGTGGAAACCCTTCGCATGAGCTTGATATCGTACTTCAGGGAAGGCTCGAATGCGAGCAGGTCGTTCCCATTCACGTATATAGACTGGTTCTGCAGGTTCAGGATGGATATGCGCTTCCCCTCGTCGGCCAGGTATAGCTTGCCGTTTCCCGCCGCTCGCATGAGGTGCGCGCCCTCACCGGTGACGGCCTTTTTCAGCAGCGTTCCCAGGCCATGGTCCAGCATGCCTTCCCGCTCGAACCTGACCGCGCCACGGTACGCCACCATAGAGCCTAGCTTGGCCCACACCATGCCGTTCAGGTTGACCTCGAGCATGCGGTCGTTCTCAAGCTCGAACAGTCCTTCGCCCCTATCCTTCTGTGCCGTCTGGGATACAAAATCCCCTATCGTGTATCGTGCCATAGGATTATATCGAGTCCATTATAACATAAAAATATTTGTGGTTGAGGAGGTCGAGTACACAAAGCAAACACCAAGTACACAATTTTTTAAAAATAATAAAGAGATTGTGTACCTAGTGTTTTTTGTGTACCTTGTGGTGAAAAAGTAGTGTTTTTTGTGTACCTTGTGGTGAAACGTCGCCCTTTAAGTCCCCACCATGAGGGATATCCATTTAGCTTTGCGACGCCAATGCGAGAATGGTGGCAGAAGTTGGACGTGAGCGAGCTCGTAAGCAGTATGGGCGAGCCCTACTCGAAGATGCTTGGAATAGACCTCCGCATGGGGGACGCTGAATATGTAAAGTGGCTACTGGCGTCTATACTGTACGCTAAGCCCATCCGCGAGGAGTCGGCGACCAGGACATTCAAGGAGTTCGAGGCGAGCGGGCTGGTGGACGCTAAAGCCATAGCGGAGGCGGGGTGGGACCGGCTTGTTACAGTGCTGGATAAGGGCGGCTACACCCGATACGACTTCAGCACGGCAGCAAGGCTTCTCGAGGTCTTCGGAAACCTGCTGAAAGAATATGGGGGGAGCCTCCAGCGGCTCTACGAGGCGTCCGCTGATGAGGAAGACCTTGAGCGGAGGCTCATGGGGCTGGGCAGGGGCGTCGGGCCGATCACGGTCTCCATATTTTTGAGGGACATGCGGAGCGTGTGGCCTAAGGCAAGGCCAAAGCCGACGCCACGCGTCAGGAAGGCGATGTCGCTGCTGGGAATAGGCAACCTGGAGGATTACGCGAGAAGGCATGGGCTGGACATCGTCAGGCTTGAGACGGCGCTTCACCGCTATTCCAGAACGCTAAAGGAGCGCCCTCAATGAAAACGCCGCCTTGCCCAGGGCAAGCAACGCGGGCCAGAAAATGGTCTCCAGGTCGGCGAGCATGTAATACATATAACCTAAATGCTGCGCCTCTACTCCGCTAGCGCGCCCCACGTTATAGTGAGTGAAAACGGCCAGGGCTGTCATGAAAAGGGCGTACTGCGGAATTATCCCTAATAGTATTCCCGCGACGAGCGGCAAAAACGATAAGGCGTTCATGGCTTGCAGCAAGCGTACGGTACGCACCCTACCGAGCATCACGGGCAGCGTCTTCAAGCCCTCCGAGGCGTCGGACTCGACGTCCTTAAGGTCGAAGAAAATGACGTTGCCCAGGCTCCTCATGAACAGGAAGAGGAACAGCAGGACGAATGCGCAATCGAGCGGCAGCGAATAATAGGATAGCAGGCCGAACGACACGCCCGACGCCCATATGCCCGAGGTGAAAGCGTTCTTAAACCCCGGGACCTTCCTGGTAATGCCCTTGAACGCCGTCGAATACATGACGCCTAGCAAGGTTAATACGAGTATCGTAATGATAAGCCCCTGGTTGGCGAACAGCGCCAGCGCCGCGAGCAACAGCGCCGCGTAAAACAGGTAGGGGCGTATTCCTGCCCTATTCGATAGGAATGCCGCCCTATTCGGGTTAGTCAGCCTATCCTTTTCTATAGACCGGTAATAATCCGCGCTGTACACGATTAAAGTCGCCAGGTAAGCTATTAAAAGCAGGGGCAAGTCCACCCTTATCTCCATTAAAGTGGCCATGAACAGGACCTTCATCGGCGCCCCAAAAGCGGTCAAGTGTCCCCCGTAGACTATCTCGTTCCTGAGAAAGGCTCCGGCTCTCAACATGTGAGCGTAGCCACGGCTTACGCTCTCCCCATTTACATTGCTACTCATGCACTCCATCCCGTTCCCGATCGGCAAATTACCAATCGGTAAAAATGTATATGGTATTATAAATATAATAATTATTTGGTGTATAAAAAATTGCAAGGCTTATATAAGAGGGAGTAGTATATTAGCCATGGTAGCATGGACTTCAACATTTTAAAATTAAATAAGCATAATTTATGGGTTTATGCGCTGATAGGCTTACAGCTACTGGTGCTCATAAGCATAGCCACGTTTCTCATGTCAGCCGTTGGCAAGCTAAGCCTGGCCACCGCCATCTCCACGACGATCATGTTCTTGCTTGGCCTGCCCCTTCTTATTCTATCATACTCGTCCACTGCGGATAAGAAGCTGAAGGCTGTATTCTTTGGGCTTACAGGAAATCTCGCCATCCTGTCAGCCTCCGGGATAATATGGTATGTACTATCCCCAACTTTTGGCTTTGAATGGCTCGTCCTGGCGGCGAAGGCGCTCATGGTGGCCGGATACGTGCCGCTCATCTACGCCCTCATCAAGGCTTATTCCGAGGACCATGAAAAGCTCGGTAGAAAGGCGAAGATATTCATCGGCTTCGTGAACGCATCGTGTTCGCTCGGCATACTGTTCTTCGCCCTTACCCACCTGTTTGAAGGCGATGCCTTCGATATCATCGTTTATACGCTTGCATCGCTCGCAGACCTCGCAATCATCGCCCTGGCGGCCGCTCTCCTCACAGTAAATGCCAGGGCCACGCTTCGCTATATCTTTTCTATCGTGTTCTGCCTGATGCTCCTGAGCCTGGCGGGGGACTCGCTGAACCTCATAGACGCCTTGAACGCGGGCCCATATAGCCTATCGGCGTACTCTAGTTATTTCTATGACTCTATGCTGCTATTCACCACCGCCGCCCTTCTCATCTATTTCTTATATCAGGATTTTTGTAATGCGGAAATAGTGGAAGCCAATAAGAGGCTCAGCGATGCCAGGCATGCCATGAACGACCTGGTCATGCAAATGCCCGATGCGGCGTGCATATTTAACCGGATGGGCGATGCCATATTAGCGAACAACTCATTCCTCCAGGTATTCGGGGTGAGACGAGAGGATATCATAGGAAAGTTCAACCTTTTCGGCCATGCATACTCTCTCAAATGCGATGTGGCCGATAAGGTAGAGCTGCTCAAAAAGGGCGAGGCCATCTTCATGGAGCGGGTAAAGATATCATTAAAGGCTGAAGCACCCTCTTATATATCCTTTAAGATATTTCCGACCTTCTCGGGCGATGGCGCGATATCCAGCTTCATAGCGATATGCGAAGACGTCACCTCCAGCGTAAAGGCTGAGGAGGAGCTGAGGCAGGCGAAGACGCTCATAGAGCTTTACATAGATCTCATGGGGCACGATATAAGCAACATGAACCAGATTGGCATGGGCTATCTGGAGTTAGCGCTGGAAACGATCGACGTCAAAGATGACAGGAGGCAGCTCCTGGTCAAGCCCCTGGAGGCAATGGGAAACAGCTCCAGGCTTATCGATAACGTGAAGAAGCTCAGGCGTGCGAACGAGGGCGATATGAGCCTCTATCCCCTGGACCTGGGTAAAGTGCTCCGGGAGGTCATCGCGGAGCATGGCGAGTCGCCGGCCAGGGAAGTCGCTATCGAGTACGACATCGCAGAAAACGCTATAGTCAAGGCTAACGAGCTGTTAAAGGACGTGTTCACGAACCTGGTCAGCAACTCCATAAAGCATTCGGGTGGCTCTGTAAGGATAAATATTAAGCTTGAGCCGCTCGATAAAGGGGGCAAAAAGCATTATCGCGTCACGGTGGAGGATAACGGCCCGGGCATACCCGATGAGTTAAAGCCTATTATCTTTGATAGGCTCTGGAGGGGGCGTAACAGGGCAGGCGGAAATGGGATCGGCCTGTATCTTGTAAAGGCACTCGTCGATAAGTTCAGCGGCAACATAACCGTGGAGGACCGCGTGCCGGGGGACCGTAAGCAGGGCACGCGGTTCATCGTAACGCTGCCCGCCGCATAAGCTGGACAGGTAGATATACCTATTCCCGTAAATACGTTTAGGGGCGTGGAAATGCCGAGAATAGCCACCGTAGGGGACGTCAACGTCGACCTCATCGCACGGATAGACAGGATGCCCGAGATGGGGAAGCAGGTGATCACAAGGGATTTCCAGACCCATGGGGGAGGCTGTTCCGCCAATTTCTCTCTCTCATGTGCGCGGCTCGGGATGGAGGTCCAGCTATTCGGCAAGGTTGGGGACGACGTTTTCGGCAGATACGTGCTCATCGAGCTTGAAGATAACGGGGTGGATACTAAAAACGTGCGGATGACGGAGCAGAAGACGGGCGTCACGGTGGCCATCGTCCAGGGCATCGAGCGTTCTTTCATAACGTTTCGAGGGGAGAATGCGACTTTTTGCCTAGATGACATAGATGTTTCGAAGATTAGCGCTGACATGGTGCATCTACCGTCGTACTTTTTGATGGACGCGCTGCGGGATGGCTATGTTAAGCTCATCGATTTGTTGCATGCGGCGGGCGTGAAGGTGTCATTTGATACTGGCTGGGACCCCAGGGGGTTCATTCCCGAGACTGTGGAGCCGCTCTTCAGGATACTCCCGCGGGTAGACGTGTTCCTTCCGAACCTGGATGAGGCGAGGAGCATACTGGGGCTGGGGCCTGATGTGGGACCTGAAAAGGCCGCGGAGATACTGCTGGACATGGGGGTTAAGGTCGTCGCCATCAAGATGGGGAAGGACGGATGCTGGGTGGCCGACCGTGAAAGGATTGAGTACGTGCCCGCATTTCAGGTGAAGGTGGTTGACACCACCGGCGCGGGAGATAACTTTGACGCGGGCTTCATATGCTCTTATATCAGTGGCAGGCCTCTGAGGGAGTGCGCCATCATCGGCAGCGCAACCGCCGCCCTCAAGATAGGCGGCATAGGGTGGTCTACCTATCCGACGCGCAAACAGGTCAATACTTTTTTAGCCGGGAAAGGCTTTAAAGGCTTATGATGAAAATCCACGACGTTTCTGTGAGCATTTATAATGGTATGCCCGTCTTTCCCGGCGACCCTCCCCCGGACATCAGGCGAGTCGTGAGTATGCCCGCAGGCGCCTTTAATGTATCCTTGATGCGTACGGGTACCCATGTGGGGACGCACGTGGACCCGCCCGTCCACTTCATCGAGGGCGGCTATACGGTGGATAGGATACCGCTTGACCACCTGTACGGCCCCGCCTGCGTGATCGAGTTGCCAGACGTGGACTCCGTTACTGCAGATTGCCTTAAGGGCGTTGACGCCGACATCATTCTACTAAAGACGAAAAACTCGGCACTCTGGGAAAGCGGAGAGTTCAGGAAGGATTACGCATATCTCGACGAGGGCGCAGCCCTGCTCCTCGTCGAGAAGAAAATTAAAACCATCGGTATAGACTACTTATCGATAGGCCGCTTCGATGGCGGCGATGCGGTACATAAAATACTGCTTGGCGCGGGCATCACCGTCATAGAAGGGCTGGACCTGAGGAAGATAAGGCCGGGCAGGTATACGCTGGCGTGCCTGCCCTTAAAAATAAAGGATGGGGACGGCGCTCCCGCGAGGGCTTTCCTCATCGAGGAATGATCGCCTCGCTCGCTTAAGTAGCCGAAGGGCTCTGGTTTAACGCCACAACGGTTACGTCTAAGACGAGCGTCTTGCCCGCCAGCGGGTGGTTGTAGTCCAGCACAGCCGTATCATTTTCATTTATTTTTATGGTGTACGGCTGGAAAGGCGATATTTTGCTTAACCGCACGACTTTAGCCGTGGTGTTATTAGGGCCAACAGCCGCCACGTAGACGAGCTCATCGTTATACCTGATAGTCTCATTCACGAACACGCTGAAGTTCGTGGCGTTGCCCGTGACCGTTTCCAGGGGCGCCGTCACTACCTTTGAGGCGTCATAGTCCCCATACGCCTTATCGGGCGTTATCGTGATGTTCGCCTTCGTCTCGTTTACCTTCATCCCCTTGACGACGTCGTCGAACACCTTAATTGGGTGGCTGTTTGAGCCCACTATGAAAGAGTATGGCACATACGGGTTCGCGACATTGTATATGCCGTTTTCTTTTGCGACAGTCGAGTTCGTGGTCTCGACCACCTTTCCGGCCGTATCCCTAAGGGTGTAATCGACATATACGAGGTCGCCAGCCGTCACCGCCTTTTCCGTCGGCGAGGCACATCCCAGCACCATCGCTGAAAGGAGGATGGCCACTAATACTACCTTCACGTTGCCATGCATAAGCATCACTTATGTTACCTTACTTTATGCCGCCCCGATTAAATAAATATGTTGGTCATCTCGTTGACGCGATCTTGACGATGTCGTTATTCTGGAGCTCGTGCTTTTCGCCGAGCCTCATCTTGGTGCGGGCGTTTACCCCGAACAGGAATGACTCGCCAATCTGCGTGTGTACTTTGTATGCCAGATCCCTTGCGGTCGACCCCTTCTTGACGAGGAAGGCGTCGGGCAGCACATTGCCGCTCTTGTCCGTGAACTTGCCCTCGTCCTCCACAGGGTAGACGACGATGTAGTTGAGCAGCCCAAAAACGACCTCGTTGATGCATTTTTGGATGCCCGTGCCGCCATTCCTCTTAAGGAATGCCGCCATCTTATCGAGCGCCGCCTTTTGCTGTGGGGTCAGCTTCTCAGGGTTCTTGATGGTAAAGCCTTCATCGCCTGGCAAATAGTCGATATAGCCATGGCTCGCAGCGTTCCTCAGGGCGAGCTCAATGCCGGCGCTACATGGAATAACACGATATCCCTCCTTTTCAAGGCCCTTCAGCTTCTCCAGGTTTTCGGGCGGGGCGATGTCGGCCTTATTGGCCGCTATCACCAGCGGCTTGCTGATGCGCCTCAAATAGTCGGAAAGCTCGATCATCTCGGCCTCCGTCCAGCTCGAGATGTGCCTGTCCGCCAGCCCCGTCTCGAGTAGCGCCTGCTTCGCCATGACGGCGTCTACGCCCAGCCCGGCAAGCTGCTCGGCAATGACGTCCTCTACCTTCTCTCCAGAAGCTGACGCCTTCCTCGAGAGCTTTATCCAGTTCTTATTCAAAATCCCGTACATCCACATGGTGATCTCATTCTCTAAGAACTTGATATCGTCAAGTGGAGCATGGGAGCCGATGGGCACGACGTTTCCCTCGATATCGGTGCCGCCGCTGGCATCTATAACATGAATTATCGCCTGCGCCTGCCTCATGTCATCCAGAAAAGCGTTACCAAGGCCTTTACCCTTATGGGCCTCGGGCACCAGCCCGGCCACGTCTAAGAGCTCTACGGCGATAAAGCGCTCCCCATTGACGCATTTTTTACAGGCAAGGTGAAGCTCCTTACACGGGCACTTAGCCCTCACATAAGAAACGCCCAGGTTAGGCTTAATGGTCGTAAACGGGTAGTTCGCTATCTCGACGTCCGCTAGAGTAGCGGCCTTGAAGAACGTGGATTTTCCGCAGTTCGGCTTCCCTGCCAAAGCGATAAGAATGGACATGCTCAACACGACTTCCAGCTTAAGGATACTATGATGCCGAGAGATATTTATCGTTTTTCCCGATGGTCCGGTGGCTTATTGTTCTATCATGGGGGCCGATGGCTTACGGTCCGCCACGCCAATGCGCATCATCGTGTTGAAGAGGCCGTTGGCCTTCTTGAGGTGCTTCCTGGCGGCCGCCGCGGGCTTTTCCTTGCCCTTATCGTCGTAGATGCGGATAGCCTCATTATAGGCCGCGATGGCGCTGTCACACGCGCTTATCGCGCTTTCATAGCGCTTCTCCCTGAAGTGTATCTCAGCCACGGCGACTTGAGTTAAGCCCATACAGGTCTTAATGAAGGCGTAGCGCTCGGGCAGCTCTCTGGCGTCCATAGCTTTCGCAGCCCTCGAGTAAGCGTCGAGGGCGTGGCTAGCGTGCTTTAAAGACAGGTCAAACATCCTGGACTTCAGGTAGACCTCGCTCACGATAGTGTGAGCGAAGCCCATGCCTGACAGGGTTTCCACGTAGTCCTCTGGCGAGCGCCTCTCGAAGAACTTGACGGCTTCGGGGTATAGCGCAAGGGCGCCGCGCGCCGCCTGTATCGCCTCGTCATAACGCCTGCCACGGCAATACTCGTCTGCGAGGAACGCATAGGCCTGGGCCGCCCTGCCACGATAAGCTGCGGAGTCCCAGGAGGTCGTGTTGAGCATCTTGCCCGCCTCCTCGAAGGCCGAGGCCGCGCTTCGGTAGCTCTTGACAGGGTTCTTTACCTTTGCGAGGGCCATGTACGCCCTGCCTATCTCCCCCTTGATGCAGGCGTGGTCCATCGGGCTCGCCTCGGCGCTGCGTGCCGCGAGGGCCTCGTACAACAACGTGAGCGCCTTGGTGGCATGCTCCTCGGAATCGTAGGCCTCCGCGAGCCTCCTGTACACGCCGCCAGCGACATATAGCGTATCGCCGTACTCCCCGCTGGAGAGCGTGCGGAAGCCTACGGCTTTCTCCGCAATCTCCGCGGCCCTTTCCAGCGCCTCGCGGCGGCCCGTGCGGTCGTATAGCATGGCATAGTCCTCCATCATCCTCGCCCTCAGCCTGCTGGCCGCCTTCTCGTCCATGGCCGAGGCACATGAATTAAATGTATAGTCCATCAAGCGGAATGCGAGCGAAGCCACTCCCTGGTGAGTTGAAGCTATCGCGACATCCCTTAGCCCGTCTATGGCGTGATGGACGATCTCGCTATTGCCGTGCTTTGCCGCTATGCACGCTGTCTCGGCGATAAGCGAGGCCAAGGAAGATGATAGGGCTATTGACCCGCAGCTTTTTTGTTGGCCTTTTGATAGCGCCATATCCTTCATGCCATCGAGCGCTTTGAGCACCGGCTCGCCGTCTCCTGACCTGCAGAGCCTGTCGAGCAGCACGGCCATGCTCATGCCCGAGCCCCTGAGCACCGGCTTTTGGAATGCAACTGGCTCCACCGGCCCATCCCTGCCAGCGGCCTCGAACTCCTTTTTGGCCTCCTCCAGCATGGAGGCCAGGACGCCGTAGGGCTTGACGTGCTCAAGGACGCTTATCGAGTATGGCACCAGGGCTGCGATGCCCATCAGCGATAATGCAAGCGCCGCCTCTGCCTCCACTCCCTCGAAGGCCATGGGCTTAAAAGCTATATCTGAAGCTAAGAATATGATGGGCAGGAGCATGAGAGCGGTATAGATGATAAAAGGTGGAGAATTTATCAGGCTGGCGGCGTGGCTACCATATCTTGCAGATGAAAGGTACGAAAGAAAAACGCTCGCCAGCAGGGATAAGGTGAAGGCGATGACATCGCAAACAAGAAAAGCCACAAGCAGGGCGCTTCGCTCATCTACAGTCAGAGCCGCCCTGGACATGTAGGCCTCGCCCACGATGAAAACCACGGCGATGGCCAGGAGCGATAGCGTGGCCACCGTCACCGCATTGACCTCTGTCTCAGGTTTTTTTGGAGCCTTTATAAGATGGGCGGCAGGCAAAAGCTTCATATTTAGATAAATTATATTAAAAATATTTAATATTTGCCATATAATGTATTATATTATTTTCATCAGGGCCGGAGCCGCCTGGACATGTATGGCCCGTCACGCCCGAAGCCCAGCCTTTCATAGTAAGGCCGCGCCCCTACGCCGCTCATGACCGCCAGCTTGCCGTATCCGGCCTCTCTGGCAATGCTGGCGGCACGCTCCAAAAGCTCTGCGCCATAGCCCCTGTGCTGCCAGTCCTTGCCCTTCTCGCCTATGGGCACCATCCGGCCGTAGACATGAAGCTCGCGGATGAGAGCGGCATCCTCAAGCTCAGGACGATGGGGGCGGCACGGGAACCTTAACCTTATAAAGCCGATTAGGGCATCTATATTAAACTCCTCGAAGAATATGAAGTGCTCCACGCCGCCGCACGCCTCATACTTCTCCACCCCAAGCCTGACCGCATCCGGGTCCGCCCTCAACCCTTTAAGCATTTTATGGCCGACCTCGCGACACCTTATGCACCGGCACCGCTTCCCCTCCGCTTGCATAATATCATATGCCATCTGGCGCACGTTGCTCTTCAACACGCCGGCCACGATGTGCTTTGCGGGTATGTCCCTCTGTATGCGCTGCAGCCTCACCCAGGCGGGCAGGCGCTCCTTTATGTCCGCAAGCAGCCTGGCCGCCTCCTCGCTGGAATATGGCACGTACTCTCCCCTCTCCCACATATCATAGAGCCTCGTGCCCTTTGTGACGAGCGTCGGATAAATCTTCAAATAATCAGGACAGAACCGGCTGTCATTAAAGAGCGCCTCGAACATGCGCAGGTCCCTCTCCATGTTCGACCCGGGCAGCCCCGGCATCATGTGAAATCCTACCTTAATGGCCGAGTCGCGCAGCGCCCGGTTGGCCTCCACGCTGTCCGCCACCGTGTGCCCTCGCTCGATCCTTTTTAATATGAAGTCATAGGTGCTCTGCACGCCCAGCTCGACTTTCGTCACGCCCATGTCCAGCATGCGGTCAATATGGCGCTCCTTACACCAGTCCGGCCGTGTCTCGAAGGTCATGGCCACGTTTCTGACGGCAGCCGTCTCGTTCGCCCTCTGGGCGTCCTCCAGGTACTTTGTATGAAGCGGCTCTCTGCCAAAATCGTTCATGGCGTCCAGGCACCGCTTCACGAACCACTGCTGGTAGTCAAGCGGCCTGGCCGTGATGGTGCCCCCCATGATGATCAGCTCGGCCTTGTCAAGCTTGTGGCCGATTTGCTTTAGCTGGCTCAGCCGTGCGGTGACCTGCCTGTAGGGGTCGTAGTTCTCCTGTATTGCCCTGAGGGCGGCCGGCTCGGCTCCCGTGTAGCTCTGCGGCGAATTAAAAATGGAGTCCACGCCTCCCGGGCAGGGGACGCACCTGCCATGCGGGCATCTATACGGAGACGTCATGACCGCGATGACCGCCACCCCGGAAATCGTCCGAATAGGACGCTTCTGAAGCAAATCCAATACCGCATCCCGGTCATCTCCAGCGGCGCTTAAAATGTCCGAGTTACGGGGCAGCTTAGAAAGATGATACGCTGCGCTAACCATCTTCTTCGCCTTATTTAGCTCATCCTGCGTGGACACGTCGCCCGACAGGATGAGGTCGACCAGCTCCCGGCAAGCAGCCATCGTACTATCCATGCCGATGCACCTTATGCATGAAGACATATTCTATTTTTCCATGCCCGCCGGACGATAAAGAATATATCAATCAATACATAAACTGTTAGTAAAAAGGCCAGGCCTGGATATAGATGAACCGCATCTCTATAAAATTGGCGCTCATACTGCTTGCGAGCCTTTGTATAGTTTATATGGCCGCTCCCCTGACGGCGGCCTCCTCAACTGTCATCAAGGTTGAAGTCCTGCCTGGCGGGGACTCCAGGTGGACGACGGAGAAGCTCATCCCGCTGGACACGCCCGGCGAAGTCGCCGGCTGGGACGCCACCGCCAGCCAGAACATCGAGAGGTATAAGGCGGAGTTCGAGGGGCGGATGAAGGATTACGTGGCCAGGATAAGCGCGGCGGTTGACAGGCCCATGTCCATAAAGGACGTAAACGTCACGGTCGAGAAGGCGCAGCCATACGCCTTATCGGATAACGCCTCCATCACCTACGGCGTGGTCAGGTACGAGTTCACCTGGACCGGCTTCGCCATGGCAGCAGGCGGCTCGCTTGAGGTGGGGGACGCATTCGTTGATGGCTTCCTGCTCAACAATGATGACTCAATAACCTTCATCTTGCCCGCGGGATATACCATTAAGAGCGTATCTCCGGCCTGCGATGAGATGAGGGATTCATATCAGCCCCAGGTGAAGTGGATGGGGCGGTCGGCCAACGGCACAGAGGCAAGGCTGTTCTCCTCGGGCGAGCCGGCCATAATCATGGAAAGGATGCAGGCGCCGGCCTTTAGCGTCGAGTGGTGGGCGCTCGTGCCCGTGTCGCTCATATCCGCCGCCTTAGGCTTCGCAGCCGCCTACGCCCTCTTCAGGAGGCGTCGCTCACGGACGCCAGAGGAAACTTATGCTGATGGTGACATGCCCATGCCGGATTCTGGCTCCGTTACGCCCTCCCCCGCCCTGGACGAAGGCCGCTACATGTCAGACGAAGAAAAAATAATAAAATATCTCGAGGAAGCGGGGGGCCAGATGTTCCAGTCTGACCTCGTACGGAAGACGAGCTTTTCCAAGTCAAAGCTCAGCATGGTGCTCTCCGGGCTAAAGGATAAGGGGATGATCGTCAAAATCAAAAAGGGTAAGGAGAACCTGATCAGGCTGAACAGGCCTCCTGAAGGCCCTGTAGAGGACGGTAAGTGAGCCCGGCATAAATTTTTAAGCAAGGAGGGCCGCTTCTATTAAATGATATTATGACAACGATGCGAGACTGTTCGCCCCCCATTTTGCTCTTGGGCGAGAGCTACCATAATGCTGATATGTACTATAAGACGGGCTTTCTGGCGCCCGACAGGTTCGTATATATTTGTAAGGATGATGAAGAGCGCATCCTGGTCAGCCAGATGGAGTACGAGAGGGCGAAAAATGAGTCGAGAGTCAAGCAGGTACACTCGCTCGAGGAGTATGGCTATACCGAAAAGCTGAGGACAGTTAAGGACCCTGACGTTGCGCTGGCGGATACGCTGGCAGCCATGCTGTCTTCCTTAAAAGTCAAAACGGTCAGGGTGCCAAAGGATTTTCCCTTGCTGATGGGCGACATGCTGAGAGCACGGGGCGTGGAGGTCGTACCTGCCTCGAAGCTATTCGAGGAGGCCCGCTCGGTGAAATCGCCCGACGAGATCGAGAAGATTAAAAAAGCGCAGGCTGTCAACGAAAAGGCCATGGCACGGGCGCTCGGCATAATAAAAAAGTCAAAGGCCAGGAATGGTACGCTTTATTACGGAGGAAGGCAGCTTACGTCCGAATTCTTGCAGCGTGAGATAGAGATGGAGTTCATAAGTAATGGTTATGACGCGAATGACACTATTGTGGCGTCGGGCCCCCGTTCGGCGGACCCACACTTCGCAGGCGAGGGCGCCATCAAGGAAAACGAGCCAATCGTCATCGACATTTTCCCGTATGGCAAGAAGGACAGGTATTTCGCTGACATGACGAGGACGGTGGTAAAGGGAACGCCTTCGCCCGACATCCGGAAGATGTACGATGCCGTGCTGGAAGCGCAAAACCTGGCGCTAAACGCCATAAGGGCCGGCATCACCGGAAAGCAGGTTAACGACCTCGTGTGCGATTACTTCGAGAAACAAGGCTATGGCACGATTAGGACTAAGTCCGTGGACGGCTTCATCCACTCGACGGGCCACGGGGTGGGCCTTGAGATACATGAGCACCCCTCGGTAGGGGAGGCCGGGATCGAGCCTCTTAAGCCAGGGCAGGTGGTCACAGTGGAGCCGGGGCTATATAGGCCAGGCGTCGGCGGGGTGCGTATTGAGGATATGGTTGTCGTCACCGAGGATGGCAACGTCAACCTCACGAAATTCCCGAAAAAGCTGGTGATATGATGGACGCAGAAGTTTTGGATAAGTATAGGAAGGCTGGCGCCATCCTCAAACAGGTGAGAGAGAACGCCATACCGATGGTTAAGAAAGGGGCGCGGCTTCTCGACGTGGCGAACGCCATCGAGGCCGATATAGTCGCAAAGGGCGGAAAGCCCGCCTTTCCCGTGAACATCTCGCTCAACGACGAGGCAGCACATGACACGCCGGGCATAGGCGACGAGCGGGAGTTTGGCGACGACATGGTTAAGCTGGACATCGGCGTCCACGTGGATGGATACATAGCGGATACGGCGGTCACCGTGGACCTCTCCGGAAACCCCGATCTGGTAAAAGCCTCCAGGAAGGCGCTGGAAGAGGCCATCAAGCTGGTCAGGCCTGGCGTGAACACAGGGCAGATTGGCGCCACGATAGAGGAGACCATCGAGGGCTTCGGGCTTAAGCCCGTCTATAACCTTACCGGCCATGGGCTTGAGCGGTACGTGCAGCACGCGGAGCCCGCCATACCTAACAAGCGTATCGGGCAGGGCATCATCCTGGAAGCTGGCCAGGTCATCGCCATTGAGCCTTTCGCCACTAACGGCATAGGCATTGTCGTCGAGGGCCCGGTGGTCGAGATATTTAGCACCATTAAGGTGAAGCCCGTTCGTATGCCAAGCGAGCGCGAGGCTTTAAAGGCTATCGAGCAGTATAATGGGCTGCCTTTCGCCAGGCGTTGGCTTGGCGATGTTAAGTATATAGATAGGTCTCTGGCCTCTCTGATGAGGCAGGGCATCATCCACGGCTACCCCGTACTTGTGGAGCATGAGCATGGCCTGGTGTCTCAGGCTGAGCATACCATGATTGTCACCGAGGATGGCTGTGAGTTAACTACATGAGCGTTTATATGAGGCCTAACATCCTAGAGTATTTTAAGATTGGTGCATAACTATGATGATGCTCATAGACGGCGAATGGACGGGCTCGTGCTCGGAGGAGACGTACGAGGTAAAGAACCCGGCGAACGGCAGGCTGGTTGACACGGCACCACTGGGCAGCGCAGAAGACGTGAAGCGCGCGGCCGACAGCGCTCATGAGGCCTTTAAAAAGTGGTCTGAACTCACAGCACGGGAGAGGGGAAAAATCCTGTTCAGGGCGGCGCAGCGCGTAAGGGAAAAACAACACGAGCTGGCCGTTACGCTCACCATGGAGCAGGGCAAGCCGCTCAAGGAGGCGCGGGACGAGATACAGGGCTTCGCGAACATATTAGAGTATTACTCGGGTATATCAGCCGCCCTCGAGGGCAGGGCCGTCTCGCTCGCAAATGGGAGGCATGGCATAATCTTGAGGCGTCCCATCGGCGTCTGCGGGGCAATAATCCCCTGGAACGTGCCCGCGATAATCATGGGCTGGAAGGTCGGCCCTGCCCTCGTGACCGGGAATACTCTTGTCCTTAAGCCTGCGACGACAACGCCGCTGACGAACCTGTCCCTGGCCTCTATCCTGAATGCTTCAGGGCTTCCTAAGGGCGTGCTCAACGTGGTAACCGGCAACGGGGCGAGCGTGGGAGAGGAGATAGTGCGCAACCCGCTCATCAAAAAGCTATCTTTCACGGGCTCCATCGAGACGGGTAGACGGGTGCTTCAGGCAGCTTCTAGCTCTATGAAGCGTGTCACGCTGGAGCTGGGAGGTAGCGACCCCATGATCGTGTGCGACGATGCGGACATAAAAAAGGCCGTAGAGGGTGCGGTTCACGGGCGGTTCTACAATTGTGGGCAGACGTGTACGGCCGTGAAAAGGCTTTACGTGTTCGAATCGATAGCCGATGAGTTCGTGCGAAAGCTGAGAGGCCGTGTTGAGCGCCTTAAAGTGGGCAACGGCATGGAGGAGGGCGTCGACATGGGGCCGCTAAACAACAGGGCGCAATGGGAGCAAATAAAAACGCTTGTCGACCGGGTTAAAGAAAAGGAGGAGGGAACTGTCATAGCAGGCGGAAAGGTGCCTGAGGGCGAAACATATAAAAACGGCTATTTTTACATGCCCACCCTCGTGACCGACGTGGCGCCTGATTCGGCCCTGCTCAAGGAGGAGGTGTTCGGCCCCGTGCTCCCCATAATCACGGTTAAAGGCCTGGACGAGGCAATAGAGCTGGCCAACGGCTCAAAGTTCGGGCTCGGCTCATCCATCTGGACCAATGACATCGAAAAAATTCGGGTAGCCTGCGAAAGGCTGGAGTCGGGCGTCACCTGGGTCAACCAGCACGTCAAGCTGCCCCCTGAGATGCCATTTGGCGGCGTCAAGGAGAGCGGCATCGGCCGGGAGAACGGCCTCGAGACCATAGACGCATACTGTGAGCTTAAAAGCATCATAACGTGAGATGGCGAGGAGATGACATGATGTCGTTAACCGGCAGGCTTTGCTGTATAACGATGACGCTTATCGTCGTGATCACGGCGCTTTTTCCCGTGGTCGGCGCCGCAGCTTCCACGGAATTCGTGCCAAGACCGCCCTGCGATTTTTACTTAAACAAGGATGACCCTCACTTTAATGTATACTATGACTCGACGATGGTCTCTGATATAGGCAGCGTTGTCATTAGCGCCGACGCCGCATACGATGCGGTAGCGGCATTCTTCGGCCCCTACGATTACAGGGTCAACATCATACTGGCATCAGACCACGACCAGTACGTCAGAATCATCACCCTGAACCTACCTGACTCCCGCAACATACCAGAAGACGAGGATTCCAGCAATTGGGGATATGGCGAGCAGGGCACGATAGTGATAGAAATGCCTGACCGGATAGAGAACATTACAGATGCTTTAAAGCATGAGCTCACCCATATCGTGATGCGCACCAGGCTAATCAATAATGGATATGCCCTGCCAGAATGGCTCTCCGAAGGCATGGCCATATATGTATCGGGCGGCCTTTCCAATGACTCAATGGCCATGCTGGAGGGGGCAGCCAGGAACGATAGGCTTTTAACGATATCCCAGATGGAGGATGCCCTTAAGCATCCTATCGACCCAGTTTTGGGCGATAAAGACCTGAGCATGGCAAGGGCGCAGTCCGGCATGCTAATTAAGTATATAGTCGAGAAGTATGGAAGAGAGAGCGTGAAGCAGATCCTGCAGAATTTTGCGGCTAACACTGACCTCGATAAGGCGTTTTTAAGCCAGATTGGCTGCACTCCTGATGAGATAAACGCGGGCATGATGGCCAACCTGAAAGCCGAGCTGGCAGCGAGAGACAGGCAAGAGACAGCCCAGCGAGTCTATGGTTATGTGGCTGGCCAGGATGGAGAGCCCATTGAGGGCCAGACCATCCTGTTTACCTCCATGAGTAATGGCTCGGGCTCGTTTGGCAAGGTGTACAGGGCAGTGACAGATAAGTTTGGCTATTACGACGTGAATTTGACATATGGGTCCTTTACCGTGCACGTAGAAGGCCTTAGTGGGTATCAGCCATTCGATAGCAACATTACGCTCGCGAAGAACGAGGTGAGGCTATATAACATTACGCTTGGGATGGAAAAACTTGTAAGCCATGACTTTTCAGCTAGCAATAATGCTGCTGGCGATGGGATTATTTACGCCTTGCTGGCCGTGTTGAACCTTGCCTCCATCCTATTAGTCGCAATAGTGTTCTGGCGCGTCAGAAAATGAAAGTTTAATCGCCGGCTCGTATCTAAAAAAGTTTAAATAGTATGCACCGCCTATAAATGACCGCATTTACTGGGTTTTTATATACGCAGGGGTTGCCAAGTCTGGTCAAAGGCGCAGGATTCAGGGTCCTGTCACGTAGGTGTTCGAGGGTTCAAATCCCTTCCCCTGCACTACAATTTTGAAAGGAAAAATATTTGCCATATATGCAGGTTCAATCGCAATTCGCATTTTATACGAATAAATTGGAACAAATTGTTCCCATGATCGCTCAATTGTAGAAAAAATATCGAAAAAATGCTTATTTATGGATATATTTACACTCCAAATCGAAATATTTATTATATAATGGAACAACAATTTCTTAACGAGCAAAAGCTAAAATAGGTATCAAATGCTATAAAGGGAAGCCAATTGGGGCGTGCAATCGAAAATAGAGGGGATTGTACAATAAGCGGGGAAAGCCAGGCGGCCGC
Source organism: Methanocella conradii HZ254 (assembly GCF_000251105.1). Classification (GTDB taxonomy): domain Archaea; phylum Halobacteriota; class Methanocellia; order Methanocellales; family Methanocellaceae; genus Methanocella; species Methanocella conradii. The sequence continues at coordinate 1,989,942 of NC_017034.1, read as the reverse complement.
ATGGGGGGCATGCAGCCAAATGGAGGGGCGAATTGGCTTCCCAGCTAGCATGAAAAGTTAATATCCTGGAAGTCTATTTAAATCGTTGAGTTGAGGCCTTGAGCGAGCATGGTAGAGCGTGGCTGCTGAACGAGATGACCGCCTGCGAAGTATTATCATTAGAGGGCGGGTTCAATAACTTTGCCAGGGCACTCCATCTCTCCAGCGTTGGCGACATGCTGGAAACTAAGGGCCCTTATACCGTGTTCGCGCCGCCGGACGACGCCTTTAACGCCAGTACGATAGGCCTGCTGATGAGCGCGGCAAAGCTGGACGAGATGCTGCGTGACTTCATAGTCCCTGGCAGATACCCGCTGGAGAGCCTGCGCCGCCTGCAGGTAATTAAGGCAGCCAGCGGACGCTACCTCACGATATCATGTCGCGATGGCGTCGAGGTGAATGGCGCGAAGATAGCTAAGCCCGACGTGCCATACAATAAGGGCATCATACACGAATTATTAAAGCTCTAAGTTTACTTAAACTAAGAGCCTTCTATTTCCGCAAGGTACATGCCGAGGAGCACCATGAGCCCTCCGCCTATGGATGCAATGGTCATGGACTCCCCCAGGATGAGCCAGGCGAGGACGATGGTGGAGAGGGGCACGAAGTATATATAAAGGGCCACGCTCGAAGCATCCATCTTTTCTAGGGCCATGTTATATACCAGGTATGCGATGATGGAGCAGAAGAGGGCTAAAAACAGGATAGATGCCGCCGCATCTAAAGGTAAATTTGTGAGGGGCGCATGAGGCGTCAAGAGATAAAACGGTATGAGGCCTATGGCGCCTATTATGAAGACATAATTAAGGATAGTCAGCGTATGGTATCTTGAGGCGAGCCTTTTACTATAAATGGAATATACAGCCCACAGGAATGCGGATGCCAGGATTAGCAGGTCTCCCGTAGTGCCGCCGCCAACGTCGAAAGACAGCGTGCCTTTAGAGACAAGAAGGGCCACGCCGGCGAAGCCTATCAACGGGCCTATAATCCTCCAGGCGGTAAGCCGCTCCTTCAGGAAAGCGGCGCTGAGGAAGATTATGAAGAATACTGAGGTGTTTATGAGGAGGGAGGCGTTAGTGGCGGTCGTATAGTCCTGCGCCGAGACCTGTATTATGTATTGGATGGTTACGCCGGTCAGTGCCATGATGAACAAGGTGCCCAGGTCTTTCTTATCGATTATGAGGATACTTTTGCCTTTCCAGAGATATGCGATGACCAGAAGGAGGGGAGCGGCTAAAAAGAAGCGAAGCGAGGCGATTTCTATGGGCCCAATGCTGCGGAGGGCTATAGCGTTTGCCACGAATGAGCCTCCCCAGAAGACGTTGATGGCGAATAGGGCCAGCATAAGTGGGACGTGGCTTCGCCGTCTTTCTCCGCCGGGCATAGACTAGCCTAACGCTCCCATATGCATTAAAATTTTCCACCTAGTGGCGCCCCTGGTCTGCCGCACCTAGGCTTAAGCCTTTAATGTGTCCGATGAGCTTGAGGTTATTATCTGCCATCGCCACGCCTGCTATGATGAGGAGGGCCCCTAAAGCAATGAGGATGGTGAGAGGCTCGCCCAGCAGCAGGATTGCGAATAGTATGGCAAAAAACGGCTCAAGGTACTGGTAGATAGCTGTCTTTGAAGGCCCCAGCTTGATTATAGAGTCGTTGAAGATGAAATAGGCTATGATGGAACAGACCAGAGAGAGGTATATAATGGATGCCCAGGTAACCGTCGATAAGCCTGCCAGGGCATGGTGAGGCGTTACGAGGTAGGCCGGTATAAGCCCTATAAGGCCGACCAGGAATATGAAGTTTAGCTGTGAGAGCACCGAATATTTTCCGGCCAGCCGGTTGCCGACGAGAATGTATACGGCCCACATGATGGCACATGCGAGCACCAGGCCGTCGCCTATGAGGTTTGGGGTGAACGCGAGGCTGCCCCTTGTAGCCACCAGGGCCGCCCCCAGGAATGCCACGATGACGCCAAGATAGTTATCTGCGGTGAGCTTCTCCTTGAGGAATAGCGCCGAAGGTATGATCACAAAAAACGTCCCCATGTTTATTAGAAGCGCCGTGTTCGTGACCGAAGTATAGGTCATTGCCACGAATTGTACTATATATTGAAGGGTTACGCCGGTGAGCGCCATTACGACTAGTACCGGCATGTCTTTTCTTGCTATTCTAAGAGCCTTTCGGCCTTCGAGGGCCAGAGTTATAACCAGTAGTAATGGCGCGGCTATGGCAAACCTTATGGTGGCAAGCTCCACGGGGTACATGTCCTGCAGCCCTACTTTGGAGGCGATGAAGGAGCCGCCCCACAGCACCATCACGAGGACGAGCGCCAGCTTTGCCCAGGTGGCGGCCCGTTTAGAGCATTCCTTTAGTACTTGGGACCCCCCGTTTTTCGTTCTTTCGGGTGGCCATCCACAGGGCTACCCCAAGCGCCTTGAACATGGATTCGACCATGTGGTGGTCGTCTTCTCCCTCGATTTTAACGTTAACGTTGATGCCCGCTGCCCTGGCGAACGAGTCCACGAAATGCCTGGTCATCCGCGTCGAGTAATCGCCTATCTTCTCGCAGGTGAAGTCTGCCTTGAATATCGAGTAGCCCCTGCCGCTTATATCGACCGCAATGACTGAAAGGGCCTCGTCCATGGGTATCAGGGCGTGCCCGAACCGCTCGATCTTCGACTTATCACCGAGCGCTTTATTGAAGGCTTCTCCCAGCACGATGCCCACGTCTTCAACGAGGTGGTGGTCGTCGACGTGCAGGTCCCCCGATGCTTTTATCGTTAAATCGAAAAGCCCATGCCTGGCAAATGAGGCCAGCATGTGGTCAAAAAAGCCTATGCCCGTGCTAATCTTCGAATTGCCGCTCCCGTCCAGGTTCAGCTCGACGGATATGCTAGTTTCTCTGGTTTGCCTGCTTACGCTGGATGTCCTCATGATATCAAACTTAATCCTTACCCTAACGTAAATAAATGTTTGCCTGGCATGCCTTCTCTTAGTAAGGGCATTTTTCTTCTACACTGGAAGACATAAATATTGGCATGTGATTATTACAATTGAAGATTTTTATGGTAATCGACGGCGTTCCGGCTATAAAATTGAGCGGCGTAAGGAAGGAATACGGCGACATGGTCGCAGTAGAGGGGCTCGACCTGGAGGTCAGACATGGAGAAATACTGGGGCTACTAGGGCCTAACGGCTCAGGCAAGTCGACGACGATAAAAATGATGATGGGGCTTGTCAAGCCTACCCGAGGCAGCGTTAACATACTGGGTATAGACGCCAGTAAGGACCCAATCGGCATCAAAAAACAAATCGGGTACGTGCCCGAGTCGCCGCGCATCTACGAGTTCCTTACTGCGCTTGAGTTCCTGGATTTAACGGGAGACCTCTATGGGATGACGCCCGAAGATAAGATGCAGCGCATCAAGGAGTTCATCGAGGCTTTTGACCTCGAAGGCAGGGAAGGCGACATTATCAGCTCATACTCTGACGGCATGAAACAGAAAACCGCGATTATTTCAGCCTTGATGCACAGGCCGCGATTGCTATTATTAGATGAGCCGCTTAGGGGGCTCGACCCCAAGTCGGCGAAAATAATGAAGGACCTGCTCAATAAGCTAGCATCGCAGGGCGTGACCACTGTAGTTTCCACTCATACGCTAGAGATCGCCCAGGCAATGTGTACCCGCATAGCGATTATTTATAATGGCCGGCTGCTCGCCCTGGGCACCATGGAGGAGCTAAGGCAGGCCGCATCGATGCCAGGGTCGGGGCTGGAGGACATCTTCCTCAAGCTGACAGGGACCGGAGACATTAAGCCTATCGTGGAGGCCCTGATAAAGTGAGCCTTAAGAGCGTATTGAGGCTGACAGGAGTATACTCTAAGTCTTCCCGTCTCATAACGAAGAAAAACTTTCGGAGGTATTCTGAAAGTCGACTGGGCACACTTTTAACGTATGCGCTTGCCATGGCCATTGGGGTGGCGGGCGGCCTACTGGCCGGCTTTCTGTATACGTCAGCGCCAGGTCCAGACGTGCAGCAAGCCCTTAGGCAGGCCGTTCTAGGGTTCTTCATCAGCCTGCCTACGCTAAGCGTTTTATACACCCTATTCCTGACTATGATGTTCCAGATGCAGCGGTCCGGGGCAAGCGCGGCCATTCAGCCCATCTACTGGTTCCCGGTGACCTGGGAGGAGCACACGGCGGCCTCAGCGTTATCGAGCATGCTGAACGGCTCCCTGTGGGTCGCCCTTCTCCTGTGCTCAGGGGTGCTAACCGTGTCTGTGCCTATGGGCATGCTTCCCATTGCCATCCTTACGTCGTTTGGCATAGTGACGTGCATCTTCATGACCTGCGTAACCGTGGAAGCGGCCAGGTCTCTGCTCGCTGGCCTTGCGGGCAAAGTCCTCAAGGCGGCCGGAAGGTCCGCTATCTGGATAAGGTTCTTTACGACGATCCTCGTGTTCACGGCCGCATACGCAGCTTACTTCGCAGTCACCCAGTCTTCGATGACCGTGGTATTCAACGCCATTTCGGAGGGCCAGATGGCCGTATGGTTCATTCCCTATGTCTGGCCGGGCGTCGCACTTTATGCCTTCGGGGAGGGTTTATGGCCTGTGGCCGCAGCGCTTCTACTTGGCTCGGTCGTCTTTACCATTATTATTTTTATCGTCGCGGCCAGGCTGAACGCCCGATACGGGGTTTCTGACACCGTGGCCATCCGCCTGTCCTCAGATTATAAGTCCGGATCGAGCCTCGTGGACAGGCTTGGCATACCTCCGGCCGTTTCGGCCATCATGAAAAAGGATTTTAAGGCCTTTACCAGGCGTAGCGAGCTGATGTACGTCTTCATAGCGCCTATCGTTATCATTGTTGCCACGCTGATGCCTTTATTGACGAGAGGCAACGGGCCAATCGGGACGGGCGTAATATATAAATTCTTTTACCTCTACCTTACGGTCTTCCCGTCAGCCATTTTAGCGATGACGCTTGGAACGTCGATGGTGGGCATGGAGGGGGAAAGGCTCTGGTTTTTGAGCGCCTCCCCAGTATCGATAAAAAATTTCGTCCGCGCGAAGCTCATGTTCCCCGCCGTCCTCTGCATAGCTCTATCTCTGGCCTTTTGCGCCGTCGGCTATATCGTATTCCGGCCATCCCTCCAGCTTGCCGCGACGGGCGTCATCGAAGCGATCTTACTGGTGTTCACGATCACGGCGATTGCGCTTTCCTGCGGCATCGTAGGCGCCGATTTCCGTGAGGCGCCAAGGCCCAGGATGATACGCGTAGAATGGAGCCTGGCCTGCTTGCTCCTTTGCGCCATCGCCGGGCTTATCGTCATATCTCCTGTGCTAATGTACGGGATTCCGGCAATCCTGAGCCAGCTATTGCCATCGATTGCCATCAGCGGCATATACCTCTACGTGGCATGGCTTTTAAGCGCTGCGATGGCTCTAATCATCGCATACGTATCATACAGGATATCCATAAAGTGTGCTGAGAAGCTATTCGTCGCCCCATAATACCCATTTTTTATTGCGGGGCAAAAAGCTATAAATAGTATATCGCCTATCGATATATCGCCTGCCGATAAAATGACAGCGAATACAGGGGCATAGAGCATGGATGACCATATAGGCCTTGGGATGAGGCGTATCATCCTCAAGGCGATGATACTAAAGATAATAGGGGAAAAGCCCACCTACGGCTATGAGATCATTAAAGAGGTGGAGCGCAGGACAAATGGGCGATGGACGCCGAGCCCCGGCTCCATATACCCCGCACTCGACAGCCTTGAGTCGAAGGGCTGGATAAAAAGCGAGGAAAGCGAGCGGAGGAAACTATATACCATTACGCCGAAGGGCAAGGCCGCGCTAGAGCGGCTGAAGGCCAAGTGGCTGGAACAGGTGCAGGAGATCACCCGCTTTTTCGAGGCTGTCATCGAGGAAGACGATTCATGATCATAAAAATGAAGGAGATAGCATGAGCGATAACGTGCCCGCTCAGGCTGAAAAAGCAAAAACGAGCATTTTTGGCTTTTTCAAAAATGGGGTAGAGTATAAGTGGATAGCGTTATCCAACGTGATCATAGCCACAATGATGGGGACGGTCAACGGCAGCATAATATTGATATCGTTGCCCGCAATCTTTAACGGCATCAGCATAAACCCGCTGACATCATTCCAATACCTGTTATGGCTGCTCATGGGCTACGGCATAGTCACCGCTACCCTGCTGTTAACGTTTGGTAGGCTCTCGGATATGTACGGGAGGGCCAGGATATTCAAGCTGGGCTTCCTTATATTTACCATTGGCTCGGTTTTATTATATTTAACGCCAGGCACCGGAGACGAGGGGGCCATAGAGCTCATAGTGTTCAGGCTGCTGCAGGCGGTGGGCGGGGCGATGTTCATGGCCAACAGCGCCGCCATATTGACTGACGCTTTCCCTCCAAGCGAGCGCGGCAAGGCGCTCGGCCTGAACATGGTGGCAGTGCTTTCCGGGCAGTTCATCGGGCTAATACTCGGCGGCGTCCTGGCCGTATACGACTGGCGGCTTGTCTTTCTCGTCAGCGTGCCATTCGCCGTCGTAGGCACGATATGGTCTTACCTAAAGCTGAGGGAAGTCTCATTCAGGGCTCCTAAAGCGAAGGTCGATATCCTGGGAAACATTACGTTCGTGGCTGGCCTGGTATTGCTATTGATAGGCGTGACCTACGGCCTTATGCCCTATGAAAACGACCCTATGGGGTGGAGCAGCCCCTGGGTCATAGCGTCTCTAGCAATAGGTTTCCTGCTGCTCATCATGTTCCCGGTCATAGAAAGCCGCGTGGAGTCGCCCATGTTCAGGCTTGAGCTATTCAAGATTCGGGCTTTTTCTTACGCTAACATAGCCAACCTGGTGAGCGCCATAGCCAGGGGCGGCGTCATGTTCATGCTCATCCTGCTCCTGCAGGGCATATGGCTGCCGCTTCACGGCTACAGCTATGAGTCTACGCCCCTCTGGGCTGGCATATACATGCTGCCGCTCACCGTGGGCTTCATCGTCGCGGCCCCTGTCTCTGGCATGCTTTCTGACAGGTATGGCCCCCGCTGGATAGCCACAGGTGGCATGCTAATCGTAACATTATCATTCCTGCTACTCGCATGGATGCCCTATGACTTCGAGTACTGGCAGTTCGCCCTGGCGCTTTTCATAATGGGAGCGGGTAACGGCATGTTCGGCTCGCCTAACAGCGCCTCCATCATGAGCTCGGTGCCGCCCGATGAGCGCGGGGTGGCGTCGGGCATGATGTCGACCCTGATGAACACGGCTAACACCGCTAGCATGGCTATTTTTTTCACCATCGTCATCGTGGGCATCACTAACTCTTTCCCGGCGGCAATGGCGAGCTCGCTTGCGAGCCTCGGGGCGGCAGAGCTGGCCCCCATATTAAGCTCGATACCCCCTACAGGAGCGCTGTTCGCCGCATTCCTCGGATATAACCCCGTGTCATCTATACTGGCAGGCCTGCCGCCCTCGATAGTTAGCGCCATCCCCGCTTCGACGATCTCAGCCCTGGAGAGCAGCACCTGGTTCCCGTCGACGCTCGCGGAGGCCTTCATGCCGTCTCTCAGGCTTTCGTTCTACATAGGCGCAATACTATGCGCTATCGCTGCCATACTTTCAGCGATGCGCGGCGAGAGGTACATACACGAGGTCCACGCGAAAAGCAGGGAGGCGTCTCCATAATAAAAAAATAGGTGGAAGATTGCCGGTAACTCTATCAGGAGATTATGCTGATGGCGTCCCGCAGCGTAAAGTGGTGCTTGTAGAGCGCCGAGCCTATGACCACGCCCGCTGCCCCGGCCTCTTTTATCTTGACCACGTCGCTTAGAGCCGTGATCCCGCCTGAGGCGATTACCGGGATTTTCACGGCGGATGCCAGGCTCCTCACCGGGCTTTCGTCCACGCCTTTTAGGAGGCCTTCGACGTCCACGTTTGTGTACAGTATGCTTCCGGCGCCCATCTTTTCGAAGAGCTTCCCCATCTGTATGGTGCTCTTTCCAGAGGACTCCTTCCAGCCTTCCACGAGTACCTCGCCCTTTTTAGAGTCTAGTGAGACCATCACGGCACCTGAGCCAAAATCAGCGGAGAGCCTTGACACCAGTTCCGGGTCTCGTATGGCTGCGGTGCCCAATATCACCCTCGTGACGCCCAGCCCCAGCAGGCATCTTGCCGTCTCGTAGTCCCGTATGCCGCCGCCCACCTCCGTCCTGACGTTAAATTTTTTGATTATGTCTTCAACGATGTGGGCGTTTTTACGGTTCCCGGCCAGCGCTCCATCCAGGTCGATGATGTGTAGCCACCTTGCGCCCTGGCTCACGAAGCTTTCTGCAACTCCCAGATAGTCATCGATAGATACCATCTCGGTGCCAGGCACGCCCTGTACCAGTTGTACCACCTTGCCTCCCCGGAGGTCGATGGCAGGGATCACTTCGAACATAGACAGCATGAGTAATGCTACCAATAGAAATAAAGGTTATGTGGCCGCCGTGGCTATTAGAATAATCACCCAAATTATTTAGCATCGCAGAAGGCTGAAAAGCTATATATAGCCAAACCAGTATAACTCGAATCGAAGTAGAGAGTCCCGTGGGGTAGTGGTCAATCCTGCTGGCCTTTGGAGCCGGCGACACCGGTTCGAATCCGGTCGGGACTATAAGCTATTTAAAAGCCTATAGCGCTGTCAAGCAACCGGTTCTATTATAATTTTACCATCTTTTACGTTAATCTTGAACGATGTGCCTACCCGGATACCAGCTTCATCGGCAACCTTTTTAGGTATTATTACGGCGATGCTATTACCGCTTTTAAATGCTTTACTATAGTATTCCCTATACACTCGTTCATGTTCTTTTAAATCGATGTAGTGCTCCTGGCACTTTTTGCAGACCTGGACTCTTGCGTATATTCCCTTTTTTATTTCCTTATCCTCCCACACAAGAGGAGCGTCACAAATCGGGCACTTTGTCATGCTCATTAATATTCCTCCACGGTTATCACAACCAATACTTTCTCGCTTATCTTGCATACAAACCTGAGCTTGCGATCACCGAACCGGCATTGTAAAATGCCAATGCTTCCCTCCTTTCCAAACGGGTCCACGACTTCGGCATTTTTGATATAGTGCCTAATTTCATCCTCATCATATAACTTGAACCGCTCGCCTAATCTTTCGGCAGCATGTCCCGAAAGCTTTATCGGATAACGGTGGAAATCAGCCAAAATATTTCACATGTATAGACATGTCTATACAAATATATATAACTTATGTCGTGACTGCTCCCACGGCTGAAGCCTGTGGGCTTCTATGCCTTGTAGGCGACAGACTGCAGTCCCAGTCTGAGTATGTTTATAGCCGCGTTCTCGTCCCTGTCCATGACGAGTCCGCAGCAAGGACACCTATGCACCCTTTCATCCAATGTTTTCTCGACGATTTGTCCACACCTGGAGCACATCTTTGACGTGTTGGCAGGGTTGACCAATACTACTTTTGTACCGGCGCTCTCAGCCTTGTACCTTGTAGCATTAATCAGCATTCTCCACGCTGCATCAGATACGCTCTTAGCTAGCCGGTGGTTCTTAACCATTTTCTTTATACTTAAATCCTCGAAGGCTATTAATCCGAACCGATTAACCAGCTTGCGGCTTAGCTGGTGTACAAAATCGTATCTACGGTTACCTATCCTCTCATGGATTCTCGAGACGACCTTCATCGCTCTATCTCTTCTAGGAGTGCCCTTCTCTGTCTTCGAGAGCTTGCGCTGAGCCTTTGCCAATGCTTTCTCATCTTCCCTGAAAAACCTTGGATTAGCTATCTTCTCCCCTGTAGATAGCGTGGCAAAGCTCTCCAATCCAACGTCTACTCCGACAGCAAGGCTGTTACTAATCTCAGCTGGTCGTACATCTGCGGTTATACAAGCGTACCACTTGTTGTTCTTTCTTCTCACACAAATTCTTTTTATCTCGCCTTCTATCTCTCTATGCTTAACCATGTACACCTCGCCAATCTTGGAGAGGTATACACTATTATCATGCACCTTGAACCCCATCTGCGGGTAGCAGAAGCTATCGTACCACCCCTTTCCCTTGAACCTCGGATACCCGGGATTATCGCCGTTTTTTAATCTCCTGAAAAAATACTTGAACGCCAAATCAACTCTTTCTTGAACCTCTTGCAATGTCTGCGAGAACACTTCTTTTAACTCAGGATCCTCTTTCTTCCACTCTGGCAGCAGGTTGTTGAGACTGTATTTTGAAAGCGTTCTTCCATCTTCTTCCCACGCTTTCTTCCTCGTCTCAAGAGTCTTGTTGTACACGTATCGGCATAGTTCCAGCGTCCGCCCCAGTTTTTTGAGTTGTGGCTTAGTTGGATAGAGCCGGAACTTATACACCTTACGCATAAATAATAACAAATAATTTTAGCTTAAATATTTTTTGTATAGGCCAAGGGGTCGATTCATCCCACGACTAAAGTCGTGGGCTTTCTCGACCCCATAGCCCCGTTATCGTAAAGGCCAGTGTAGCCGTGGAAGCTCTGGGGATTGCCGAGGAGTATATCAGAATAACGAGATTGGCTTTCAGCTCGAAAGTATAAGAATGTAAACTTTGGAGGCGGCGGCATCGGTTTGAATCCAGCCGGGGCTACTTTAAACGCAAATCTTAATGATACCCTGATTATCTATTAGCTCATTATGAAGATAGGGATTATTGTTCATTCCAAGACCGGCCATACGCTATCGGTTGCAGAAAGGCTTAAGGAGAAGCTTGGGGCAGAGGGGCACACGGTGAGCATCGAGAGGATTGCCCCGGTAGACGAAAATGAAAGAGGCCTGGAAAAGATAAAATTCGAAAGGCTTCCTGACATCAGCCCATACGAGGCCTTAGTTTTCGCCGCCCCCGTGCACGCCTTTTCGGTTTCACGCCCCATGCAGGCATACCTGGGGAAGCTTCCAGGGCTAAATGGCAAAAAGGCAGCGTGCTTCGTGACCAAGTCATTGCCATTCAAGTGGACGGGCGGGAACAAGGCCATCTCCATTATGAAAAAAGGCATAGAGGCAAAGGGCGGAAAAGTCGTCGCCACAGGGATCATAGGGTGGGGAGGCAGAGGCAGAGAAAAAGAAATCGCAGAACTACTCGAAAAATTCAGCAAAGCATTCTAAGCTATCCATCTTAAATCCCACCAAATTTAAATATAGCGATGCCTAACTATATGACGCTATGGCCGAGAACAGCACGAGCATCATAAATAGCATAGGCAACTCGACGTTCATACAGGAGATGGAAACGGGCCTCTCGAATGCCACAGGCCTGAGCCCTACATGGGCAGACCTCATCATTGCCATTTTCATAGTAATATTATCTTATTTGCTCGCAAAAGCCGTCAAATACTTCATAAAAGACGTGGCGCCACACCTGGTCTCAAAGACGGAAACCACGCTGGACGACGAGATATTAAAGGCCATCAACGGCCCTCTACAGGTATTCATAATGGCCGTTGGAGTCTATATCGCATTTGCCACGCTCAACGATTTGCCCGGCGTGCTCTCGGATAACCTTGTCGCGCTGCTCACCATAGCGCTGGTCTATATTGCCGCCTACCTCGTCTCCAACCTCGCCACTGCGGTCATCAACTGGTACAAGAACGACGTCGCTCCGAAAACGAATTCAGAGCTTGACGACGCCCTGATGCCGTTCCTGGCCAAGGCGGTCTGGATGCTGGTCTTTATCGTGGCCACCCTCATGGTGCTCGCCCTCTTCGACGTCAATATCACGCCTCTTATTGCAACGCTGGGCGTGGGCGGCATCGCCGTGGCGCTCGCCGCTCAGGAGTTCCTTTCAAACGTATTCGGCGCTTTTGCCGTCCTATCAGACAGGCCGTACAAGATTGGGGACCGCATACAGCTCGCCGACGGCATGGTTGGCGACGTGGTTGAGATAGGGATTCGGAGCACCAGGATAAAGACGCTGGACAGCAGGCTCATAATAGTGCCCAACGCCGACATCTCAAAGTCGAACATCATCAACTACTCGTTGCCTGACGCCAAGGTGAGGTTTGACATCAAGGTCGGCATAGCCTACGGCTCTGACGTCGAGAAGGCGTCGAGCATCTTGCTGGACATAGCGGCACATACGGAAGGGGTGCTAAAGGACCCGGCGCCGAAGGTATACATAAAAGACCTCGGAGACTTCTCTATTAACCTGCTCATGCATGTCTGGGTGAAAGACTATAAGCTGAGCTGGGAAGTGCCCGATAGGATATACAGGGAGACGCTAAAGCGCTTTGCAGCCGAAAACGTGGAGATACCCTTCCCTGTCACAACCGTTTTGTTAAAAATGCAGCAGCCCGGCGTCACGGTTGAGGCGCTCAACCCTCCAGCAGCAAAGCGCTGACCTTTTTAAAATCCCCGGCTATGGTATCGCCTAGCCACTGATTATAGATCATTGCTGCAGGATGGTAGGTTATCATATATTTGATGCCGCCTTTTTCAATTACGGTGCCATGTTCCTTGCCCAGGTTCACTTTTCTTTCCAGCATGGCCTCGGCGGCCGTCCTGCCCATCAGTACGATGATTTTAGGCGATATGGCTTCGAGCTGCCTTTGGAGGTATGGATGGCAGGCCTCTATCTCGCATGCCCTTGGAGGCCTATTCCCTGGCGGCCTGCATTTCACCACGTTGGTGATATATACGTCTCTTCTTTGTATGCCGCTTTTTTCCAGTAGCGCGTCCAGGTTGCGTCCTGCCGCGCCTACGAATGGCTCGCCCTTCTCGTCCTCATTTCGCCCGGGCGCCTCGCCTATGAGAACTATCCTGGCGTCGAGCGGCCCCGACCCGACCACCACCTTCGTCCTGGACAGCGCCAGGTCGCAGCGGGGGCAGCAAAGGATGTCGTCTATCTCGTTTAAGAGTTCCACCATACGCTCCAAATCCGGATCCATTACATTCCTATATCATACATACAAATATATGGATACATCCCCTGGCTTCATGGTAAACGATATATCTGAGAAGCCAGATTAGTGTGCGATATCATGCTAACTTTCATAGGACTCGGCCTATGGGATGAGAAGGATATTTCCCTCAAGGGCCTCGAAGCCATCAAGAAGGCGGATGTGGCATACGCCGAGTTTTATACCTCAAGGCTCATGGGCGCGACGCTAGAGAAGCTTGAGGCGCTATATGGCAAGCCCATAAAGGTACTGGACAGGGAAGACGTTGAGCAGCACCCCGAAGACTCAATTCTAAAGGATGCGGTAGACAAGGACGTCGTATTCCTTACCGGCGGGGATGCTATGGTAGCCACTACTCATGTTGACCTGAGGCTTAGGGCGCAAAAGATGGGCATCCAGACAGCCGTGATACACGGGGCGTCCATCGCCTCGGCGGTTTGCGGAGTGACCGGCCTCCAGAACTACAGGTTCGGGAAGTCTGCCACCATCGCCTTCCCGTACAGGAGCATCGTATCGGAAACGCCCTATGATACCATCAAGATGAACAAGGCTAACGGCCTTCACACCCTTCTTTTTTTAGACATTGACAAGGCTCAGGGCTATATGACCATCAATAAAGGTATAGAGCTATTGCTATTGGTGGAAGAGCGCAGGAAGGAGGGCGTGCTGAGGGATGCGTTAGGCGTGGGGGTTGCCAGGGCAGGCTCACCGGAGCCGTGCGTAAAGGCGGCAAGGCTCGACTCCCTCAAGTCATATGACTTTGGCGGGCCTCTTCATATCCTGGTCATTCCTGCAGAATTGCACTTCCTGGAGGAGGAAGCGCTGGAAGCGCTGGCTGGCCTTAGGCTCTAACTGGAACAAGGTTATATAAGAAGCCTTACAAAAGTATGGGTGATGATAGGCTCGGTAGGGGTAATATTTGGGGAGACCGGGTCGCATACGTTTAAGTTTATGGTCACGGACCCGGCCTTGAGGAGAACGGATTATGTTAAGGTGTGGCATTCCACCGATGGCTGGGTGCTCTGCCAGGTGATGTCGATGACGCGGTCGGAGGGGGCGGACAATAAGGACAGGGTCATCGCATCCGTCACGGTCATAGGGGTAAGGGATCAGCAGGGGCTTCTAAGGGCGCCGATGACGCCTTTCAGGCCTGGAGACAGGGTCTATAAGGCGGAAGAGGAGCTGATAGTTGAGACTCTGGGCCTATCCGACGGTGGCGCATACCTGGGGCTGCTGGATGGCACCGATATACCCGTAACCGTGGACCGTAATAAGCTTATACAGAAACACTGTAGCATCCTGGCCATGACCGGGAGCGGCAAGTCGTACACCGCCGCCGTCATAATAGAAGAGATGATGGAGAAGGGCGTGCCACTTCTCATCATCGACCCCCACGGGGAGTATGCCACGCTCAAGGAGCCGAATGACGATGCCGACATGGGCGCCCTCGCGGAAAAGTTCGGAGTTGAGCCCCAAGGCTACAAGAATGTTACTATATACACGCCTGGCAACAAGAAGCTGTGCGGGTATGCGGACAGGCCGCTGAGGCTTAACGGCGTTAACCTAAAGCCCAAGGAGATAATCGAGTACGTGCCCTCAGAGCTTAATAATACAGAGATAGGGCTGATATACGAGGCGGTCAACGCCTTAAGGAATGATGGCATAGACTATACGATAAAGGACGTGCTCAGGGAGATAGGCTCTTCCCATAGCGCTATGAAGTGGGGGGTCTATAACAAGCTTGAGCCGCTGCTCGAAGCGGAGTTTTTATCTGACAGGCCCACGCCGCTTACCGAGCTGTTTGCAAGGGGCCGCACGAGCATTGTCGACATGAAAGGGATAGGCCCTGACGTCCAGCAGGCAATCGTGGCGAAGCTGCTCGACAACCTGTTTGAGGCGAGGAAGGCGGGCCAGGTGCCTCCGGGCATGGTGGTAGTGGAGGAGGCGCATAACTTTTGCCCTGAGAAGGGCTTCGCTAAGACAGTGAGCGGCGACGTGCTCAGGGCTATCGCGTCCGAGGGCAGGAAGTTCGGCCTGGGGCTTCTCATAATCTCCCAGCGCCCCGCAAAAGTGGATAAGAACGTGCTCTCGCAGTGTAACACCCAGATAATCATGCGGGTGACGAACCCAAATGATATCAGGGCCATTACCAAGAGCCTGGAAGGGATAAGCTCTGAGCTTGAAGAGGAGATCAAGCGGCTTCCTCCAGGGGTTGCCCTTTTTGTAAGCCCCGACATACCCCGTGCCGTGATGGTGCAGGTGCGAGTTAGAAAGAGCAGGCATGGCGGGGCCTCCAAGGAGATATCGGATGAGGCCGATAAAGAGGATAAGCCTCCCGCGGGCGGAAGCCTGTTCAAGAGGCTTTTTGGGAAGGCGTGATATGGCAGCCGACCTTAACGAAAAGACGGCCAGGTACAGGCGTTTGCTCAAGGAGGCATTAGACGACGCGAAAAAAGCCCCGGGAATGGACCCCCGGCTTGAAAGGATCGCCTCCGAGTTTTATGAGATGGCAAAAAGCTACTACCTTGATGGCGTCCACTTTTTAGAAGCGGGGGATTCGGTGAATGCATTAGTGTGCTTCAGCTACGGGCACGCATGGCTCGACGCCGGCGTCCGCATTGGCGCGTTCAAGGTGACGAAAAAGGACCTGTTCGCTGCATGAATAGGGTTAAATATTAGCGGCTGGTATGTATGCCTGTCTCTATTTTCAAAGCGAGACCCGGTAAAAAGAGGGAGAGGAAATGCCGAATTACAAGGTGGTGCTGGAGGCCGCCTGGATAGTGAAGGACGTGAAATCGGTGGACGACGCGATGAGCGTTGCCATCTCTGAGGCGGGCAAGAGGCTAAACCCGCGGATGAACTATGTTGAGGTAGAGGTTGGGGCCACTTTCTGCCCGTTTTGCGGGGAGCCATTCGATAGCGTGTTCGTGGTGGCCAATACCGGCATAGTGGGGCTGCTGCTCGAGATGAAGGTCTTTAACGCAGAAAGCAAGGAGCACGCCGAGCGCATATCCAAAAAAGAGATAGGCAAAGCCCTGAAGGACGTGCCGCTTAAAGTCGTCGAGATAACCGAGCTTGGCCTTGAAGAGAAATAAGCGAGCTAACTAGGGGATTGGTATGGCCGATGGTTACTGGTCCAGGGCCAGCGCCCGGATAAAGCTTTTGAGGATCAGGCGCAGGAAGCGAAAGCCCAGGGGCATGGAAGAGCAGCTGGCCAGCTATGCCGACTACATATTCGAGGCGCCGGACTATAAGGTATCGATTGCGGCCATCATAGGGCTGTCGGTGCTTGCCGGGATCGTGGCCTTTCCCTTTGGCATCATTCAAAATGCGGCCGCCGGATTGGCCTTGTTTGCGCTGCCCGCCATCCTCGCTGCGGTGGCCACCAAGCCGATATCATGCATTTTCGGTGAGAACGTCACCTATAACCGTTCTGCGCTAATATCGCTCATAATGCTCATTGTAGTCGTACTGGCTACCGTGGCCTCAAACGCCGTGGCGCTCATAGCCCACCTGCCATATACATTCCTGGGCTTCATCCTGGCGCTCTCGCTCATCTTCGCCCTCCGCATGATGGTGCTGCTCGGAATTTCGGTGAACAGCCTGCCTAAGGTCATCCTCCCCGCGTCCCTGCAGACCGTCTTCAGCGCTATAGCCCTGCTATACTACACGACCTCCCCCATTCTTTACATAGACCTCGCCATATCAAGCCTTATATTCATAGTCGCGTCTTTCGCCTTCGTGAGGTACGTGGACTACCCGATGGTTAAGTCCTTTGGCGTCAGCAGTTTAGATTTTATTCAGGACTTCATAGCCCACCTCACCGAGGGGTCCCCGGCCATGGAGGAGTTCTTCGAGAAGATAGGCGAGTCCATCGACGCCCCCGTGAACGTGTTGAGCTTCAGGCGGATGGATGGGACCACCAAGGCCATAATAATAACACCCTATGTACACCCTGGCCCGATGGGGGAGATAGGCGGCGGCAACCTTCCCACGATTGTCTCTGAGGCCTTCAGCGAGGGCCTTATCTTCGTGCCGCACGGCACTGCTTATCATGACTTTAATCTAGTGTCATCCGAGGAGTCTGAGAAGATAATCAGCGCGGCCAGGCGGGCGCTCGCCCGGGTCCAGTATAGCCCGCTGGCGTCGAAGTCTATTCGCGTGTCCGTGGGTAATACGAAGATACTGGGCCAGCGTTTCAACGACTCGGTGTTTTTGGTGTCTACGCAGGCCCCGACGTCCACCGAGGACATCGAGTTTGCCGTGGGCTTCACCGCGATGGCTGAGAGCCGCGTGGCAGGCGCCCGCCAGTCCACGATTATTGACGCCCATAACTGTACCGAGCCTTTCGCCACCGCCATCGAGCCGGGCACAAGGGATTCGTATAACATTATAAGGGCGGCCGCAAACGCCTCTAAGGAGCTTTTATCCATGCCGATGGGCGAGGTGAGGGTGGGAGTGGCGAGCTCGCCGCCCATATGCACCAGGCTTGAGGGCATGGGTGACCTGGGCATAAGGGTGGCCGTTGTTGAGGCGATGGGCCAGCGTACGGCTTACATAGTCATCGATGGCAATAACATGGTTAACGGCCTCCGGGAGGAGATCATAAAGAAGTTGCCCGTCGACGAGGCGGAGGTCATGACTACTGATACTCACGTCGTTAATACTTTGTCGGGCGCTAACTATGTAGGCCAGCACCTCGAGCACGAGCTTTTGGTTGATACCATATCGAAGCTGGTTGACGCCGCAATCGGGGACCTGGAGCCCGTCGTCGCCGGCATGGAGAGTGAGCTTGCCACCGATGTCATGGTTTTCGGCTCCCATAAGATAGCGAAGCTTGCGAGCACTGCGAACGCGATGGTGGCCATGGCTGGCGCCTTCGCCGTCGCCGTCATAGTTGCCGCCACGTCTTTGACTGTCCTTATTTTAGTGCTGATTCAATAATCATTTTTTAGGCTAAAGCATATATTTCATTTAGCCTCTGGCAGTTCTTTTATAGCTAAAAGGCTTCAAAGATAGCATGGCCATGAAATCAAAATGTGTTAAGGTACCGAAGGGCGAGGGCGAAAAAACCAGGAGAATGCTGGCAGCTTCGGATGCAATCGATAACAGGCTAAAGATAAGGTCAGATGAAAGTTACGTATATATACCAATTATGCCCGAACTCAGCCAGGAAATGCTGACACGGATTGGCATATCCCGGCCCATAGAGGAGTGCGACTTCGAAGAGAGCGAGCGATTTAAAAAAATAGAGGATATCATAGGGTTTACCCCATCGTTTGAGATAATCGGCGATATAGCGGTTGTGGCGGAGGACTACGGCGTTGATGTGGGCAGGGCCATCATGGAAGCGCATAAGAGCGTAAAGGTTGTTCTGGTGCCCACGACGCCCGTGACCGGGGAGTTCAGGGTTAGGCACTACCGCGTGCTTTGCGGCGAGAGCCGAACTACGACCACATACAGGGAGCACGGGTTTGTCTATGAGATGGACTTGAATAAGGTGTATTTTAGCCCCAGGCTGGCCACGGAGCGTAAGCGAGTCATCGACCAGGTTAGCGACATGGAGCTTGTCCTGGACATGTTTGCTGGCGTGGGGCCTTTCGCCATCCCAATCTCGAAAAAGGCTTTGTACACGATTGCCGTCGATAAGAACCCCGACGCTTTTGAATATTTAAAGCGTAACATCGCCTTGAACAAGGCTAGGAGGATTGAGGCGGTAAACGCGGATGCAAGGGAATTTCGGCCTCCTCAGCCCCCTGACCGCATCATCATGAACCTGCCTCACTCGGCCCGCGAGTTCCTCGACATCGCCTTCGGGCTTATAAACATCGGCGGCATTATCCACTATTATGATATCCGGCCTGAGGGGGAGATCTTCGACGCTGTAGTGGGGATGGTCCGGTCGAAGGCCAGGGAGAGCGGATGCCTCATCGAGATAATGAATAAGCGGATAGTAAGGTCTTACGCCCCTCACGAGTACAATATAGTCCTTGACATTAGAGTGACAGGAAAGGCAGGATTAAAATAGCCCGGCATGACTGGAAAAAGTTAAATATATAGTGAGACCATTAGAAGTTCGCACTTTTACGGGCCGTCGTGGCTTAGCCTGGCAAAGCGGCTGATTCGTAATCAGCAGTTCGGGGGTTCAAATCCCTCCGGCGGCTTCTTCAAGTTCCCAGCCCAGCTTATCCTTGATGACCCAGTAGGCCATCTCAGGCGGTATAGCGCCTATCTCGGTTATGATCATATCGATGTACTTGTGCGGCGTGATGTCGAACGCGGGGTTTGAGACTTTAAGGTTCGGCCACTTCTTCTGGAGCTCGGGGCTCAAGACCTCTGACGGGTCCCTTTCCTCTATTTCGACCATCTCTCCGAAGAGCGTCATCGGGCTGAACTTATACGTTTCCGCGGCGCAAATAAAGCTGACGCGGGCCTCGTTGGCGGCAAGCGCGACCTGTGAGGTGCCCACCTTGTTGATGAGGCTGCCATTCACGGTTATCGCGTCGGCGCCCACTATGACCAGGTCAACCTTTTTCATGTAATAGCGCACGGCGGAGTCGAGGATAAGGGTGGCCGGTATGCCTGCCTTATGTAAGAAGTCCACCGTGATGTAGCCCTGCTGCCTGGGCCTCGTCTCGGTCGCGACGACGCTGATGTCCTTGCCCTGCTTGAAGGCGGCCTCGAAGATGTGGAAGGCTGCGGATGAATTGCAGTGGGTCAGTATGGTGTCGCCATCCTTGATGCGGCGTGCGCCTATCTCGCCTATCCTCTTCACCGCGTTCTCGGAGGCGGCTATAAAGGCGTCGGCATTGGCTATTATTGCCTGTCTGGCCTCCTCCACGCTGTCCGCCCTGTAGCGCATCACGGCCTTCAAGGCGTTCGGGAGGGAGACGGCCGTCGGCCTCGTGTTTAAAAGCGTCGTATAGGCCTCCCTCATCCGCTTATTGAACTCTTCCAGGTCGGCCGTCTCTATAGACATGGCCTCTTCCTTCATGGCGTTCGCGGCGGCGCGGGCTATCCTCCCTGCGCCCCTTATCTCCATGTTCTTTATCTTCTCGGCGGTCTCCGTCAGTGTGGTCATCTGCATCCCTGCCCATGTACGGGCACTACCATGTATGTTAAGAAGGAGTACAAATAATGATAAGTCAAAAAAGGACCGGGGTTTTTTATATTATTGGCATGTTTATGTTCAGGCTGCCCGGGTCGATGTTATCCCAGTATCCCGGCATTGGCGGCGTCACGATGTGCCCTATTATGGCCCCCAGGTTGATGTTTCCGCTTTCATCAATTTGAGGTATCGCCATGATAGGGTAGACGTTTATGCCATAAGGGGCCTGGAACGGGATCGATAGCATTGATGGCAGCGCTATCCCGCCAGAAATGCCCAGATTCGGGGCCATGGTGCCCTCTCCGGCTGACATTATATGATAAAGCCCGTCATCCGGCGTCTCCTGGCCGGGGATGTAGATCGCCCCGGCGGCCGGCACGAAAAGCAGCATCAGCAAGAGCCCCACTAGAATTGCCTTAAGCCTCATCTCATACCCTCCTCCATAACGGCTTTAGCATTGACACATATTATTTACTATTTAATATATTATATATTTTATTATAGCTACGGATGTGTTTAAAGTTATCCCTACCATTAAGGCTATTTTATATGGAGGCTTTAAGCTATTACTATGGCCGAGGCTTCTGGCATGGCGGGCATGCTCCTGCTAGCCTTTCTGGCGCTTGTGGCGACCTACATAATAATGAGGATTATTGGCAGGCCTTCGAACGATGAAGTCGAAAGGGAAGAGGAAGCCGTGGCCATGCCTGAGCCAAAGCAGGCGAAAAAGCCAGAAATGATAAGCGACGAGGAGTTTATCAGCTTATATACCAGCCCTATTTTAGAAGATGCCCATGATTCACTTGAAACCGCAGTCGGGTCCATCCTATCAGCACTACATTTTTATGATAGGGACAGCTGGGAAGAGGCGTCCGAAGAGTTCCACTCAGCCATTAAAAGGATTGATGAGGCGGCGGAAAGGCTTAACGAGGTGGTGGAAATGGTCGAGGATGACAGCTCGAGGCCTCTGCTGCTGGCAAAAGGGCGCCTCGAGGAGTGCCGGCGCCTGAGGACGCTTGCCATTCGTATGGAAGAGGCCTGCGACGCCATGATAGAGGGAAAAGTGGACGAGGCGAGGGGTCTTGGTACCGCGAGAGCCGAGCTTGAAAAAATTGTCAGAGAGTGGCATGCCTAAATCTAGAGCACAAAACTTTTAGCCATCAAGGGCGATTCTCGTCCAATGGCGCGCACGTACACAATCGTGGTCTCAACGGTGGACGCCGCGAGCGTGAACATCAGGGATCGGCTGTTTGAGCTTACGCACTGGGAGCCTGTATATGATGGCGACTATAAGGTCTATAAGGGCGACGGCTTCATGCTGGTCGAGATCGGCGACTACCACGTCTTCCAGGACGGGCTGGACGATAGGCTAGACAGCATGGGCTTCAAGCCCGAAGCCCTCATTTTCGCCTCAAAGCACCGCAGCAAGGAAAACAGGAAGACGCTCACCGTACATTTCACAGGGAATATAGCTGAGGGCAAGTTCGGCGGGCGGCCCTATGAGCTTTCAACCCCCGCCCCCCGCATAGCGGCCTCGATTTTAAAAAGCCTTAAGTCCGCCATATCGCCATTCAACGTGTCATACGAGGCGACGCACCACGGCCCATCCTCGCTTAAAACGCCATCCGTATACGTGGAGATAGGAAGCACCATGAGCGAGTGGTCCGATAAGGACGCGGGCCGCATAGTCGCCCAGGCCATCCTGAGCGTATGCGAGGAGGAGATTCCCGTGTATGTGGGCATAGGGGGCAACCACTATGCGCCGCGGGAGACGGCGCTCGCGCTTGAGGCTGGCGTGGCCTTCGGCCACATCATCGCAGACCACGCCGTTCCCCTGCTGACCGAAGCCGTCCTGAAGCAGGCCTTCGAAAAGTCGGGCACGAATGCCGCATACCTTGACAGGAAATCCATACCAAGGGACCAGCGGGACCGCATCGAAGGCATGATCCGAAAGCTTGGCTATGAGATACGCCATGAGAGCGAGCTGAGAGACCTTGGCAAGCCCTGGCTGAGGTGCCCCAGGCTGCTCGAAGCCGCAAGCTCAAAAACGCCAGCCCTCAAGATAATGCTCACAAAAAGCCTGTCTAGCGCTTTAGCGGAGTGCAACCCTGGCCATTGCACATCATGCCCGATGGGCGTAAAAGGCGAGGTCAACGAGCAATTACTGGAAATGGCGTGGAAAGTGGATAAAGCGCATATACAAAAAGCAGTAGATGGGGAGAAGGCCGCCTTTTTCCTCGGCCATGATGGCGCCCTTTTCAACGCTTTTATTGGCATCGACAGGGCATCCGTCGATAATGCGGTGAAAGCCATAACTCGGGCGTGCGTCGATGCGCTCAAGAAGCGCTACACGGTAAAATACGACCACTGGGAGGAGGTTTTATACGTAATCGACCGCCGCCTCGACCCGGAAAAGGCGAGGGCGCTGGGCATCCAGGAGGGGCCTCTATACGGCCGCCTGGCAAGGGGCGAGGCGATAACATATAACGGCATGACGATAACGCCCTCGATGGTATTCACGGAAAACGTTAAAAGAATAAAATTAAATAATTATTCGACCAATACAATAGTAGGGGATGGGGTAATGGAACCTGGAGAACCAAGCATATTCAGCCCTAAGCCATCAAGGGTAATCGATGGCCATGGGGAAATAATCGATAGCGATGAGAGGCAATCCGCAATTATCGATGGAGAAGCCCCCGGAGTGATGCCCGGGAAGATAGGGGACACCGACGAGGACATCATGAAGGTGATGGAGGGCCTCAGGACCAACGTCATAGTCGTCGGATGTGGAGGGGGCGGCTCGAACTCCATAACGCGCATGTCTCAAGAGGGCATCGTCGGGGCAAAGCTTTACGCCATCAACACGGATGCGCAGCATTTGCTGCATACCAGGGCTGACAAAAAATTTTTAATAGGCAAAAAGCTCACCAGGGGCTTCGGCGCCGGTAGCCTGCCCGAGGTGGGGGAGAGCGCTGCCAAGGAAAGCCTCATGGAGATAAAGGCCGCCATCAGCAACTCGGACATGGTGTTCGTGACCTGCGGGCTGGGCGGCGGCACCGGTACAGGGTCTGCCCCGGTCGTAGCGCAGGTCGCAAAGGAGAGCGGCGCTCTCACCATCGCGGTCGTCACCACGCCATTTAAGGTGGAAGGCGCGGTCAGGAAGGCGAACGCGGAGAAGGGCCTGGAAAAGCTCAGGAAGAGCGCTGACACGGTCATCGTCGTGCCTAACGATAAGCTGCTCGAGGTCGTCCCCAACCTGCCGCTACAGGAGGCGTTTAAGGTGGCCGACGAGGTGCTCACCCACGCCGTAAAGGGCATAACGGAGCTGGTCACAAAGGCGGGGCTGGTGAACCTCGACTTCGCAGACGTCAAGACTGTCATGTCGAACGGCGGCGTGGCCATGATCGGGCTTGGCGAGGGCAAGGGCGAAAACGCCGCCTCGAGCTCGGTGCGCAACGCGCTGATGAGCCCTCTGCTTGACGTGGACATATCGAGCGCAAAGGCGGCCATCGTAAACGTCATCGGTGGAGAGCAGATGACTATATCTGAGGCCGAGGCGGTGGTGGAAGAGGTTTACAATGCCATCGACCCCGAGGCGAGGCTTATCTGGGGCGCCTCGGTGGACCCGGACCTGGGCGACGCGATAAGGACAATGGTCATAATAACAGGGGTGACGTCCACCCAGATATTGGGAAAGCCCCCTGATGAACAGCAACCGGCGCATGCCTTTAGCCAGCAAAAGGCGTTTAAAACGCAAAAATTCGGCCTGGACTTTATCGGATGATGAACGAAAACTATAAGCCTAGAAAAAATATTAATGAAATCGTCTTTTTTGAGGCTTCACTATGGCAGAGAACAAGTCAGGCTCAATATCGCTGGAAAAAATCACGGATAGCATCAAGCAATACGTCAGGATACTTCAGCTCACGAGAAAGCCCAGTATGGAAGAGTTCTTGACGATATCAAAGGTCGCGGGCGCGGGCATCCTGCTCATAGGCGTTATCGGGTTCATCATATACCTGATAATGGTCCTCATACCCACGGCTATCGTGGGATAAGGGAGTAGTGAATAATGGCCGAGGAATCACAGGCGCAAGCGCTGGTGTTCGCGGTAAAGACCACGGCGAACCAGGAGCGGTCGGTGGCAAACCTGATAGCCATGGTGGCGCGCAAGGAGAACTACGATATCCGGTCAATCCTTGCGCCGGAAGAGCTGAAAGGGTACGTGCTCGTCGAGTCCCCGATGCATGAGATCGTGGAGCACGCCATCCAGAACATTCCACACGCCAAGGCGGTGGTCAGGGGCGCGTCATCCATAGCAGAGGTCCAGCATTTCCTTGCGCCCAAGCCGGTGGTAACTGGCATCTCCGAGGGCGACATCGTGGAGCTTATATCGGGACCGTTCAAGGGCGAGCGCGCCAGGGTGAAGCGGGTGGACCAGACCAAGGAGGAGATCACGGTCGAATTGTCCGAGGCCATGGTGCCCATCCCCGTCACGGTGCGGGGCGACATCGTCCGCGTGTTGAGCAAGGAAGAGGTCAAGCAGTAGCGGGCCTCTCTTCCCACATTTTTATTGGAACAATATTTTATTTTATAGGGTTTTTGTTAATTTGGTGAGCGGCGTTGTCGGCGTATGGCAAGAAAGCGAAAACGATAGGCGCTGCAGTCGGCCTGTTTTTATTGGTAGCCCTGGCCATATGCTATGTACTGATATACGGCGGCGGGCTGGAGAAGCGCGACAACCTGGCCGTGCATTTTATAGACGTCGGGCAGGGCGACTCCATACTAGTCGTTGCAGGAGACAGGGCCATGCTGGTGGATGGCGGCCGCCGGGATGGAGGGCCTATTGTCGCCGCATATTTAAAAAGCCGTAACATAAGCACAATTGACGTGATGGTGTCCACCCATCCGCACGCCGACCACATAGGAGGCCTTCTAACCGTATTAAAGGAGTTCCCCGTGAAGCTAGTCGTGGACAGCGGCATAGCGCACCCGTCGCAGACATACGAGTCCTACCTGAGGCTTATAGATGAGCTGAACATACCCTATAAAGTGGCAGAGGCCGGGCAGGCCATCGAGCTCGCGCCAGGCGTTCAAGTAGAGGTGTTAGCCCCTCCACACGTCAAAATCGAGGACAGCGTAAACGAGAACTCCATCGTGCTCAAGGTTACGCACGGGAGCGTCGCTTTCCTGCTCATGGGAGATGCGGGGTTTCCCGAGGAGAAGCATCTCATGTCGTCTAGCCGAAGCTTAAAGAGCGACGTGCTCAAGGTACCCCATCATGGCAGCCGTTACTCGCTAAGCGAAGCGTTCCTATCGCGGGCGAAGCCCGAGGTGAGCGTCATAGAGGTCGGGCCCAATAAATACGGGCACCCGTCGCCTGAGACGCTGGCAAGGCTGGAGAGGGCTGGCTCCATCATTTATCGCACCGACCTTAACGGTAGCGTCGTGATCGCGACCGATGGCCGAAGCTTCACTGTGACGCCGCAGCATGAAACCTCCTCCGCCGAGAAATTGATATGCTCCCCCACGAATGCTGGTATGAAGTGTTCCACATGAAGGCCACGCTGGACAGGTTTGAGGATGGCTACGCCGTGCTCCTTATAAGGGATGGCGAGACCATTGAGGTTGACTTCCCCGCATGCCTGCTGCCCGAAGGCTGCGAGGAAGGCGACATACTGGACATCACGATAAAGAGAGACGTTGAAAGCACGGAGGAGACGCGGGGGCAAGTATCCCGCCTCATTGAAAAGCTAAAGAAAAAGGGGGAGGAAAGGAAATAATGCCGGAGCATCCCATTTATGTCATCCAGAAGCACGCTGCAAGCCACCTCCATTATGATTTTCGCCTCGAAGTGTGCGGTGTGCTTAAGTCGTGGGCCATACCAAAAGGCCCCTCGACCGACCCCAGGGTGAAACGGCTTGCCATGCCAACCGAGGACCATCCGCTGGAGTATGCCACGTTCGAGGGGGTGATACCTGAAGGGCAATATGGCGCAGGGACGGTCATGGTATGGGATATAGGGACGTACAGGAACCTTCGCGGCGATGAGGCTGACATGGAGCAGGCCTATGGGGAGGGCAGGATCGAGGTATGGCTGGAAGGCAGGAAGCTCAAGGGCGGATATGCGCTGATACGGGCAGGGAGGATGGGGGATAAAAGAGGATGGCTTCTCATAAAGATGAGGGACGAGTACGCCAATAAGCCCGAAGACCCCGCTGTCACCGAGCCCGACTCCGCGCTCACCGGGCGCACGCTCGAGGAGATCTCAGGGGGCTAGGCGGATGCTTTCAGCGGCCATATAAGCGCATATCCAGGGCTTTCCGCCATTCATTCGAAAAACGCTCAAGTTCTCGTTTTGTATAAAGAGTGTAGGAGGATTACGCTAATGACGGCTTTCAGAGAGGGCGGGTCAAGCAGGATATTCTACGTCGAGCACGTTTGCCTGAAGGCGACTGGCAGCACGCCCGGGCGAGAGCACCTGGCCGGCGAAAGGATAGTCAATCCTAACTACATGGTCAGGATGTTCTTCACGGGCGAGCCATCCGCGGCGACGGGCATGCACCGGGCAAGGCCGGAAGATTTTGAGTACATCACCGACATGATGCCTTTTCCTGATAAGCATAGCAGCGGATACACCAATTGCCCGCTCTGCGGCTCCATGGGCAGGATTAAGGTAGACGATGACGACATGGTCCCCATCTACGAAGAGATGACCGTCCCGATAACTGAATAATGGAGTTAGCAGATTGTGATATAACCTATTTATAGGCCATAAGGCAACCTTTAACCCGGGTACAGGAGATGAGCGGGGTAAAGTTGCCCGGCGCTATTATTATGATATTGGCGATTGCAGTAGCGGGCTGTGCCCTCCCGACTTCGACTGAGAACTCTGATAAGCCCCTGATAGTCGCTACGATAGGGCCGCCAACGCCAACCCCCACGGACGTGCCGGAGCCCACGCCGACGTGGACGCCCACGCCGACGCCTGTGCCGCCTCCGCCGCCTCCGATATCCATATACGACGTAAACATCACAGGGATGGTGGACAGTGGCAGCCCCTATTTTGCGCTAAAGCACGACACTGCGAAGTTCCGGGTCAAGAACACTGGCAACGCTACTCTTGAAGACCTTATAATTGTCTACACGGTAGCGCACCCGGTAACGACAAGTGGCCCTGCTAGCACGAGCACGACCATGGTTTTGCAACAAAAGAATGAGTCCATCGGAAAGATGAGTCCCGGCGACGTGAGGAACATCATCATTAAAGCGCCGGATTACCCGGCGATGGTGGAAGCAAACGTTACCATAACTGCAATGTGGAACGGCGGCTCCCTCGAGCTATACTCGACTACTCTTAAGCCCGGCTTTGGTAACGTCGCCCCGCCACCGAATCCCCTGCCATTTATAGCGTAGGCGCATCAAGCCCCACTCAGCCTTTCCTTGAACTCCTTCCTGTGCCTCCGCTCCTCATCGAGGATATGCCTGGCAACTCCAACGACCTCCGGATCGTTGACGAGCTCTATCATTCGCTTATACATCTCGATAGCCTCGGTCTCAAGGGCTATCTGGCGCTCAAGCTGGCCTTTAAGGCCGTCCCCACCAAAGTCAAGAACGCGGTGCTCCATCGAAGGCTTACCGCCCCTCTTAGTTATAAGCTCGGCCAGCCACCACATGTGACGCATCTCATCTACTGCTATGCCCTCAGTGATACGGCTTACATCGCATTCCTTCATGATAAACGAGTTACGCACGTACACCATGGTGTTCTCGACCTCGTGGATGAACGCCTCATTCAGCAGGCGCACGATTTCTTCATCATCCATATCATACCCTCTTTAACGTTGTGGCCGTCCGCAGACAGGGCAAAATTCCGCCTTTTCATCCATGAGGCCTCCACAATACCTACACCTTACCTTGATGACCTCTTTGACGATGGCCCCCTCCATTCCATCTTCAGACATTTTGGCTATCATCTCATTCATGAGCCGGACGAGATTTTCCATTTCATCGTTAAACGTAAAGTTAAAAGGATAATAGGCGCTCTGGGGGACGCCCTTCTCCCTATACTTTATGGTCATCTTGCCAGCTATGAAAAAGTTAGCCTTCTTAAAATCGATGCCGAAGATGTCCCTGAGCTTGATGACCCGCATCGGGGCCAACGGCATCTGGACGCGCACCTCATCTTCGTAGAGCTCGACGTATTGTGCCATCATCTCGACTTTTGCCAGCAATTCGGACATTTTTCATGACCACGCTAAGCATAGTTTACGATTACATCATAGTTTAATTTTACCATCGCCACGGAATCGATGTTCTAAGTATTAAGAAAGAAATAGTGTATCATTAAATATCTTATAGTAGCTATCGCTTTGGGGTGCCACATCCAGGGCAGATGAGCATTTCAGGCGAAATCATCGAAGAGCAGTACGGGCACTGCACCATGCCGCCCGCATCGTCTGCCATCTGCAAGAACTCGATGGCCTCCTTGTTGCCATAAACGTACGCGAGCCTCTCTATCATAATGGCCACCAGCGACTCAACACACCGGCCCACGAGAAAGTTGAAGGGCAAGTACACCTTTTTTAGCGTGTCATTCTCCCTGTATACGACGACCAGCTTCCCGGCGAGGAAAAACCATGCCCTGCGGAACTCCAGGTCCACTATATCCTTAAGCGGTATGACATGCTTCCTGGCCATCAATAGCTGTATCCTGAGCTCATCCTCATACAGCTCTATGGATTGTGCGACCATATCAACCTTCGCTAAAAGTTCAGACATCTGCTACCACTATAGACATTATTTTACAATGTGCATTGATTAAAATAACAAATGGTTATAACGGCTTTGCGAGCACTTTTCATGGAAAAAAGCTAATACGAGTAGGCCAATTTTATACTCATGTTTTGCGATGTCGGCGGCGTGAATTTATATTATGAAATATATGGAGAAGGTACCCCCGTCTTAATGCTCCACGGCTATGGCATCGACCATAACGTCATGGAAGGCTGCATGGAGCCTATATTTAATGGTAGGGCCGGGTATAAGCGTATCTATGTTGACCTGCCGGGGATGGGGAGGTCGGAGGCTCCCGAATGGCTGGAGAACACCGACCAGGTGCTTGGCATCATCTTAAAATTCGTCGAGAATGCCGTGCACGGAAATTTTCTGCTGGCGGGCGAGTCGTATGGAGGCTACCTTGCGCGCGGGATGGTGCAAAGGATGCCCGACCGGATTGATGGCGTCCTTTTGATATGCCCCGTGATCGTGGGCGAGCGGTCAAGGCGGCAGCTTCCGCCCAGGACCGTGTTCGTCAGGGATGAGGGGCTGCTGGCAAGCATAAGCCCTGAGGAGAGAAAGTTTTTCGAGCGCATGCTAATATTGCAGGATGAAAGGCGCTGGGAGCGGTTCCAGAAAGACGTACTTCCTGGTCGACGCCTTGAAAACAAAAAATTTTTAGAGAAGCTGAAAAAGCACGGCTATGAGTGCTCATACGATGTCGATAAGCTAGAAAGGCCCTTTGACAGGCCGTCGCTGATATTGGCCGGCAGGCAGGACGCATCGGTAGGTTACAGGGATGCACTGAGGCTCATCGACGTTTATTCCAGGAGCACGTTCGCCATACTCGACAGGGCGGGGCATGGGCTTGAAGTAGAGCAGGAGGGCGTTTTCAATTGCCTTGCGAATGAATGGCTTGATAGGGTGGAAGAGCACAGGGCTTCTGGTAAATTTTGAACGTTAAATAAAAAATAGGGCTGTTTTTACATCCCCTTTGCTAAAGGCACATTGATTTGGCTGCCATAGCCGACCCCTTTGCCCAGCCCCAGGTTAATGCCGCCGTAGCCGGGCAAGCCTAGCCCTGGATAGCCATATCCTGCGCCAGGGAACCCGTAGCCATACGCCCCCGGATATCCGAACTGTCCCTGCCCAAAGCCGGGGAATCCCCATCCCCCAAGGCCAGAGGCCCAAAACCCGCCAAAGCCTGGAGACCCAAACCCGCCAAAGCCAGCGCCCATCCCAGGCCACCATGCAAAGGCAGGCGCCGAGGCCAGCGAAACTGCCAGCAGGCCTACTGCTATCGCAAAAAACGCTTTTGCCGTCTTCATAACTCCACCTCCCCTTTAGCGTCTGGATTTAAGGGTTAAAAACATTGTCTGGCTAAAAAGCGGGAACTCACCTTTTTGAACCGCTAAAATGCGCAACCTCCCCATGCATACAGGCTACGCCTTGGCGTTACAAGAAGCCCATAGATGGCACCGGGGAGAATCCCACGCTGAACCAGGGATACGAGAACTGCATGCTCTCCTGCTGGTTAAAGTACTTTACGTTGCCGAATACGCTGACCTGCTGCGACGTCTGGGTAATAGTGGGAAATGAAGCCCATGCCATGTCAATTCTCGCAGGGAATGATATATCGGTGAACTCGAAATCGTTCGAGAAGCCGAACTGCGACTCAAAGCTGGTAAGCGAGCTATTATGTAAAAGCGTAGGGAACCCCCATGACATTGGCGTCAAAGAACAATGAGCCGATTGTGCCATGATGCTAAAGGCTAATATGACAAGGGTAATCATCATCAGCTTTTTAAACATAATACTACCCTCCTCCAGCCATAGTATATCATAGCTTTAATCTAATATATTATTGATTTTTATAACGATTTAACCTCCTTAAAGGATGATTTTATTTAATTTATTCGTAGATTAATATTATAAACTCGGGAATCGACTGATAGATATTGGCATTGTATAGAGAGGCGAAGGATCGATGTCATCAAAGGAGCTATTGGATTTACTTAATAAGGCTGTTGCGCGGGAACTGCAGGTGTCCATCCAATACATGTGGCAGCACGTCCAGTGGTCCGGCGTGAAAGGCTATGCGGTTCATGACGAATTCAAGAGCATTGGCATCGTCGAGATGAAGCATGCCGAGAAGATCGCCGAAAGGCTCTTTTATCTAGGGGGTAAGCCGACGACGGAGCCGGCCCCTATTACGGTAGGCGAAAACCTGAAGGACATGCTCAAAGAGGACATCAAAGCAGAAGAGACTGCCATAAACCTGTATAAGGAGATAATCGAGGTAGCGGAAAAAAAAGGGGACGTAACGACCGCCCACCTCTTCAGGGGAATCCTGGAGCAGGAAGAAGAGCATCACGACGTATTTACAACGCTCATCGAAGATGCGTGAAGCTTCATTATTTAACGTTTATTTTATATGGGATTGACCCATATGCCATTCATCGATGGCCTGCTTAAGCTGATGGGGCTAACGACGACGATGATAATCGCCTCTATCATGCTATTCTTCATGCTCTTTTTCGCATACGGGCTTGCATCAGGCTTTACTCATGACATGCAAAGGGCGGCCGATGCCCAGGCAAGGCTCCATGAGGCGCAAGATGACTATAACTATAAGCTTGAGCTTGTAAAGGAGCAGACCCAGCGTATAGATATGTACTATGCGGCCAAGTCCAGCACTTCGATGTCAGAGCTCGAGTTCAGGTCATGGCTGGGGACCATCAGGGCGCTGACGGAAGAGTTCGTTGCCCGTGAGAATAACGCCATCGAGGCCGGCCGTGCCTACATGAGCCTCCTTCCGCCGGATAGCGCCGAGCATGAGAGGGTTCTCCAAAATGAGGCGACCTGTAGGGAAGACGTCAAAAAAGTCATAGAAACCTATAACGGAAACGTGTATATCTATAACAAGCAATACGGTACTAAATACGGTACGATATCCTATTTTTCCTGAGCTAGCTGAGTCGATTGCTTGCATATAGCGGCAAATCTGTTTTATAATTGTTACCCCATTATATTGTATCATGGAATCGCTTCTCGAGATGACCCGTGGAGCTGAGAACCCGATTAAACCCTTTGGGGAGATAGACGTTCTTTTATACTATGGCACGATAGCTCCCTATCTGGTAGGCTATTTGCGAGATAGGGAGATAGCCTCTAAGATATGGCTACCCGGCGCTGGCAGTCGCATGCTGCTCAAGAGGGGCTCGAAGGATAAGCCATTGTATATTGAAGATATGGCCGAGGGCATCACGCCGGAACTAGTAGAGATGCGCCAGAGGGTCAAGGAGCTCAAGGAGGCGAGGCCGCTCATCACTGAAAAACAGGCCACTATATGGGGCTACTTCGTGCCCCGGAAGCTCGCGGATTTCTTTTATGCCACCAATAGAGAGGGCGAAGGCAAGGATATTGATAGGGCCTTTTTTGACATCGATAGGGGAAAAGGGATAAGCGCCAGGGACTCTCTCCACGTTACTAAGCTGTTTATTGACGAGGTTCAAAATGATGAGGGGATTAACGAGTACATTAAAGGAGAGCCGTATATTTCGTGGACTGGCTTTTCTTTTCATGTGTTGTTCGAGCTGAAGCGCCCGCAGCCTGCTAGCTTTTTTGATAGGTGCCTTAGCGTATCGGCAGTTAAAGCGCTGGATACCCCGGCTAGCAAGTGGGTCGAGCGCGTCAAGAAAAGGGCAAGGGTCCCAGTCGTGGGCGGACATGTAAAGGCAAGCGGGGCGATAAGCATCGATCCGTCCCAGACGCCTTCCGGCAAGCTTTGCAGGGTCCCCCTTGGATCGCTTCACATGAAGGACGCGAAAACGGTTAACGGCGTGTCAGTGCCTCTCACCCTGGACATGCTGGATGAAAGCATCGTCGATGAGCTCGAGTCCTATACGCCCAGAAAGGTATTGGACCATCTGCCAGAGCTCGCAAAAAGGCTTCCCTCACGGCATTAACGATTAAACTTACAAAAAAGAAAATTTTTTCCAATTGTGTTTTCGTGTTCCCATGCCACATGCCACCACATAGACCTACATGCCAGATGTGAACCGCATAAGGAAAAAAGAATAAGAGAAGCCATGTAAGCGCACCGCCAAACATTTATTCAACCCGTTGATGAACCGTTTGGCGCAGGCGTAAAGTATGTAAAGCGTGTTTTTAAGAATAAGCAATGATCGGGTAGATGGTTTTTCTTTTTCTAGAGGCTAATGGGGCTTCGCTTTGCTACGCCCCCCTTCAGCCTTAGAAGTAGAAGACACGCTACAAAACCATCCATATTTGAGCAGTCTTTCAGAGGACGCAGCAGGTTGCCAGCGCATGCAGCATATCTGAGGCGTAGGCGGTATCGGCTATTTCCTCTGGTCGATAAGCCTCCTGGTCTTTTTCTCCTGGCGGGGCAGCGTCCCCACGGGCACGAAAACGAGCTCGGGCTTAAGGCCCATAAGCGTGGACGTTAATTCCCTCAGCAACTCGTCACGAATCTTAAGAAGCTCCTTGGTGGTCCCGTTTGCCTCGACCTTGATCTGAAGGTGATCCATGGAGCCAAACTCGTTACGGTACGCAAAGGCATACCACTCGGGGCCGACCTGCGGGTATTTCATTAAGGCCGACTCTATCTGGCCTGGAAAGACGTTGACGCCCCTCACTATGACCATGTCGTCCGTGCGGCCGTTCACACGGTCTATAAGCCTGTGGGTCATGCCACATGAACACTCGCCAAGCAAACGGCTTAAATCCCTGGTCTTATACCTTAATAGGGGCATGCCTTCCTTTGTAATGGGGGTAAGGACTATCTCGCCGCGCTCGCCCTCCGAGCACGGCTCGCCGTTCTTGTCAAGCACCTCAAGGATGAAATGGTCCTCCCATATGTGAATGCCCTCATGCTCCTGGCAATCCTGGCCGATGCCAGGGCCAAACATCTCGGACATGCCATAGATGTCAAAGGCCTCGAAGCCGAATATGCCCTCGATCTTGTCCCGCATGCCATCAGACCAGTGCTCTGCCCCGAAGATGCCAACCCTCAACCCGAGGCTCTTAGGGTCGATGCCAAGCTCCCCGCACACCTCGGCAATCCTTAGCGAGTAAGTCACCGTCCCTCCAAGGACCGTGGTCCCGAAGTCCTGCATCATCTCGATCTGCTTGCGAGTGTCGCCCGGCCCCATCGGGATGACCATGCAGCCAAGCTCCTCACCGCCATAGTGGAATCCCAGGCCGCCAGTAAACAACCCGTAGCCAGGCGTGACTTGGAACACGTCGTCCCTCGTGACGCCTGCAATCCTCAGGCAGCGGGCGAACATCTGAGCCCACGTCCTTATGTCATTCTTCGTGTAAAAGACCACCGTCGGCTTCCCCGTCGTGCCGGACGAGGCGTGCATCCTCACTATCTCGTTGCGAGGGACTGACAGGAGGCCGTACGGGTAATTATCCCTGAGGTCGGTCTTCTCCGTAAACGGGATCTTACGAATGTCCTCGACACCCCTGATGTCATCTGGCCTGACGCCAGCCTCGTCGAACTTTCTTCGGTAAAATGCGTTATTCTCGTAAACCCTCTTTACGGTAGCCCGCAGCCTCTTACCCTGCAGCTCCTCAAGCTCTTTCCGGGGCGTGAACAGCACGTCGCTCATAGTGCTGCCAGTATTGGCGCTGCCTAAAAATGAAGATTGTGCGTCCACTTCAGGCCTCCTATGTACAAAGATATACATAGTTGTGCCTGAAACATATTAAGCTTACCCGTCGAACAGCGGGAGCATGACGACGAGCCTCGCGCCCTTAGTATGGTCGCCAGGTACCCGGTCCTCCACCCATACTTTACCCTTGTATTCCTCCACCAGCGTCCGAACGATGTAGAGGCCCAGTCCCCTGGCCCGCGGCCTAACGCCCTCCTGCCTGAAACGCTCGAATATGCTCTTCTTCATCTCGTCAGGTATGCCCGGGCCATTATCCTCGATGTCTACCCTGCAATACTTTTTATCCCCCTCGCTCACCAGCCTCTGGATTATATTGACGGTCAAAGGCTTTTTAGGGTCGGAGTGCTTCACCGCGTTGCCCACAAGGTTCAAAAAGACCTCATGCAACAGCTCGTTGGCTAACACGTAGCACTCCGGGGTGGGTCGGTAGTTGATCGTGACCTCCCTGCCAGGCACCCTGGAGTACTGCTTTTTCACTTCCAGCAGCACCGAGCATATGTCCACCGGCTCGCCAGGCGCTTCCACTGACTCTATCCTTTGAAGCGTCCTGACGTTACGGATGATGGAGGTCGTGTACTCCAGGGCCATCAGCGGCCTTTCGAGAAGCGTCTTATCCGTTATCTTCCCCTCGGTTCTCAGGTGGTCGATGGCTAGCTCTAAGTAGCCTATTCCCACCTGGTTCATGTTGTTTATGTCATGGGTCAATATATCCAGGTAAAGGTCTGTTGAGGCCTTCGACCTTTTTAGCGCCTTCTCGCTCTCCTTGCGCTGCGTGATGTCTGATATAAACGAGTAATAGTAATGCTCCGCCTGCCTGTCTGGATAATAGATGTGTACGAAGACTTCAACCGGTAGCTTGGACCCGTCTTTTCTTATGAGGTCTTCATCGTGGTGGTAAGCCTTTTCGCCCTTATAGAGGCCGTCCATCGCATGGATTATGCTATCTTTAGATTCCGGCGTGGTGAAATCCATTGGCCATAGCATGCCGCTTGTCTCGTCCCCGGCGTACCCGGTCATTTCGAAGAACTGCGGGTTTGCCGTCAATATCCGCCCGTCCCGGTACCACGCTACGAACGCCACCGCCCCCATGTTTATCGCGTCCGCCGCGAACCTGCCAAGCTCATGTAACTGTTTCATGGACCAATGCTTATTTCCATTTGTTGAATAAAAATGCTGGCCTAAAAAATAACAAAAAGGTAGCCTAGGCTTCACGGCCCAGGTCAAACGCCCGGAGGTTAACCGCAACTGTCTTTGGCGGCACCGACCTTGCTATTGCCTCTTTCAGCGTATCGGCCCTGACGGGCAGGTATTTAGACACGGCCCCAATCATGGCCACGTTTAGCGCCTGCACCGCCCCAGCCTTTTTCGCCAGCGCCGTATAGTTCTCAGCTTTAACCCCTGAGCACAGGCCTTTCATCGTATCTATGATAATGTCTACTTCAGGGTATTGTACCTTGCCGAGGCTCACCGTCACCGGCACTATCTTCTCGGTGTTTATGATTGCTATTCCTTTTGGGCTCAGGTAGCGGGCGAAGCGGAGGGCCTCCAGCGGCTCCATGCTCAGCAGGCAGTCGGCGCCACCGGCAGGTATGAGGCTTCCATATTTACAGCCAATGCGGACGTGGTTCTCCACGGCGCCGCCGCGCTGGGCCATGCCATGCGTCTCGGCAGACCTCACGGGCCGGCCCTCAAGGACAGCGGCCTTGCCTATTATATCAGAGGCCAGGATGACGCCCTGGCCACCCACGCCCACTATAAGGAGGTCAAACCTGTCCATATCACGCACCTCTCGCCTTTATGGCGCCGAACTGGCATAATTTCATGCACACTCCACAGCCGGCACAGGAATCGTTGATGAAAGCCTTACCACCCCTGACCTCCATCGCCGGGCACCCGTACTTTATGCATCGCTTGCAGCCCTCGCACAGGTCCTCGATTACCTCGTACTGCTGCCGGCGGATGCCCATCCGCTTTGACGTGATGACGCACGGCTGCCGTGAGATGATGACCTTCACGCCCTCAGAATTGTAGGCTTTCCTGAAGGCAGCCTTCGAGGATTCGAGGTCATATGGGTCTATGGCCTGCATCGACTGCACGCCACAGGCCTTGACCACGGCCTCGAGCGATATCTCGGTGGACGGCTCGCCAAGTATGGTCTCTCCCGTCGCCGGGTGGGGCTGGTGGCCCGTCATGCCCGTCGTCCGGTTATCGAGTATCACCACGGTGATGTCGGCCTTGTTATAAACGGCGTTGATGAGGCCCGGGATGCCCGTGTGCAAGAACGTCGAGTCGCCGATGGTGCATGCGATTTTATTCTTAAGGCCTGAAAAGCTCAGCCCCGATGCGATGGTAATGCTGGCGCCCATGCACAGGCAGGTGTCGACCGCCCCGAGCTGGGTGCCAAGGGTGTAGCAGCCTATATCGCTTGCGAATATCGACTCGTCCTTGAACACGCTCTTCATCGCATAGAAGGTGGCGCGGTGGGGGCATCCTGCGCACATGACCGGCGGCCTTGCAGGCAATTCAAAATCAAGCCTTACCTCACGGTTCTCTAAAAGCGGCCTCCCTGCAGCCCTCCTGATCATGTTTGCCACGAGCAAAGGATCAAACTCGCCCTCGTGGGGCACGTCCCCGGTCATCTTCCCCATCACGTCGTCCGCATACATCCTGACCTGCTCCTCCACGAACGGCGTGAGCTCTTCGACGACCAGTATGCGCTCCACGCTATCAGCCAGCCTCTTAATCAAAGAAGGGTCAATTGGGTAGGCGCCTATCTTAAGGTAAGACACGGGCACGCCCAGCGTTTCCAGCGCCTCCTCGACGTATGCGCTGGCGACCCCGGAGGCGACTATGCCCAGCCTGGCATTATCCCTTAAATCAAGGCGATTCCAGGGAGAGCTTGCCAGTTCCCCCCTCATAGCCTCCTGCTTGGCGTTCAACTTTTTAAGCAAAACGCGGGTATGCTTCGGCAGCACCACGTATCGCTCTACATCCTTTTTAAACTCTATTTTTTTCGGGCGGGGAAGAACCTCGTGAACCTCCACATCCGACTTGGCGTGGGCTATCCTCGTGGTCGGCCTCAAAAGGACGGGTATCTGATGCTTCTCCGAGAAAGCGTAGGCGTAGGCCACCATATCCTTGGCTTCCTGGGGCGACTGGGGGTCGAAGCACGGGACCTTGGCAAACTTGGCGTAGACGCGGCTATCCTGCTCGTTCTGGGACGAGTGGCAGGACGGGTCATCCGCTGAAATGAGAATCAATCCCCCGTTGACGCCGGCGTGCGAAAGCGTCATGAACGGGTCCGCGGCGACGTTAAGGCCGACGTGCTTCATAGTGCAGACGGACCGCGCCCCTGCCCATGACGCGCCAATGGCCACTTCAAGGGCGACTTTCTCGTTCACAGACCACTCGATGTGAAACCTGCCCCGTGCATGCGGGGCCAGCGAAGCCAGGACCTCCGAAGATGGCGTCCCGGGGTAGCCAACCGCGACGTCTATACCGCTTTCCAGAAGGCCTCGCGCTATGGCTTCGTTGCCTAACATGTACTCTTTACTCACTGCGGCACCTTCTCAGATAAATCGAAACGCAACGTATATAAACTTAAAGGGATGGCAGGCGGACAAGCGATTCACCGCCTTCCCCTTCTGCTCGGAAGGTATTTAAGTTTACCCGTAATCTTAAACATTTTGATGGCTGTCCTCGAAAATGTTTTATCGGCGCTCTACTGGCTATCCACTATCCTTGGAGCGCTATTGCTGATACTCCTTTTCCTCTCAACCATCATAGTCATCGCCATAACCGTCCTGCTCGCCTACTCGTTCAAGACTGGCAACATACTGTTCCCGAACCACCTCATACTGGGCATCATGTTTTTCGAGGGGCCGATAAAGGCTGTCATGCGGTTCTTCCACGTGGACGACACTGCAATAGACAGGATCAGCGTCGATTTGCAGAACAGGGCCATGTGGGCTACGTTCAGCAAGGTACCGTTCGAGCAACGGGCGATATTCATCCCCCAATGCCTGCGGTCTGTCGAATGCCCGGCCCGGCTGTCCCCGGAAGGCATTAAATGCAAGGAATGCGGCCGGTGCGGGATCGCAAACGCCAAAAAAGCGGCCGAAAAGCTTGGCTACATGTTCTTCGTGGTGCCCGGCTCCAGCTTTATCATCCGAATGGTCAGGAAATACCATCCTAAGGCCATCATCGGCGTCGGGTGCCTCATCGAGGTCAAGGATGGGCTCGACCTCATGCATAAATCTAAGATCCCCGCCATCGGCGTAGTGCTGGAGCGGTCGGGCTGCGTGAACACAATCCTGGACTGGGACAGGTTTTTCGAGGTCATGGAGGCATACGAGGACGGAGACGCCTAGCATATCGATTCCATTCACCACAAGGAACACAAAAAACACTACTTTTTTCACCACAAGGTACACGAGGAGACACAAAGTACACTACTTTTTAAAGAATTTATAGTATGATTCTCTTAACGCCGTTGTTTAGTGATGTGGTATTAAAATTTATTAGTAGGGCAAGCCTACATCCGCTCAATTTAAGGTAGGTTAGAACCTGGGCTACATGGACTGGCAGTATGGCTTCTATTGACTTGATAACTATAAGGCACTGGTTAACTAGAAGGTCTATTCTGAGGCTTGATTTTAATCGAATATTATCATAGAATATTGGCAGCATAACCTGGCATTCTACTATTGCGCCCTTTTTCATCAATTCATAGCTCAAGCCTTCGTATACGCTTTCCAGTAACCCGGGCCCACGGCCCGTGTGCACAGCATATGCTGCGTCTATTACTAGTGAAGCTGTTTTTTCTACTTTTTCAGGTATGGGCTCATAACTACGACTTGTACTATCCAAACTAACACTGCTCCAACAAGACTAATTATCATAACAATGAAAATAAGTATTATAAAAAATTAATCGTGTACTTAGTGTCTCCTTTGTGTACCTTGTGGTGAAAAGGCTAGACGCCAATGAAGAATCACACTACTCGTTGTCCACCGTCAGGGCACGTCGTAGTTACCGATGCCATGCGCC
The DNA here is from genome assembly GCF_000251105.1 of Methanocella conradii HZ254. Taxonomy (GTDB): domain Archaea; phylum Halobacteriota; class Methanocellia; order Methanocellales; family Methanocellaceae; genus Methanocella; species Methanocella conradii. The sequence continues at coordinate 1,950,276 of NC_017034.1, read as the reverse complement.
AGGACCGCGAACATCTGGTTAACCGGGGATGCCTTCATGCTCGGCGTCCAGGTATCGGTTAGCAGCCTCGGCTTGAAGTGTGCGCTCAGGCTACCCCCATGTAATAGCTGGTAGCTCGTGGGCGCGAAAATAACCGGGGCATTGCCGGCCTCTGAAGGCGATATCTGGTTGAACCCCGCGTTGCTCAACGATAGCGTGGGGGCGCTGAACATGCTAAAGCTCGGGCCCATGATGGTCGAGCCCGTCGAAATGATCAATATGCTCGCAAGCAATGCTGCTATATGCATCCCTATTAATCTCATGGCTACCCTCACCTCTCTAAATAGATACTGAGTATAGGTCTATTAAATGGTAAGCCAATTTTTTGGTGTAATTTTCTTTAAAAGAGCGATGGACTAGCGGGCTCCACTGACGTCATGGTGGCCCTGCTCTGGCACCACATTGCCGGCGCCGTCCACCTCCTCGGGCGGAAGCTCCGCTATGGGGTAATCCTCGGCTTCCCCGCGTTTTTCGGGTAGGTCCACGATGTTGAAGATGCCGTGGCCCTCATCGAGGTCATAGACGCAGGCGTAGTCAAGCAAAGTCTGACTCAGGTCCTTAGCTGCCACTATTTCCTGTAGCTGCAGCATTGCAGTGTTCAGGTTGTTCACGTCCGCGTCCTCTCTGTATATTAAAATTAGCTCTTTCATGGGCGCATACACGATGACCCGGTCGCCCATGTCTACCTTCAAGGCGTCCAGCAGGCCCTTAACGAAGCCTGGGTGTACCATGATATCGCAGGCGTTATTGCTTAAGGCGCCCACGATGACGTCAGCGCCGAACTTGCCGACGTGAGCCTCGACGTTTATGCGCAGGCTGTTAAGCTCCTCCTCGAACAGCTCATCTAAATCCTTACGCTCTATGAGCCACTCGGCCAGGTCCGTCTTCTTTACAGGGTTCACATGCTCGCCGCACGCTATATTGTATACCACCACGGCGTTATCCCTCTCCTCATAGACGAGGTCGAATGCGTCTTTCGTCGACTTGAGCCATGTCGCCGGCTCGATGGACTTGAGGATGAACGCCTGCCTGCCACACTTGCAGACGGGCTGAAACTTTTCATTTTTGCTCAGCTCTGCCCTCAGGCTTGCTACCATCTCCCTGATGCCACCTTTTGGCAACGGCCCATAGGGGTCTATCTTCACGGATTCGCCCGTGCGGGGGTTGATGACCTCCAGCATGTCATGGTTAATCGAAAAGTCATATGAGGGGAGATCCCTGCGCAGGGATTTATACAGCGACTCGGCCGACTGGATCTTATTGACTGCAACGTCCACCTTTTCGTCCACCGCCTCCTGGAGCGACTTGCCCCTGTATGCCGCGGACTTGACTATGTCCTTGAATGAGAACGACACTCTAAACGGCTTTTTATCTATGCGGCAAACGTCATCTTTTATGATATAGTCTATGCCCTCTCGCTTAAGGGTGTTTTCGGCCAGCTTACGCGCCATCTGGGCGTCTATTACTGCCGAGGCGTCTATGCGGCCTCTCCTTATGTCCTCCACGAACTCCGGCATCCACTCCCTGTAAGAGTCCTCGTACTGCTCACGCTCGCCGTCCATCTCTCCCAGCCTGACGACTACAGCAGAGCTTCCCGGCCAGCTCGGGCCGAGCATCTCGCGCATCGTCACGTCCTGGTGGGGGATGTCGCCTGGCACGGCCGCGATGACATAGCCTTTTTCGACGTCGTACACCTGTATGCTCTTCGTCTCCCGCACCGTGCTTAGCATGTGCTTCCAGGCCTCCCGTACGCTCAAGACGTGCCCGAACATCCGGTACATGTACCGGAAATCCATGACGTTGTCGAGCGGCTCGCGGACGCCATTCAAATCCATGCGATAAAAGGAGACGAACTCGCTATCCCTGGTTAGCTCAGCCTGCAGGTCCAGGCCCGCGTCCGAGAAAAAGTGGCTATACTGGGCTATGACTATGTTCTTATAGTCGAGCCTGTTGCCGCAGACGCATGTATGGGTCTCGAAACGGTAGCCCGAGATGGCGTGGAGGAAGCTATCCATGCTCAGAGAGTGGAAAAATAGGGGCTTCATCACCGTGTTATTATGCGAACACCTTGGGCAATAAAACGTGATTATGACGCCATCATAGTATTTTTTATCGTTGATAGCGTAAAGCCTCGCCTCTACGAGCTTTTCTACGTATTTAGGGTTAAGGCCCGGCTCACCCTGCTCAGGTACCGTCATAGCTAACAAAGGTTATAACGTAATCATATACTATAATCTTTTTTCTCAGTAAAAAAACATTAGGTTTGGCACTCTTTTTAAAAAAGAAGAAAAAAGAGAAAAAATAGGTTTTTATGGCGTCATCGACTTCCTGAATACGGGGATGGCTATGGCCAGCATGATAGCCCCGAAGACCAGCAGTATGGCGACTTCGGGTAACACGTCCACGAGCCCTGCATTTAGTATCATCACCTTACGCATGGCGCTTACCGCGTACGTCAGGGGCAGTAGCTTTGATAGGCCTTGCATGAACCATGGCATCTGCTGGATGGGGAAGAACACGCCGGTCAGGAACATCATGGGGAACTGGAGCACGGTCATGAAGATCATGGCGGTCTCCTCGTTGTCCGCCATTGAGGTGAGCAGTATGCCCAGGCCTATAAAGCTGAATATGCCCAGGAAGAGGAGGGCGAAGGCTAAAAGTATATTCCCCTGGATGGTGACGCCGAACACCAGTATGGCTATTATGAGGACTATGATGCCCTGGACGAAGCCCCTCACCGTCTGGGCGATGGTCTTGCCCATGATGATGGACATCTCGCTGACCGGCGCGGCCAGGATTCCGTCGAACGTGCCGATCTCCTTTTCATGCGATATCGCCCTCGGTATGCCTGTCATCGCCCCCATCATGACTATCATCATGAGCAGTCCGGGGGCTATGAAGTCGAAATAGGTCAGATCGCCCGGGACGGTCCCCTGTATGTCCGCTTTGTAAGGCGCTATGACCGCAGCAGGGTTCACCGTCTGGTTCGCCTTCACGCTCAGCATCTGCACTTCCATGGCAGCCCTTTGCGCCCCGAGCATGCTTATAGCCTGGGACCCGATGCCCTGCATGACCATCGATACCTGGGGGATGCTGTTATCCGAAAGCACGGTGATGTTCGCCTGCTTCCCCTGTGACAGGCTATCTGAGAAGCCCTGAGGTATGACTATCGCGCCATACGCCTGGCCTCGGGTTATCAAAGTCTTGGCATTTTCCAGGCTCGCGGCGTCCTTGAACTCCATCATATTTGTCTTTTCATTCATCGCCTGTAGCTGCCCTATGAGCTGCTGGCTCGCCTGGCTATTGTCAAGGTCCACGAGCGCTACCGGTATGTCCTTATAGGCGTTTTCCGTCGGGAATATGTAGCCAGTCATTATGAGCATGAAGAAGGGCATCAGGAATAAAAAGATAAGGCCGATGCGGTTGCGCTCGAACTCGAGTAGGTCTTTTATGGCGATGCGGTAGCTATCCTGTATGCCTTTAACCAATCCCATGCTATCACCTCGCTCTCGCCCGCGGAGCCCATGGGCCGTGCCGCCTTCTCATTGAGGGCTTCTCGTTTGCCTGGTCGCGCATCGCCTTGCCGGTGACCGATAAGAACACGTCCTCCAGGGTTGGCTCGCTCGTGTTAATCATCGTTATATTCCCCCCTTCACGCCGGATCGTATCTATGATCTGGTCGAGGCCTTCGCTGCCCTTCGCGCTAATCTTAAGGTCGTACGCGTCGGCCTGGTCCAGGGCTGCCACGCAGTCAAGCTTTCTGACCTTTTCCACCAGCGATGGGGTAAGGTTTGGTATCCTCACGCTGAATACTGTCATTTCCGCGTCCTTCACGAGCTTCTTAAGGTTTGCAGGCGTGTCAAGCGCCACTATCCTGCCGTGGTCTATGATGGCCACCCTTTCGCTAAGCGTCTCCGCCTCGAGCATCGCGTGCGTCGTGAGGATGACGGTAGTGCCATTCTTGTTGATGTCCCTTATGATTTGCCTTATTGAGAGGGTGGTCTGGGGGTCGAGGCCGAGCGTGGGCTCGTCCATGAAGATTATCTTCGGCTCGGTGAGCAATGCCCTTATGACGTTAATACGCTGCTTCATGCCCGTCGAGAACGTCCCTATCTGGGCGTCCTTCCACCGGTACATGTCCACGAGCTTTAGCAGCTCGTCTATCCTCTCCTCGAGCCTTCGCTTTGGCATTCCATAGAGATTGCCGAAGAAACGCAGGTTCTCCGCGGCGGTGAGCCTCTCATACATGATCATCTTCTCGGAGACGAGGCCTATGCTCGCCCTGACCTTGTCCGGTTCCTTTAAAAGGTCGTAGCCTGCGACCTTTGCTTCCCCTGCGGTTGGCCTGGCAAGCGTGCAGAGCATCCTTATCGTGGTGCTCTTTCCCGCGCCATTCGGCCCCAGGAATCCGAATATTTCCTTTTCATTGACGTCGAACGATACGTTATCGACCGCAACAAAGTCCCCGAACTTTTTCGTGAGGCCACGGACCTCAATCGCATGGCTTTCCGTCATCGCTTTCCTCCGTAGTGTCCTCGAAAATCGCGTTTATCTCCCTGGCGAGCTCTCTGCGCCGTTGGTCTATGTACTTTAGCGCTTCTTTTCCTTCTTCGGTGATCGTGTATACTTTTTTCCTGTCGATCTCCTCCATCCTTATGTATCCTTTTGATTCCAGGAAGTCGAGCGCCGGGTAGATTGACCCCGGGCTTGGCACCCAGTGCCCCATCGTCTTTGACTCTATCTCATTGATGATATCATACCCGTGAATGGGCCGCTCGCTGATGATCTTCAGGACGAGCATCTTCAGGAAGCCCTTTCTCATCTCCTTGCTCAACATGTTGTCTTTCATATGGCATTTCCAAATATATCGATATTCGATATATCGGCTCCAGATATATCGGATAGCGATAGTATAAATAGTTTTGGCTATAGCCGATTTAAAAAAAGCTATACAAAGATTAAAATACAGGAAGGTTAATATTAATCATCATATTTCATGGTGAGTGCTTGGGAGAGATGACGTGCAAGGGCTATGGAGATGGCCAGCAAGGGCTATTAGATAACATGCCGGCCGGGATAATCATAGCAGACAGGCACATGAAAGTGGCCGCGTTCAACAATGCCTGGTCGGAGATTTGCCGGGAGTGCATGGGCAAGAAAATGGAGCGTGGCGCGGACATCTCAGCCTCAATGGATGAGGAGGTAGCTAAGATGCTCGCCCAGGCAATACATGGCAAAAAGGCAGAGGCGTCTTGCCACCAGCTTGAAAAGGCAAAAGACAGGTATTTCGACCTCATCGCCGTGCCCGTGATGGGCGGCGGCGCAATGCTCATGGCTGTCGAGTCAACAAAGCGCTGCCAGGAAATGAAGGCGCTTGAGGCCGCGAAGTCGGAGGTAGAGTTCTACGTCGACCTCATGAGCCATGACATAAGGAACTTCAACCAGGTGACAATGGGCTACATCGAGCTTTTACAGTTATCCGGGGCGCTTAGCGACGTGGAGAGGGCATACCTTGAGAAGGCCCGGAAGGGCGTCATTGACAGCAATAAGCTTATCGACAACATAAAGAAGGTACGCCTCATCCGACAGTTCGCTGGCAAGAAGCTCGCCAGGATGGACCTGTGCCGGATTCTCGTGGAGGACTCCAGAGAGGTGGGGGGTGTCTTTCCGAAGGCCAGGATTTCCCTTGGCTTTGATGCGAAGGAGCCGCGATACATAATGGCCGATGAGTACGTCCACGAGATATTTCGCCACATAATGGAGAACGCCGTTAAGTATGACCCGCACCCCGAGAAGCTCATCGACGTCACGCTCAAGCCGGTGAAAAGGGATGGCAGGGATTACTGGTCTGTCGCCATCGCCGACCATGGCACGGGCATACCTGACGAGAAAAAGAGCGCGATCTTCGAGCGCATGAGCAGGACGACCAGGGGCGCGGGCGTGGGCCTATCCATCGTCAGCGTCATAGTAGGCAAGTATGGCGGCCGCATATACGTGGAGGACAGGGTGAAAGGAGACCCCTCGCAGGGCAGCGTTTTTACCGTGGAGCTGCCCAGAGGCTCAGAATGATAGCCCCCTTAACAGCTTTTCCACGCCAGGCTCGAGGAAGTACTTCTTGTACCTCCCGTCCTGCTCGAACCTGACCAGGCTATCGTTGAGGAACCGCTCCAGGTGCCAGTGGACGCTGCTCTTATCCAGCTTGAACCTTTCGGAGAGCCTGCCGTTGGTCACGCCTGGCTCCTCCATGATGGCGCACAGCAAGCTCTTGCTGGTCTCGTTCTTCATGTATGACAGCACGACCTTCTCGAGCTCGCTATTTGCCCTCGAGCTGTTGAACAGCCTTGTAAACTTCCCCATCCTCCTTAATGTGATCTTGCCCTCGGATTCGAGCATCTGCACATGGTACTTTACCGTCCCGCTTTTCATGTTATGCGCGCTGGATATCTCCGACTGCGTGCAGCCCGGGTTTCTCAACACGTAATTGAATATGTTAAGCCTATTCCTGTTTTCAAGGACGTTTTGCATCCTGCCAATTATGAATGGTGTGGCAAGAAGGAAGATTGCTACTAGTAGCGTATCAAGGATGCCAGCCACCTTTACCCATAGGGGTAGCTGCCAGAACGAGACGACGGGCACGCTCGCCGCTGGCTGTGGCCCCTCAGAGCTGCCGGGCTTTACCGTGTACTGGCCAGGGCCGTTGAATGAGGGGGCTATCGCCGGCAATAACAATAAAAAAGCTAACAACAAGATGGCAGCAGCCATTAATGCCTTCATGCCTAACCGCATATCAATTACCAGACCCTCAAGTAATATTCGTCCTTGCCCGTCACGCTTATGCCCATCACCTTGAAGGACCAGGCTCCGGCGGCGACTCCTGCCTGGTTATCGACTTCCAGGCTGATCCGCCCATCGGATTTGCCATCCGAGCCATCGTAGTATGGGCCTAATATGTGTCCATCGGGCGTATAAATCATCAGCCTCAAATCGTCCGCTGGATTATTCCATTTCAAATCCACGCTTAAAGACGTACTCGAGTACACGTGGGCCTGGTGCCAGACGGTCTGGCCCGTCGTGATGACGTTATCATACCCTAAGGCTGCGGAACAATCGCTTTCAACGCTTCCGTTCGTTAAGGCCAGCTCGCTATCGAGGGTAAAGTAGGGGACCTCCGAGCCATTCGTATAGGCCACGCTCGTCCGGTAGCTCTCTAAAAATGGCTTACCGGGCACGGGGCCATGCCGGTAAAACTTGACCGGGAACGCTCGCTGTATATCGCTTCCCGCCTCCCTCACGATCATCCTGCCCTGGACGTATGCGCCATCCGTGCCTGGCTCAACGTGAAGCCCATGAGGGTTCCACATTGCCTGGGGCTGGCCCTCGCCGCTCGAAAGGTCTAGTATTACTACCGTGTGCTTTGGGGGCTTCCCGATAAAAATGCCGCCATTAGGCGACTGCCCCATCGCAGAGCCCATCGAGCCAACGGTAAGCGATATCACCATTAATAATAGCACTACAGCAATGCCACACTTTTTAAGCATTTATACCATAGAAAAAGGAAATTCAAGCACTATTTATACGTTATGGCCGAATCATCAAACTGTGCCATGATAGTTGGACGATTTGGCGAGAAATGATTTATAAGCGCTGGCTCAATGCATCGAATGCGGCCTCATAAGGAGGTGAACCGCATGATAAAGACGGAAAACTTGACGAAGGTTTACGATGGCGTTAAGGCGGTGGACTCGCTCAGCCTCCACGTCGAGAAGGGGGATGTTTTCGGGTTCCTCGGCCCTAACGGCTCGGGCAAGACCACGACGATGGGCATGATGATAGGCGAGATAGAGCCCACGTCCGGCCAGTGCCTCATCAAGGGCATCGACGTGCTCAGGCATCCGCTGGACGTGAAGAAAATTATTGGATATATGCCGGATGGCCTCGGATTCTACGAGAACCTCAACGCCCGGCAAAACCTGAAGTTTTTCTCACAGTTCTACGACATACCCGCCGATAAGGCCGAAAAGCGGATAACTGAGCTTTTGGAGTACGTGGGCCTTGCGGGAGTGGATAAGAAGACTGAGGGCTACTCCAGGGGCATGAAGCAGCGCCTCGGCATAGCCCAGGCGCTCATAAACGACCCCGAGGTGATCTTCATGGACGAGCCTACGAACGGCCTCGACCCCCAGGGCGTGATGCAGGTCAGGAATATAATTAAAGACCTGTCGTCCCAGGGCAAGACGATATTTTTCTCCAGCCACATACTCGAAGAGGTCCGGCAGGTCTGCCGGACTATCGGGATAATCAGCAAGGGGAGGCTTATAGCCCAGGGCACGCTCGACGAGGTTCGTCACAAAATGCAAAAGGAGGACTTTGTGACCATCGTCGTAAAGGCTCCAGGCACCGTGCCCACGATATCCAGCCCTGATATCATCGATGCTTCGTACGATAATGGCACGGCCGTAATACGCGCGAGGTCGGATATCAGGGATGAGATATCCGACCAGCTTACACGTAACGGGGTGTGCATAAGGGAGCTTAGCATCAGGGAAAAGACGCTCGAAGAAGTATTCTTACAAACCGTGTACGGAGGCGCACGAGATGAGGCCAGAGGTCATAGTGGCGGCGAAAGAGTTTAAGGATTACTTGACCAGCAAGAGGTTCCTGCTGATATTCGGCGTGTTGCTCCTCATAAGCATGGCGGCGATAATCGCCGGGATAAGCTCGTATAACAGCCAGCTTGCAACCTATAACGAGCAAAAGAGCATGCTGTCGGCCATGAACTCGACCGCAGCGGCCAGGTTCCAGCCGCAGATGCCATCCATGCTGCTCGTTTTCGAGAGCTTCAGCTCTAGCTTCATCACGGTTGGATGGCTTCTCGCCATAGCGATAGGGTTCGACCTCATCTCTAAGGAGAAGGAGACCGGCTCGCTGAAATTATTGCTGGCGCGACCGACGTACCGGGACTCGATCGTCAATGGCAAGATACTTGGCTCGGCCTCGATACTCGTGGTGTCGCTTGCGGCCACTTTCCTTGTGGCGCTTGCCATACTGCTCTTCGCGGGCATCGTGCCGTCGGGGGATGACCTATTAAGGATGACCCTGTTCTTCCTCATGGTCATACTCTTTAGCCTCACGTTCCTGGCAATAGCCATAGCGGCATCGGCCATAGCAAAGAACTCCACGATGTCCATACTACTGGCCATAGGCTTCGTCGTGTTCAGCCTGCTCCTCCCAAGTTTCATGAGCTCCATATGCGATATCGTGCTGGGGGAGGCGCCGACGATGGTCATTCCTGCAACGGGGAGCTCGGCATCGGCCACCTCATCGCAGGTCATCTCTAGGATAGGGAACGAGACGGCGAGGATGCAGATGGAGATAAACCCAGAGTACACGAGCTACTGGAATACCAGAAATCAGATAACGGAGATGGTGTGCCTGCTATCCCCGACTTATGACCTGCAGGGCATATCCCGCGTAGTCGTGAGCGGCCAGCAGAGTCCCGTCTCGACCTCGGTATCAGGGCAATTCCAGTTCAGGGAGATGGGCATGAGCTCGCCGTCGCTGGGCTCGACGCTTCCATCAATACTGCCGCAGGTAGTGGCGCTGCTCGTCATCTCTATGGCGGGCTTCGCAATATCTTATGCGAAATTCGTAAGGATGGACGTTAGATGAAGGCGAGTATAGTACCATTAGTAGCGATCTGCATCATAGCGGGGGGCTGCATAGCCCCCGCGCTGGCGAGTACATATTCCTCGGCCTATAACGGCTGGGTTGAAAGCGGGAAGACCATAACGGTGGGCAACTACTTCGTGACGTTCAGCATATCTAATGGGTCTCCCACCGCTCACGTAACTGTGCAGAGCCCTGATTACACGACAGAGGAGCGGAACATACCAGAGGGCAATTCATACTACTATTATAATGCCCTACGCATCTACGTGGCTAACGTGACCGGCTCGCAGGCGCTCGTAGACATATCCAGGGCCATCTCCTCGGGAAGCTCTTCGGCTGGCACGAAGGTCTGGTGTGATACGCCAGGCTTGAACGCACTGGCCGGGGACGAGGTCGCCTTTCCGATAACCATACAGAATAACGGCGAAGACGACGCGACCTATAGCCTATCCGCTTCGAGCGATACGGGGTGGAGCACGACCTACATGTATAATGGAAAAGACGTATATGAGATATATGTGCCTGCATCGCAGTCAAGGGCTGTCACGCTTGCCGTCCAGACGCCATACACCGCCAGCATTGGCGAAAAGACTATCACGGCAAACATAGGGTCCAGCAGTCTGGACTTGCATGTTTACATAACCAGCGTCAACCAGTCGGTGGAATTTTCCGCGAAGGTGAACTCGATCATAGCGTCGATAGGCGACAAGATATACTATGACGTGACCCTGAATAACCTACAGTCAAAAGAGAACAACTATGGGCTTTCAGTCACGGGCCTGCCTGATAACTGGTATTACAGGTACGTGGAGACGCGCGGCAGCACGAGTGAGCTGGCGGAGGCGGTCGTGCCCGCAGAATCTGCCAAGAGCCTGGTGCTAGAGATCGTGCCTCCCTATAGCGTTAGCGAGGGAACCTACAATTTCACGGCCGTGGTGACCACGCCCGATAACGTGACGATATCGAAAGACCTTACCCTGAGGCTCAAGGCCAGCTCGAGCATGACCATGACCTCGGACAAGCTCGCATATACGGCCAGCCCCGGGCAGACGTTCGAGATAAACGTCTACGTCACGAATAGTGGCACGGGGAGCGCGCTGACCAATGTCTATCCTGAGATAAGCGCGCCCAGCGGATGGGTTGTCAGCTCATCGCCTGGCACGGTTAACAGCATCAAGGCCGGCGAGACCCAGAAGTTCGTGATCAGCGTTCAGCCCCCCGGCAATATCGTGGCGAGCGACTACGAGGTGACCGTCACGATGACGAGCGACCAGGCCCAGAAGTCGAGCGATTACAGGATAACCATAGCGACGAGCTCGTACATGCCCTATATTGGCGGCGGCATCATTATCGCCGTGCTCGTGGGCCTCGCCTTCCTGTATAAAAAATATGGACGTAGATAACCATACCCTTTTTATTGTATTATGTACGAGCGATTCAACGATATTGACAGGGTTCTTTTAAAGCTGGACGACATGCACGATGCGTCGAGCCAGGAGATCATAGCCTATACCGCTGAGGAGGCGGCCAGGCTTACCGGAAGCCGGTTCGGCGTGGTGGGCCTGATGAGCCATGACGATAAGAAGCTGACATTATATGGCTCCATGGATTGTAGGGGCATTATACCGGCCAGGCCTCACGCGCTGAACATATATGACGGCGGGATATGGGCTGAACCGGTGCTACAGCGCAGGCCGGTGATCGTAAACGACGTATCGACAGTTAGGGAGGCGCCTGCGACGCGATTCATAGGCGTACCTGTCTTCGATGGCATGAACGTCGTGGCCGTAGTGGAAGCATGTGGCAAGGACGCTGGCTATGACGCATCTGACGAGTCGCGGCTCTTCAAATTGGCCTGCTGCTTCTGGAGGCTGTTACTGCTCAGGCGCTACAGCGATATGCTTTCTGCCTCCCCTGCGGATGAAGGCGCATACGTGGAGCAGGCCATCAGCGAGGCCATCAATAAAGAGCAAATCGCCATGGGCTTTTTAGAGCTATCATTAGATAAGCTTGAGACAAAAGGGCACCTCGGGAGAGAAGACGCCGAATTACTGCAGAAGCCCATGGACGCTTTGATAAGTGAAAAGCAGCTAATCCAGGCCGTCCAGAAGCTTCTGAGGCTTAAACATGGGCTACTATAAGGCTACCTGATCGCTTCTTCTACGGCCTGAAAGTCATCCTCGTATATATGAACGTTATCGCCAAAGCAGCGAAGCGTGCCCATTATGAAATCCGTGGGGCCGATTAGCTCGTCCTTGACCAGCTCCTGAAAGGCGATGAGGTTTGCCTCGAAGGCCTTAAACATGTCCCACGAGCGGTAATGAATGTGGACGTCCAGCCTGTTGTTCCTGTGGGGGAACACCCAGATGCGCTGGAAGCATGGCTGGTCTTCCTTCTTAAGGCAGTCCACCTTCGGCATCCAGGTTATGGCCTGGATGCGCTTCGACTCGTACCGCTTTTTTTGTAATTGTTCATTCATCCACTTTAGCTGGTCGAATCCCTCATAGTTCACCAGACGGTCTATATACGTGTACTCGAAGCCGTGCTTTCCCGCTGACTCGCGCTTAAACTGCCTTTTGTAGAACTCTATTCGGTCCCTGCTGCAGAACGGGTCTTTCTTGTGCCACACCTGTACCGGGTTCTTTATCTCAAGGAGCATGCCATTAACGCATCTGGCCTTTATCCCATACTCGGTGTCCACGAGCAGCCCTTTCGTATATATTTCCTTTATGGCCCAGTACCATGCCTCTGATAGCGTTTCGAATGACCCAGCAATCACCTGTATCAACCCGTTACTCGCAAGATGTGCCGTGTTTAATTATTAAGATGATGGTCGAGTAGATGGATTTATTTTTAGAGGCTGAGGGGGGCTTCGCTTTTAACTCGAGCGCTCCGCGCGGCGTATGCCCCCTTTTAGCCGTTAGAAAAAGAGCCATCTGCCCGACCATTGTTTTTTCATGCTAAAAAAATATCACAATTATAGCCAGCATAGCCAACAAAGCAATTTCAACATAATGGATTTATATTAGTAGTAAGCATGTGAGGCTCAAATGAAATGCGACAAGTGCGGCAAAGAAGCGGTCATTTACCAGAGATACTCGGGCATGCATCTCTGCGCTGCCCACGAGATAGCTGATGTAGAGCGCAAGGTCAAGAAGCGCATGAGACAGGAAAAGATGGTCATCCCGGGGGACCATGTAGCCGTAGGCATGAGCGGTGGCAAGGATAGCGCCGCCACACTGTCAATACTGGCGGAGACCTTCGGGAAGAGGCCTGAAATAAAGTTTACGGCGATAACGATAGACGAAGGCATCGAGGGATACCGTAATTTTTCCATACCTAAGGTAAAGGAGCTTTGCGACCGGCTCGGAGTGCCACACGTAGTCGTATCTTTCAAGGACGAAGTAGGTTGCACCCTGGACGACATGCTAAAGCGCGAGCGCAAGGAGGCGTCATGCACATATTGCGGAGTCTTCAGGCGCATGCTATTGAATAAGAAGGCAAGGGAGATCGGGGCCAACAAGCTCGCCACCGGCCATAACCTGGACGATGACGCCCAGACGGTCCTCCTTAACGTATTGAACGGCGACGTGGAGAGGCTGGCCAGGCTGAGGCCATCCCGCATACAGGAGGGCCTGGTGCCCCGGATTAAGCCTTTAATGGATATTCCTGAAAGAGAGATAGCTCTCTACGCCTTCCTGAAGAAGCTTCCATTTTACCTGGGAGAGTGCCCGTATGCGCACGAGTCCTTGAGGGGCGAGGTCAAGGACATGCTCAACGACTTTGAGTCCAGGCACCCTGGCACCAAGTACTCGATAATGCGTGGCTTCGACTCCATCGTGGACTGCCTTAAGGAGAAATACAGGCAGGTTCCGCTGGAAAGGTGTGAGATTTGTGGCGAGCCATCCATAGATAAGACCTGCCAGGGCTGTAAGCTTAAGCAGCGCATCCATATAAAAATATAGGCTTTTAAATGCTGTGCTAAATAACTGTGTTGAATGATGATGCTATTATAAGCTGCGTTTTTTAGACGCGTCCGCCTGCCCTCTGGCTGAGAGCGATCTCCAGCTTAAGCTTGATAGTGCCGTCTTCCGGCGAGAGCCTGAGGGCTTCATTGTACTCACTTATTGCCTCATCGAACATCCGCCTTCTCTCGTATATGTCCCCGATAAGAAGGTGAGCCTCGGCTCTATTGGGGTTGACGTTCAGGGACGCGTCAAGCTCGACAAGGGCGTCATCAATCATGCCCATATGGTAAAGCTCGTATCCCTTAGTAAAGTGCGGGTCTGCATCTCTTTTGATGAATTCGCCGGAAACCAGGTCGATTAATATCCTGTTATCATGGGCGCACTCCTCGAACTCAGGGTTACAGTCGGGGTGCTGCGGCACGATAATCTCCGGTGGCTCCTCACAAATGTCTTTTCTACCCATTTTATCCATAAAAATGGTTAGCAGTTTAATTTAAATTATTTTCCCACGAATGAGCCAGGAACCGTCAGCCTTTAGCCACCGCTATGGGCACCAGCCTGGCCACCTTCCTAGAGATGCCAAGCCTATGCACGACCTCGACGACATCGCCTATCTCCTTATAAACTTCGGGCGCCTCCTCGGCGATGGCGGAATCCTTGGGGGCCTTGACGATTATGCCCCTCTCCGCCAGCTCACGCCTAATCTCGCTGCCCCTTATGCCTTTTATCGCGGCGTGGCGGCTCATGACCCTCCCAGCCCCGTGGCAGGTGCTGCCGAAGGTGAGATCCATGCCTTCACGCGTGCCGACGAGCACGTATGAGGCGCTACCCATGCTGCCAGGTATGATGACGGGCTGGCCGACGTCGCGGTACGCCGGTGGCAATTCTGGGCGGCCGGGGGCGAACGCCCTCGTGGCGCCCTTACGATGGACGCAAAGCATCTTTTTCTCGCCGTTAACCATGTGTTCCTCGAACTTCGCCACGTTATGGGCGACATCGTATAAGAGGTCCATCCGAAGGTCATCCTTGAAAAAGCGGTTGAAAGTCTCACGGACCCAGTGGGCGATGACCTGGCGGTTCGCCCACGCATAGTTGGCGCCGCCCGCCATGGCCGCAAAATAATCCTGGGCCTCTTTTGAATTTATTGGCGCACAGGCGAGCTGCCTGTCGTATAGCTTGATGCCATACTTCACGTAGGCCTTCTCCAGGACCTTCAGGTGGTCCGTGCATATCTGGTGGCCCGCGCCGCGGGACCCACAATGGACCATGACGGTGACCTGGCCCTCCCAAAGGCCGAAAGCCTTCGCAACCGCGTCATCGTACACCTTTTCGACGTACTGTACCTCCAAGAAGTGGTTGCCGCTTCCCAGCGTGCCAAGCTGGGGCCTGCCGCGGTCCCTCGCCTTTTTGCTTATCTTCGAGGGGTCCGCCCCCTTCATCTCCCCATTCTCCTCGCAGTGCTCCAGGTCTGCTTTCACGCCATAGCCGTTCTCGACTGCCCACCTCGCCCCAAGCGTGAACACCTCGTCAAGCTGCGCGTCGGTCACCCTCAGCTTCGACTCGGAGCCGAGGCCGGACGGCACCGCCGAATACAATGCATCTATCAAGCCGCTCGCCACGGGGCGCACCTGCCCGACCTCAAGCTCCGATTTTAATAGCCTCACGCCGCAGTTGATGTCGAACCCGACGCCCCCGGGGCTTATAACGCCTTCTTCAATGTCGAACCCGGCAACCCCGCCTATCGGAAAGCCGTAGCCCAGGTGCGCATCCGGCATCGCCATGGAGTACTTCTGGATGCCGGGGAGCGTCGCCACGTTCGCGACCTGTTCCAGGGTGCCGCTCTCAAGGCCCTCCATAAGCCTATCCGATAAAAATATCCGCCCCGGCACCCTCATGCCAGGCTTATAGTCCATGGGCAACTCCCAGATGTCCTCGGACACCTTATTCACTTTATCTGCCTGCACCATGTATCATCAACCGCTCAAATGTCCAATACTACTTGTGCCTCGTATATATTATTTCTCTTTTCAAAACGCAGGCCGTGGAACGTCACGGCCTTTATGTGCAGAAAAACGTCGGGGTGCTTTTCTATGCTTTCGCCCCACACCTTTGCCTTGAGGCTGTACTCGCCCCCTTCTGTGACGTGGACGCCAAACCTGCCGAAAACCAGCCGGTCCACCTCGAATATGTAGAGGAGCTCCGAGAGCCAGTCGTAGAGCAGCATGTCGAGGGCGTCGCCCGTAAGCTCTACATCCTTCTCGACGCTGGCGGAGACCGTCGCCGGGTCGACCATCAGGCTGGCCATCGCCAGGGCCGAGTTCTCGAACGCCTCGTCCACCGTCCGCCCGTATGCGATGAACTCGGCGTCTGCAGTATGCTCAAGGTACTCAAAGCGTTTCATGTCCATTAAAAAATGGCGGCGTTAGTATAAATAAGTCATCAGCATGCTGTCGTCGATCACGTCTATATATTTCGCCTGGATGGCGGATACGTATAAGGTTTGGCCTCCCACGGGTATTTTAATGTCGCTGGGCTTTGGCTTCTTTATGGTAATCGGCAACAGTATCGGCCCTCCACAGGATGTGCATAGCCTGTAGTCGCATTTCTGCTCACTTATGAATTTGACGACTTCCGGCGTTATAAAAAATTGTTTCACCCGCTCACCATTGTCGTTTGCCATGTTTTACCATAGAATGCCGCTGCTTAAAAATAAAGTTGTCGCCTGCCACGGGAAGGTTTTAATACCAACTAGTATAAATAACTGGACTACAAACGGGGATAGGGTAAGGGTCTCTATATTGGCGTGGTGAATCAAGTGGCAGAATATCCCAGTGAAAGCTGGAACCGGGAACAGTTACAGGAAGCGCTTAAGAGTAAAGACGTTTTATTGAAGATGGGCGCCATCCGGGTGCTCCAGGGAAAGCCTAAGGATGACTATATCGCGTCGCTTGTGGACGCTTTAAACGATAGCGATAGGCTGGTCAGGATAAACGCGGCCATCACGCTGGGAAAGGCGAAAAGCCCGCTCGCAGTCCCTGCACTCGTACGCCACGCGGCCCTAGACCCGGACAAGGATGTCAGGTCATACTCATTATGGGCATACAGGCAGATTGACTATGCTAAAGCCTCCCCTTATCTTGTCAAAGCATTGCTTGAGGGCGGCGACCCGGCTATAGTGAGGTTCGCCGCCAACGAGATACGACATAAGAACGACATGAAGGCCGTCGAGTCCATCATCCAGAGGTTTCATAGCGGCGGGCTTTATACCGGATACGACCTTGACATGGCCGCCATCAACGGCCTTTACGAGATAGGCTATGCCACGGTTGAGCCCCTGGTGAAATGCCTCGATAGCGAGGATACAAGGGTGCAGGCGAACGCCGCCTACGCCCTGGGCAAGATCGGAGACGAGCGCGCCGTACAGCCTTTGATCAACCACCTCGAGGCGGCCAGCCTGGAAATGCGCTCGCACATAAGCGACGCGCTGATCAAGATAGGCAGGGCCTCGATACCGGCCCTGATAAAGCTTCTGGATAGTAAGGATAGGGAGCTAAAGTGGATAGCCGCATATAGCCTGGCAAGGATTGGCGCCGACTCAGAGGCAGCCTTACTGGAAGCTTTAAGGCTGCGCGGGCCTGAGGCGAGCGAGGAGATCATATACGCCCTGGGCATAGCGGGCCGAAGCGCCTCTTTCAAGCCGCTATACGAAATTTATTCCTCCACTAAGGATGATAGCGTCAAGGCGTGGGCCACCATAGCGCTGGCCAGCATAGTCGCAAAAGGCTATAGCAAGATCACGGATAAGGCCGCGGCGGATAAGTTTTTAGATGAGCTCGGCGAACAGCTAAAGCCTCACATGCTCATTTCATACGAAACGCTCAACTCGCTCGGCAAGATATACGTGGAGAGGGGCATAAGTGCTGGCGAGGAGGGATTCAAGGAGAACGTCAGCCTCGCAGTTAAGTGCTTCGACCTCTCCATCATCGAGAGGGACAACGCGGCCGCCAGGGCGTTCCGCCTGTTCTATGGCTCATACATTAAGCTCATGGCTTCCAGGTCCCCCGAAATAATGGGCTACATCGAGAGGGACTTTACTGACCTGAAAAAGGATGCCGAGCGCTCGAGCAACAAGAAAGAGATAATCTATCTCATGGACGGCCTGCTCAAGGTGCTTAAGGGCGCCTACGAGGATAAGGGCTTCGATTTTATCGGCAATTTTGATGCCTACGTAAAATATTGTAAGCAGATGGAGCCGTTCCTGGACGACTTCTATGGGGCCGAAGAGGCGAAGAGGCCGGCTTCCAGGGAGCAGCCGATGCTTCACGCCGACCTAAACATGATACAGGACAAGGTTGGGGCCTTGCTAAACGCTATCGGGAAAGACGATGAATCCGCCGCGCTCGCCTACAGGCTTTCACTTGAGATAGCCAGGCTGGATACGGGCATATATGACGATTACCGCGTAGTGGAGTCCTGCCTGAGGAATATCGTGAACAGGATGAAGCTTTCGAGCGATAAGAAATCTGAGCTTCACTATAAGATCCTTTTGATAGGAAAGAACGGCGCTTCTCAGGTTCAGCTCGTTTTGGACGAGATGCTTAAGGAGCTTGGCGTGGTGAGGACGGATAAGCCTATGCCCGCCGAGGCTAAGAAGGCTGGCCGCAAGGTGAGCGTTCTGGAGTATGTGGCCGTTATCATCATCGTGATATTGCTCGTTATCGCCATCGTGCTGGCCTTGAATAAGCTTGGCTTTATAAGGCTGCCCTTTGCGCTGCCCATAAGCTGGCTCAACCCGTCCCTGGCAAGCATTGTAATAGGCTCTTTTTAAGGATGCCCCGGTTTATTCGCTGCCAAGGTTTTAGCATGCCGCGAGCATAATATATGGGCGGGTATGGCCATGGCCCCGGATATGGGCGGCGGCTCCGCTTTCTTCGAGATGGTTGACCTGGAGGGCGACTTTCCAGAAATAGACGACGTTGAAGGCTATGTGGAGCAGGCTGGCTATTACGATCGTTCAAGGGTGGAGCGCACCTACTTTTATCGCCTTGGCAACACCGTCTCCGTGACCTTCGTGTCGTGCGCTGACGTAGACTGTGAGGGCGTATACTATGTGCGTGACATCATAGGGATGGCTTATGCGGCGAGGAATACGCATTTAGAGGGCTTGCTGCCCTGCTGTATCTGTAGGGCAAGCGGCCGTAGGGGCTACTGGTGTAGTGCAAAATTTTCCATTGACATAAAGTATAAAACGCCCAGAGAACAGCCCCAGGAAGGGCCTACGGTGCCATCGTTCGAGGATAGGTTTGACCTGTATTGATTTTTATCGCATTCAATATATTATTATTTAAAATGATTTTTAGATGGCTATGCCTTCAGGCCCCTCGCAAACTCCCTCGCCCGCTCGATCATGGCATCATTAGGCAGTCCCCTGTTAATGCCGCCTATATACTTAAGAGGACCCCAGGTATCCCATCCCTTACAGGTAAATTCCCCGGCATTCCTGTAGCCTTTTCTAGAGATGATGTCGCTGAGGTGCCTGTGCTGTGATATAGCGCCCTTACCACTCGTCGAGAATATGAAAACGCTCTTCCTGCAATTCGGTAATTTCTCAGCAAGCTCCATCAAGCTCTTATGGTGCTTTCCATAATAAATGCCCGATCCGAGCCCTATCAGGTCATAATCGCAGGCGGTCCCAGCATCAAACTCGGCGGGCTTGACCACGTTAGCCCCGATGACTTCAGCTATCGCGTTAGCCACCTTTAGGGTATTACCATGCGACACCGACTCACAAATGATGATAGCCTTCATAACACTCAAATAAGGGCTGCAAAAGAATTAATCCTTTCTATTTTTCGCCATGACAAAACTATTTATGGTGGGGTCGCTTCCTCAAAATTGATGAAGAAGGTCATAAGGGACTTCGAGTGCGCCATGTGCGGCCGATGCTGCGCAAGCCAGGACCTGGTACAGCTCACAGCCTATGAGCTCTACGGGCTGGCCAGGCACCTTGAGATAGAGCCTGCGGAATTTTTTAGCAGGTACTGCGTGACAGCCTCGACTACCCAGAATCCTACCTTGCATTTATACATTAAGACTGAGGACGGGAGGTGCCCATTCCTCAAGGATAATAAGTGCAGCGTCCACGAGGCAAGGCCTTACGCCTGCATGGCGTATCCTATGCGCGTCTACTGGTCCTTAACGGAGGACATGAAGGCATTCGTGCGCTCGAAGTATCCAGCTCTGGAGAAGACCTGCAGCCTCTTCAGGCTAAATGATGGGGACGTGCTCCTGGGTGACTATGAGCTATTGTCCAGGCAGACGCTCGCATGGTGGGTAGATGATGCCTACTTCAGCCTGGCCGGCGAAATGGCCGATCTCTCGATACCATATAGGGTGGCCGATTTTTATATCCATGATAAGGAAATGATGGAGGCCGCAAAGCGGTATGTAGTTAACCCCTATCATCCGCCTTCGGCTTTTGGCGCCGAGCTCGCCTATGCCAGGATATCACTGATGCTACAGGCTGCCATCTGGAATGCGACGGCAAGCTTCGTGCCTGTCAAAGTGCAGGAGGCCAAGGAGGATGAGCGGCTGGGGAAGTTTATTCTGCTTACCGCTGATGCCGACTCGGCGAAGGCCCTCGGACTGCTCGCTAAGAGCGGCAGGCTCGACCTTGCCAGGACGCTGGCAATGGCGTCAAATGCGTACGGGGGCAGGCACGTCATAGCTTCCATGCACGGCTCATCGTCCGACCACATCGCCATCGGCTTTATTTTCCATGAAAGCGGCACCATTATTCGAGAGCTTACTGATGACGGAAAAAAGCCGCTCTACATATTCTTCAAACCTGAAACTGGCGATGAAGTAAAGCTCGTCGGCTTCCCCCTTAACGTTAAAATATAGCGGAGGACAATATTTGGCTGATATGCGTAAGGATGAGGAAATAGAGAGGACGCTTCGCATCTATTCGAGGGCGAGCACATTCGAGTACGTGCCACGCTCAAAAAGAGATGACGACTACGTTGTCGCCAGGCCAGTCAGGCTGCCGAAATGCGTTATTTGCGGGAAAACCGAGCCGGAGCCATTCGAGTGCGAGTTCTGCCACGAGTACTATTGCGAGGAGCACCTTCCCCCTGAAAAGCACGATTGTAAGGGCCCCCAGGAAGGCATGGCTCCTGAGGAGGAGGCTGCCATCAAGAGGGCCATCGCCGCAAAGTTCGAGAACGTCATAGAAAGCCTGCCCACAGTCTACATGCTCATCGACAGCGCTAATCCCGATGAGCTTATCGCCATCTTACAACAGCTCGAGGCAATGGAGGACGTATTGGCGAAGATTGCTGCCCGTCAAGATGAAGAGTAAAACCGACGCAGGCTCCGGAAAATCTTAAATACTATAAACGAAAAGTATCGTCCGCTATCCTTTGTCGCGGTATCCAAGCCTGGTATGGAGCAGGTTTGCTAAACCTGTGCCCGAAAGGGCTCGGGCGTTCAAATCGCCCCCGCGGCGCTACTATTTAAAATTTTTTATACATAGGTTATCGATAGGTATATGCCCTCATGGGCTGACTACAGGATGTGTCGATGGGCGTCCTGGAATTATTAGAAAGCATGATTGTCACAGCCAATGGCATCCTCTGGGGCGCGCCACTGTTCATCATGATCCTTGGAGTCGGGCTACTTTTAACGATACGCCTGGGCGGCATACAGGTCCGGCTATTTCCAATGGCCATATTAAGGCTTACCCGCTCTATCCATGAGAAAAATGATGGGAGGGAGGGCGATATCTCTCCGTTCCAGGCGCTGAGCACCGCTCTCTCGGGAACGATGGGCATCGGGAACATCGCAGGCGTATCGACGGCCATAGTGCTCGGAGGGCCCGGGGCTGACTTCTGGATGTGGATGACAGCCGTTATTGGCATGGCGACGAAATACGCCGAGGCGGTGCTTGCGCTCAAGTATAGGGTTAGGAACGCGGATGGGACCATGGCCGGAGGCCCCATGTACTATATCGAGAAAGGGCTGAAGAACAGATGGCTTGCGCTGGCATTTGCGGGATGCGCGGCCATTGCCACGGTTGGGGGAGGCGGCATGGCACAGGCGAACTCGATTGCGAATGGCATCTCTTACCAGCTTGGCGTTGATTGGGCCATGCCCCTGCCGATCATCGGGCAGGTTTCTGCGATCGGCATACTGGTCGGGCTGACCCTTACACTTTTTACCGGATTGGTCATCATCGGTGGTATTAAGCGGATTGGCATAGTAGCCTCATGGCTGATCCCATTCTTGTCGATTTTTTATGTTGGAGGCGGGATGCTTGTCATGCTCGCCAGCTATGACAGGGTACCTGGGGCCATCGGCCTCATATTTCAGTACGCTTTCTCGCCGTACGCCGTAGCAGGCGGGGCGCTTGGCTATTCTGTCGTGGAGGCGATCAGGTACGGGGTCGCCAGGGGCGTATTCACCAATGAGGCGGGGCTGGGGAGCGCGCCTGTCGCCTATGCGGCCTCAAAAAGCAGGTCACCGGTTGACCAGGGGCTATTGGCGATGCTGGAAGTGTTTATCGACACCCTCGTCACCTGCTCAATAACAGCCTTCGCGGTGCTCTCGAGTGATATGTGGGATGACGGCCTCACCGGCACTGCACTGACTACTGAGGCGTTCTCACGCACGCTTGGCCCTGCGGGCGCCTTCATCGTGCTCACATCCACCATCCTTTTCGGCTTCTCGACTATCATCGGATGGTCGTATTATGGCGAGCAATACTCGGCCTACATCTTTGGGCACAGGCATAAGAATGGCTTTAAAGCGCTATACCTCATAAGCGTGTTTGCCGGCTCTGTGCTGGGCGTCAGGCTGGTGTGGGAGATAGCGGACCTCTTCAACGGGCTGATGGCTATACCGAACCTTGTAGCCCTGGCAGCGCTAAGCGGGGTCGTATCCCTTGAAACTAAAAAGTACTTTGGTCAAGGCTTAGAGCTAGAGCCGATACCGCCTAAAAAGTGATAAGGCTATGGCTTATAGTCCTCTCTTACGGGTGAGAATACCTCGATGGCCACGGAATCTTCAATGACCTCAGCGCCGTGCTCGACGTTGCCTGGTATGGCCCAGCTATCGCCGGGCTTCATGTCGTGCGGCTTTCCGTCGATGGTCAGTATGATGTGGCCGGACACGAGGTAGCCGGTCTGCTCGTGCGGGTGCCTGTGCACGGGCAGTGTCCGCCCCTTTCCTAAGCAAAATTCGGCCATTAGCGTGCTATTCCCATATACCAGCGTCCTACGAGTAATACCCTCAACCACCTTGATGTAGCCCGTTTGGCTCGTTTTTTGTATCATGTATTTCATATAATCCATCGACCATTCATCTCTCATGTTCAATTAATATTTTCGCCAGGCATCAAAAAATTAAGAATGGGTTTCATGAAGCCGATATGCATGCTAAGGCGCTGGTAATCGTCGCCATCTATATGCCATTGGCGGCATATCATCCATGTAAATGAGCTTAAAGGAAGACCTCTCTAATGTTATCCCGCCTGAAGAGCTTAGCAAGCCAGGCTTTTATTGTGATATCATAGGTGACGTTGCCATAATTTCGCTCCCTCCTGGCATGGACAAGTATAAAGAGAGAGCGGCGGAGGCCATCCTCTCAAAGCGTAAAAACGTCAGGGTGGTGCTGAACAAGCTCTCAAAGGTCAGGGGAAGCGAGCGAGTGCCCATGCTCGAGGTACTCAAAGGCGACGATGCTATAGCCACTTACAGGGAGTACGGCTTTACTTATAGGTTTGATGTGACGAGGGTGTTTTTCAACCGGCACTTAAGCTATGAGAGGCATCGTGTAGCCGAGAGCGCTATGCCAGGGGAGACCGTGCTGATACCTTTCGCCGGCGTGGGGCCGTTCGCCATCCCGATTGCTGCGAAGGGGTGTCGTGTGATAGCCGTGGAGAAAAGCGCGGAAGCCTGCAGATGGATGAGGCTGAACGCCCGCCTGAATGGCGTAGGTGATGCGGTGGATATAATAAATGGCGATGCCCTATCTATACCCGATATGCTGCGCTTGTCCGCGGATAGGGTGGTCATCCCGACGCCGTATGGCATGGATAACATCCTGGAGAGGCTTGCCCTGATGGTGAAGGAGAGCGGCATGCTCCACTTTTACACGTTCAAGAAAAAGAGCCAGATCGAGGGCCTCATAAAGCAGTATGAAGCCATGGGCCTTAAAGTAGTGCTGTGCCGCCGCTGTGGAAATGTGGCCCCCGGAGTAAGCCGCTGGGCTTTCGATCTCAAAAAAGCCTTATAGCTTGTACAGCCTTCCCCTGCGCTCCACCGCCCTCTTCTCGGCTTCTTCCAGGCGCCTCAGCAGTCCCACGCTCCCCAGGGTTGCACCACAGTCCACCTTGACAAACTTATTTTCCCTGATCTCCTTTGCCTTAACTCGGTGGAGCTTGCCACAGCAGGGGCATGGCACCACAATCTCCTCAATGCCGTCAGACACTAGTTCACATCCACCTATATTTTGACTTTAGATTATTTAATACCGCCTGGGTTCACGGGCCTCACCCCATGGCCCACGTCCATGGACCTCGTCACGGCGTTCCTGACGAACTCCTTCGCCTTAGAGCAGGCGTTTTCAACGCTTTCGCCCCTGGCGAGGTAAGCGGTTATTGCGGCCGAGTACGTGCAGCCCGTGCCATGCGTGCCCCCCTTAACGAGCTCGCCTCTAAAGACCTTAAAGCTGCCATCGTATAGCACGTCAATGCCACCAATATGGCCCCCCGTCACCACGACTCGCCTGGCTCCCAGGGCATGGATGGCCTTACAGGCCTCTTTGGCGGACTCGACGTCATTAACCAGGATGCCCGAGAGGGCGGATGCCTCGAAAACGTTTGGGGTCGCTACCTCGGCCAGGGGCAGCATAAACTCTTTTAAGGCTTCTACTGCATCCTGGTTAAGCAATCTGCCCCCGGCTTCGGCGGCCATGACCGGGTCCACCACGAGCTTCAGCCCGTAATCCCTTGCCTTGCGTGCCACACACTCAACGGTCTCCACCCTGGAGAGCATCCCAGTCTTGGCGTATATGACCTCGAAGTCCGCCATGACCGAGTCTATCTGGCTCTCTATCACCCGGGGCGGCACGTCAAAAACCGCCTGCACGCCAAGGGTATTTTGCGAGGTGATAGCCGTAATGGCACAGGTGCCATGCACCCCCAGAGCCTGAAAGGTCTTCAGGTCGGCTGCTATGCCAGCGCCCCCGCCAGAATCCGAGCCCGCTATCGTCAATGCGGTGAAATGGCTCATATGCTTTAAAATGCCGACAGGCATAATAAGCGTTTTTGGCGAGCCTGGCTTAAAACCGAAATGGTTATGGGCTACGTATACTACAACTGACCATGAGCGGATGCATACAGTGCGGCTATTGCTGCAAAAAATACGGGATGAGGCTGGAAGCCACGCCGCTCGACATCGCAAGGTGGCGCCTGGAGAAAAGGGAAGACATACTAGTACATGTTGACATTGAAATAAAGAACGAAGAGGTGAAGGGCGGCCGCCTGTGGGTGGACAGAGAAGGGAAAAATGAGAAAGAATGCCCATTCCTGGTTTTAAAAGACGACAAGTACTACTGCGGCATACAGGATACCAAGCCAGAAGTATGCACCTGGTACTATTGCGACAAGTACTTTTAGCCTATCCTCAAAAGTACTGGCTTTTAATATAAAAACGTCGCCAAAGTTTTTTGCCATCCTGGACTATAACATAAGGCTATGCGAATCGATCACCTCCAGTGCGCCCGCTGCGGCAGGAAATACCCGAAAGACGAGCTAAGGTATAGGTGCGACTGCGGGGACAGCATTGAGATAGTATACGACTATGGAGAGCTTGCCGGCAGGATTAGCTGGGCAGACCTCAGGAAGAGGACGTTTTGCCACTGGAGGTACAGGGAGTTTTATCCGGGCCTTAATAAGAGGAATATCATTACCATGGGTGAGGGAGGCACCAGCCTTGTTAAGTCGAGGAGCATTGCTAAAAAGGCGGGGTGCAGAGAGCTTTTATTTAAGATGGAGAGCCTCAACCCGACCGGGTCTTTTAAGGACCGGGGCTCGACAGTGGAGATATCGCAGGCCTGCCAGTATGGTGCCCGCGAGCTTGTGCTGGCGTCTACGGGCAACATGGGCGCGAGCGTGGCGGCATACTGTGCAAGGGGCGGCATCGGCTGTACGATATACGTGCCGTGGAGCACTCCGGAGGTTAAGCTGCTCCAGATGGAGGCGCATGGGGCGATCATTAAAAGAGTGAGGGGAGACTATACTGCCGCTGCGCTTGAGGCCAGAAGCCAGTTTGAGAAGAGGGGCGTATACTTAGCGGGCGACTATCCGTACAGGAGCGAGGGGGAGAAGTCGGTGGGCTTTGAGATAGCGGACGCGCTGGGCACTGATTACGATTACATCGCGTGCCCTATAGGGAATGGCACGCTTTTGCATGGCATATGGAAAGGCTTGAAAGAATTTAAGATGATGGGGCTGATCGATAGGCTGCCCAGGATACTGGGGGTGCAGGCCGAGGGTTGTAATACTGTCGTTAAGGCATTTCAAGACAATAAGGAGATTATAGAGCCTGTCCAGCCGCACACGCTCATGGACGCGGTGGCCTGCGGCGACCCTCTGGATGGGAGCTGGGCGCTCAAGGCGCTGAGGGAGTCGGGAGGCATCGGAATAGCGGTCTCTGACGATGAGGCAATCCGCGTGCGTGACATGCTTGCCAGGGAGGAGGGCATTTTTGCAGAGCTGTCGGGCGCATTGAGCACGGCCGGGCTCATGAAGGCGTATGAGAACGGTATGATAGAAAAGGGCCTGAAAGTGGTCTCGCTGGTCACCGGCCACGGCCTGAAGGAGCCGGAGGCGGCCAGGTACCGGCCATCTAAACCTTGAATATTTTTATCAACACGGCACAAACGATGATAAGCGCTACAAGAATTATGGCATATAGCAGGATGTTGCCCTCGACCTTGAAGCCGAACAGGCCTCCTCCAGCCTCCTCTTCTCCGCCCTCGCCAAGCCCCAGCGCCTGGCTGAACCTCTCCTCGATGCCTTTATTTCCTGACATCAGGTATGCGGATATGCCCACGGCAATGAATATAAAAATTAAAACTATAAAGATGGCCGGTCCCATGTTATTTTTTTCAGGCGTATAAGGCCTCCTTCAGCATGTCTGGCCTAACCTTACTTATATAAGATATGACGTATCCGGTGACCGCTGCCTCGATTACCGCGACCATCATGTTTATGCCCGCGATCAGAGAAAGGCCCCAGAGGATGTCTGCTTTGCTTTGATTCACTCCCTGTATGCCTGATGCCAGTATGATTGCTATCATGGCCACGTTACCGATGAAGAGGCCCAGCAGCGTTGCCACGCCAGCCCGGGCGAAAACGCTTTTTGTAAGCCTCTCCATTCCCTTATAGATGAAATATGCAGAGGTTAGCTCAGTGATGTTTATAAGGCAGTTTGCGCCGATCAGCCCCCAGCCGCCGTGGCCTATGGCGGCGGAGAAAATGTTGACGATGAGCACGATAAGGCTGCCGACCGCCGGCCCCGTGAGTATGCCGATGAGCGGGGTAAGGTTCAGGTGCACGCCGCCGGCGATGGGTATGCTTATCTGAAAAATGGCAAATGCGGCGGCCGTACACAGCCCGGCTACGGTGATGATCCGGCCGTCAACCTTCTTTATCTTTCTTAGCCATATTATGCTCAAGCTTATGACGGCTATAGCGACCAGCCACCATGCGATGGCCCAGAATACTGTGAACGAGCCGTCTTCGAGGTGTATGTGTGCCATTTGTGACCTCCCCACCAGGATATTTTACGCCGCATGAGGATATAAAGGTTTGGCCAGATACCAAATTAGTGGCGACGCTCATGATTTAATGGCATGGAAGGTCAACGTTTAGTTATGAGGCCTGATATCAGGTGGACGAGCTCATCGGCTGTCACGGGGCGCTCCGAGTGCCCAACGCCGGCGCTTTTAAGGATTTCCTGGCATATGCGCACGACGCCCGGCGGCTTAAGGCCCGCCATGCTTAATAATTCTTCATCATAGAATATCTCGGAGGGGCGACCCTCGGCTATGATGGAGCCATCCTTGACGATGCAGATTCGATCGGCTATCCTCGCGGCCATGTCAAGGTCATGGGTGGCCACCACCACGCTGACGCCATTCTCTCTCAAGCCGAGTATGATCTTTTCAACGGCCTCAGAATGCTGCGGGTCCAGGTCAGACGTAGGCTCATCCATGGCTATGACCTTCGGCTTCATCGCCAGCACGCCGGCTATGCAAACGAGCCTCTTCTGCCCGCCGCTCAAATAAGCTGGCACCTTATTCTCGAGGCCCATGGCGCCGACCGCTTTAAGGGCGTCAATGGCGGCCGCCCTCGCATCCTCAACGGACATGCCCATGTTGAGAGGCCCGAACATGACGTCATCCAGCACCGTGGGCGCGAATAGCTGGTCGTCGGACCGCTGAAAGACCACGCCGACGTAGCGCCAGATATCCTTTTTCAGCCCTCCCATGTCCCTGCCCATGACGGCCACGGAGCCGCTGGACGGCGATAGCAATCCGTTCAAGTGCTCGATAAGGGTGGATTTACCCGAGCCGTTAGGGCCGCAAAGCGCCACGACCTCACGCTCCATCACCCTGAAGCACATATCGTGGATGCCGACGCTCCCATCAGGGTACACATGGCTGGCGCAATCAACGTGAATCAGCTCGCCAGGCCCATGAATACAAACCTGCTTTTTTTGCGGTGTCATCGCCAACCATATCACCTTCAGAGAGGCAGCTTTAAAAAGACTGCCACATATATGAACGACGCCGCGGTTATTGCCAAAAACAATAGCTCCGCCGCCCCGATAGGCGGCACATTAGCGGCCGCGACGTACTTCCCGCTATAGCCCCTGGACTCCATCGCCTTATTTATCCTCTCAGCCCGGTCGTACGACCTTATGAGAGTCAACGCGAACACCTCGGCGAACATGCCGCCCTGCCTGCTGGCGCTCTTGACCAGCCCACCGCCCCTCGAGCGGAGCGCCTTTAGCATGGAGTCGACCATCTTTAGCGTGGTGAAAATGAATCGGTAAGACATTAAGAATATCTGGTCAATCGGGTACGGGAACAGCTTATAGACCATGGCGGAGAAGTGGTAATACCTGGTGGTCATGAGGAAGAATAGCGAGTAGGTCACGGATATCAGCGCCTTGAGGAGTAGCGTGGCGACGAGCAGTATGCCGTTATCGGTCAGGGCTATGGTTATTAAAGGCAGCCTCCAGGAGAATAACGGCGTGCCGGGCTCGTTCCACATCAATAAAAGGACCAGCGACACTACGAAGAGGATTGGAAGCGCATACCACTGGAATAATTTTTTAACGGGCAGCCCCGCCAGCCAATAGACGGCTAGCGTCGCCAGGTATAGGGCGGACAGGAGGAGGACGCTCCTTGAGACCGTTATGAATGATATTATCATGACCAGCATTATGGCCTTAGTCCAGGGGCTGATACGGCTAAACACGGAGTCCCCTTTCTCGCCATAATACGTGATAAGGTCAAGGTCGGGGATATGAGAGGATATCTCGCTCATGCTAAATTCACTCATCGTCGGGGCAGCAGCAGCACTTATCATGGGTAATCCTGCCGCATATGCCCATGCTAGGGTGGCCCAGCGATTTACAGATCTTGTCCACCACGTCCTTGGATACGTAGCTTTCCAGCTTTGACGCCTCAGAACAGGCCTCGCGGGGCGTCAAGCCATAATGCGAGAGCATTAAGCCCAATACCCTGTGTCGCCTTACCAAAAATGTCGCGTATTCTCTGCCCCGCGGCGTGAGACAGACGCCCCTGTAGGGCATGTGCTCGATGAGGCCCGTGGAAGACATTTCGTTGATGGCCTTAGTCACCGTCGACGGGTCCAGGTCGAAGTGTGCCGATATGTCGGTCGTGTGCGCCATGCCCCCTTTCTCCAGTAAATATTTTAGGTATTCGTTTTTCCTGGGGCTCAGCTCCAGCCCGTCGATGCCTTTCATGTGATAAAAATATGCGCATGGACGATAAATAATTTTTGGGGCCATGCCAAAAGTGATGAAACGCCGGACAACGAGGTGATAGCTTATATATCAGATATGACATACCACATTGCAGTATGTCAAAGGCGGATATCCCCGAGAAGCTCCATAAAGAGGTCAAGAAGTTCGCTGTCGAGCACGACATGTCCATCAAGGACGCCTACGTGCACCTGCTCGAGTATGCCCTTGAACAGAGATACGACAAGGCCGCCCTCAAGAAGATATTAAAAGAAAGGGGCCCTTCAGGGCAGGACGATATAATCGTCGGCTCGTAAAAGAATTAAAAAATTTACGCTTTAAGCTCCTTCTTCTTAGGCCTCAGGCCGGTATAGCCGCATTTCCTGCATCGGGTCGCACGTAAAGCGTTGCGCGCGTTGCACTTCCTGCAGATCAGGACGTTTAGCTTTCTAGCCTCAGCTTCAGGGAATCTTGCCATGAACGTTACCTCATAAAATCTAATTCTTTTTAATAACGCTCTTTCTAAGAGTCCTGGTAGCATATAACGGTTTTGGTCTGAACATGGATAAATAGAAATACGATGACATCCTAATTGCCTTTTTAATAGGGGGTAGCGTAGCTAACCATATTAGGATAAATCCTTATGAAAGCAGTCATACTTGCGGCGGGGGAAGGCCGTAGGCTGAGGCCGCTAACGGTCACGCGGCCAAAGGTCATGATACCTGTGGGCGGCAGGCCGATTTTAGAGTATGTGGTTAGCGCCCTTAAAGAGAGCGGCATCATCGATATCATAATGGTCGTGGGCTATAAGCGCGAGAAGATAATGGACTACTTTGGCGATGGCAATAAGTGGGGCGTAAAAATAACATACGTGGAGCAGCCCCAGCAATTGGGCACAGCCCACGCCCTGAGGCAGGCCTCCCATATGATTAACGACCGCTTTTTAGTCATAAATGGGGACAACATCATCGACGCTTCCGCGATAAAAGAGGTCATTCGGGTGAGCGATGGCGACGTGGCCATGCTGACCGTCACGGTGGACAGGGCACAGGAGTATGGCGTGGTGAAGACGCAGAACCAGATGGTGAAAGCCATACTCGAGAAGCCTAAAGGCGAGGAGATCAGCAAAGTGGTGAATGCCGGGGTCTACAATTTTTCCCCCATAATTTTTAGGTACCTTGAATCGATCGAGATATCAGAAAGAGGGGAATATGAGATAACGGATGCGTTGAGAAAGATGCTCGGCGAAGGCTATGCCATTAAATCGGTCCACACTAACGCGCTATGGATGGACGCCCTGTACCTGTGGAACTTGCTGGACATGAACGCCGCAACGCTTGCAACGAGGAGGGGAAATGCGGATGGAAGGTTGGAGGATGGCGCGCATATATCAGGGGAGGTCGTGCTTGGCAAGAAATCGGTCGTGAGGTCTGGCTCGTACATCGTAGGCCCCGTCGTAATAGGAGATAACTGTGAGATTGGCCCGAACGCGGTCATATTGCCGGGGACGAGCATCGGCAATAACTGTACTATAGAGCCGTTCACGCGCATATCCAACTCAATACTCATGGATAACGTCAAAATCGCCTCGTTTAGTGACATCTCAAGCTCTATTATAGGGGATGGGGTTGTTGCTGGGCCGGGGCTCATAATTGAGGCTGACGATGCGAAGGTCGAGGCGGACAACGTGGTCATGAAGGCCAGGATGGGCGCGGCCATAGGCGATAACACCGAGGTAGCAGGGCGTGTGCTAATAAAGCCAGGAAAGGCCATTGGGGTAAGATGCAAGATCGGGGAAGGCACCATCGTGCGTGATAACTTGCCGGATAACGTGCGTGCATTATGAGGGACCTGGGTTGTGCGGGATCGTGGGGTATATTGGAAATGGCAACACGGCCGAGGTGTTGCTCGAATCCCTCGCCAGGCTAGAGTACAGGGGCTACGATTCCGCGGACGGGCGCATCTTCAACTTAAAGGAAAAGGTGCCACATGGCATCATGGCTACCGTGGGGATAGGCCATACGCGCTGGGCCACGCATGGCAAGCCTTCCGGGATTAACGCGCACCCGCATGAGGATTGCACGGGAAAGTTCGCGGTCGTGCATAACGGCTGGACGATAGACCAGGCGTCAGACATAGTAAGGGTGCCTGACGCGTGCGAATATATTTCTCCGATCATGTCCTCTATTGTCTTGCAGCTGTTTGCCTATTATACAGCGCTGGGCCGGGGCTGCCCCATTGATAGGCCCCGCAACCTGGCAAAATCGGTCACAGTGGAGTAAAAGCGCAATGAGTCTATTCGGTTCATCAGGGATAAGGGGCATCGTCAACGAAGCGGTCACCCCCGAGCTTGCGCTTCGGGCGGGCAAGGCGCTCGGCGTAGAATACAGGAGCATAGTGGTCGGCCGTGACCCGAGGACTTCGGGCCAGATGATAGAGGATGCTCTGGTCTCGGGGCTTCTGGCAATGGGCGCCAGGGTGGCCCGCGTCGGCGTGGTCTCCACCCCGACCCTGGCCTATGCGGCGAGGGAATACGATTGCGGCGTCATGGTCACCGCATCGCATAATCCGCCCGAGTACAACGGCCTCAAGTTCTGGAACCCGGATGGCATGGCTTTCTCTCTGGAGCAGCAGAACAGCCTGGAGCGCTCCATCTATGAGGATATAAAGGGGGTAAGCTGGAGGGATGTTGGAAGCGAGATGCCCCGCTACGACGCCATCCAGAACCATATTGACGCCATTTTGAGGAGCGTGGAGCACTATCCCCTGAAGGTTGTCGTGGACTGCGGGTGCGGGGCCGCCTCGACCATTACGCCTTATGTGCTCAGGGAGATGGGGTGTAGCGTCATCACGTTAAATGCCCAGCCAGATGGCTTTTTTCCAGCCCGGAATCCGGAGCCGGTGGACGAGAACCTTTCGGAGCTTAAGAAGGCGGTGATAGCGTCCGGGGCCGACCTTGGGATTGCACACGATGGCGATGCCGACCGCATGATGGCCGTGGATGACGAGGGCAGGCTCGTGACGGGCGACGAATTGCTGGCCTATTTCTGCCAGCATGAGGTGAAGTACTCGCTCGCATGCCCCGTGGACGTGTCAATGATGGTGGAAAAGGCGGTGAACGGGGCGAGGATTTACAGGACCAGGATCGGCGACGCCTTCGTCTCCGAGGAGGTCAGGAGGGCCGGGGCGGACTTTGGCGGCGAGACCAGCGGCACCTGGATATTCCCCAGGATGTCCTATTGCCCTGATGGCATCTACGCGGCTGCCAGGCTCGTGGAGCTTGTGTGCAAGAATGGAAAGCTTTCCGATGCGATCGACGCCCTGCCAAAGTATCCTATCAGGAGGGGCGGCATCAAGCTTTCCCATGATATTGATAAGGCACATCTCATGGAGCTTATCAAGAAAGAGATGGACGTTTCAAGGGCTGTGGACGTTAATACGCTTGATGGGCTGCGGGTTGGCTACGAGGATGGATGGGTGCTGGTGAGGCCCTCCGGCACGGAGCCTAAGGTACGGATAACGGCCGAGGCAGAGGACGAGGAGACGCTCGGCAGGCTATATTCTGAGGCAGAGGCCGTGGTGAAGAGGTGTGTGATGAGATGCGGGCAGTAATACTCGCAGCAGGTGAGGGCACGCGCATGAGGCCCTTGACCGAGAGCAGGCCGAAGGTCATGCTGCCCATCGCCAATAGGCCCATGCTGGAGTATATTATAGATGAGGTCAGGCGGGCTGGAATAAGGGAAGTCACGCTCATCGTGGGATACAAAAAAGAGGCCGTCATCGATTATTTCGGGGATGGCTCGCAGTTTGGGGTCGATATCGAGTATGTCGTGCAGGAGAGGCAGATGGGCACGGGGCACGCCTTCGGGATGGCGGCTGGCGCCTGTGATGGCAGGTTTATCGCCATGAACGGGGACGTCATGGTCAGCGCCGCCCACCTTAAGAAGCTCATGAAGAGGAGGGAGGAGGCGGTGGTCACCGTCAAGGAGGTCGCAGACCCAAGGCCATACGGGGTCATCGTGGCCGATGGCGGAAGAGTGGCCCGAATTGTCGAGAAATCGGCGGAGCCCCCCTCAAGCCTGGCGAACGCGGGCATTTACCTGTTCAGCGCCTCGATCTTCAGCGCCATAGATGAGACCAGGCCGTCTCCGCGAGGCGAAATAGAGGTTACCGATTCCCTGCAGCGCCTCATAGATGCTGGTAAAAGCGTCGGCTATGAGGTTATGGAAGAGGAGTGGCTCGACGTTGGCAGGCCCTGGGATCTACTGGCAGCGAACGAGCTTGCCCTGAAAAAGATGAAGGGCCAAATTCAAGGAATAGTGGAGCCTTTTGCCACCCTGAAAGGCGAGGTATCAATTGGCGAGGGAACTATTGTTAGGAATGGGGCCTATATAGTCGGCCCCGTAGTCATCGGCAATAATTGCGACATCGGCCCTAATTGCTACATAAGGGCTTTCACGAGCATAGGCAATCGGGTGCACATCGGGAACGCCGTCGAGGTGAAGAACTCTATCATCATGGATGACACGAAGATAGGGCATCTCAGCTACGTGGGCGACAGCGTAATTGGCTCAAGGTGTAACTTCGGGGCTGGCACAAAGGTCGCCAACCTCAGGCTAGATGAAAAGACCATACCCGTCATCGTGAAAGGGCAGAAGGTCGACAGCGGGCGCAGGAAGCTGGGCTGTATCATGGGGGATGACGTGCACACGGGCATAGGAAGCCTCATAAACGTCGGGGCCGTGATAGGGGCCGGGTCACAGATAGGGCCGGGTGTACTTGTTAAAGGCGAAATCCCGGCAAAACAAAAAGCCATAAAATGAGTTCAGGCTCGTGCCTGGTTATCGATTAACTAATTATATGTGTAACTTTTAGTTATAATGCGTGCTTGTCTTCGGCCACCTGGGCATTACCCTGCTATTCGCTTTCATCGTGTTCTCATCGCTGAAGGAAAAATTGGACTACAGGTTCGTCCTGGCAGGCGCGCCTCTGCCCCAGAATGGCCGTATATTCGGGCACACCATGCTTTTCGCCTTAGCCCTGGCCGGCATGGGCATGTATTTGAATAAGAGGCGTGGAATTGGCGCGGTGGAGGCGCTCGCCCTCGGCTCGCTGCTGCACATCGCCGAGGATCAGATGTGGCTCGCCCAGGGAACCCTTTTCTGGCCATTGCTTGGGTGGGAGTTCCCTAAGTATGATATCGAGAACTATGCAGGCTACATTATTTACGCGTTGCTCCACGAGCCACGGGCCTACGTGCCAGAGATCCTGGGCATAGCCATATTGGCAACCTTTATACTGTACTTTAAGCTTTATAGGCCTGAGAGAATCAGGCTATTCATAAGCAGAGGAAGCCTTTAGCTCGTAACTTTTAAAGTTATATGCCCGTATCTATTGTTTATGCGCTTAAGGAAGGTACTCCTCACGGGCGGCCTCGGCCAGGTCGGCTCATACCTCTGTGAGGAGCTTGTACGCCGTGGCTGCGTGGTCACGATACTGGATAACCTCTCGTCAGGGGCCAATGCTTATCCGCCGGAGGCCAACTTCGTGAAGGGCGACATAAGGGATGCCGGGCTGGTGAATATACTGGTTAGCAGGGCCGACGCGGTCATCCACTGTGCCGCGCAGATATTCGTGGCGCGCTCCATGGAAGACCCTGTTTTTGACGCCGATAATAACGTGATGGGCACGTTGAACCTCTTAAACGCTTCCAGGAAGGCCGAAGTGAAGCGCTTCGTGTATTTCAGCTCGGCGGCGACATACGGAAACCCCGTGAGGCTTCCCCTAGACGAGTCCCATCCTCAGGAGCCCCTGTCTCCGTATGGGGCAAGCAAGCTATCAGGCGAGAAGTATGCCCTTATGTTCCATAGGGCCTATGGATTGCCGGTAACCTCGATTAGGCCTTTCAACATATATAGCCCTCGCCAGGACCCCTCTAACCCTTATAGCGGCGTCATCTCGAAGTTCATTGACAGGGTGAGCCATGGCATGTCTCCTATCGTTTATGGCGATGGATCCGCGACGAGGGACTTCGTCTCGGTACACGACGTGGTAGACATGGTGATGCTCATGCTAGAAAAGGAAGAGGCGGTGGGCAGGGCATTCAACTGCGGCACAGGTAAAGCCACGAGGATAGACGAGCTGGCCCGCATGGTCATAGACCTATACGGTAAAGGCCTGGAGCCCGAGTTCCAGCCCGAAAGGCCTGGCGATATCAAGGACAGCTACGCTGACATTTCGCTGGCGAAAAAAGCGCTTGGGTATACGCCGAAGGTCGGCTTAAAAGAAGGCCTGAAGGATCTCGTGGCCGCAAAAAGTAGCTCATGTGGCCCCTCTCTTTAATTTTTCCAGCCGCTCATGCAGCGTAGTCCTGGCGCCTTTATTCTTCTCAACTACCCTTGTATCTGCCAGACATGAGATTGCCCCCATTTATAAATAAAAAAAATTCTTGGACGCAAAGTATTATAATAGTAAGCCAGCTATTTCGGCTTAGGAGCTATAGCATGATATTAATCGTCGGCTGCGGCCCGGCCGGGTCCGCCATACGTGAAGCTTTAAAAGATAGCGAGGTCGCGTGGGCATGCGACAAGGAGCACCCCTCGCCGGCCGCGGGGTGTATAGGATACGACATAAAGAACAGCGCCGACGTGGCGCGGGTAGTCAATCAGACGAAGCCCGGCCAGATCATCCTCACTGAGGAGATACCGAGCGTCGAGTATTGCGAGAAAAACAGGCTGGACGCGATGGAGTTCAACACACGCGGCGTCCGTTTCTTCGTGGAGGCGTCCCTGCCCTTGAAATCTCGCGTCACGTATCTCTCATCAGCTTACGTGTTCGACGGCCGCAAGAGCGGCGGCCTATACACCGAGTACGACCATGTAAACCCCATAAACGTGTACGGAGAGACCAAGCTCATGGGCGAGGTGGCGGTGGATAAGGCGGCAGACCACCTTACGCTCAGGCTTGGCGAAGTCTACGGCAGCCATCCAGATAACTTTGTAAAGTATGTGCTGTCCGGCCTCACGTATGGCCAGAAGATCGAGCTGGCCAGGGACATGTACTTCTCGCCCATCTACATCGAGGACGTTGCCAGGGCAGTCAGCCTTCTCGTAAAAGAGAACATTGGAGGGCTGTATAACCTTGCAGGGCCGGAGCGCCTGAGCCACTACGAGATGGGCGTGCGCATAGCCAGGGCCTTCGATAAGGATGAAGACCTTCTCGTGCCGCTGAGCATGGAGGAGATGGGGTTTACGGTGCGGATGCCAAAAGACCTATCGCTCGACGCCTCCAAAATAAGCGCGCTTATTAAGATAAGGGGCGTCGATGAAGGGCTGGCTGCCATGAGAGAAGCGATGGAGCCTAAAAAGTAAAGGAGCTTAAAGCTGGAAGGGCGTGACCAGCTTATAGCTCAACTGGCTCGAGCTATCGGACTCGAGCTTTAAAGTGTATGTCCCCGCCGTGGCCTTATAGTCGATTTGCTCATAGGCGCTATTAAAGCCATCCGAAACCCTTGTGCCCTGGGCGACCTTCTGGCCGGAGCTATCAAGCAATGATAGCGCAATAGTGTTATACGGCCATGTCCAGGCTACCCTTGCGTTAATGGGCTTCTTGCCATCGGCGCTAATGGACAGAGTAACGGGCCGGCCTGGCTGGATAGTGCCGGCCTTCACGTACGCCGGCTGCACGTTGACGTTTGTAGAGCCTGTGAACGATACGGGCGAGTAGGCGTTCGCCGTTACCTTCAGGAGGTAATAGCCGCCTGCCGGGGCGCTATATTGCACCGTCTCGCTCGTGGTATGCCTGTTCTCAGCCCTGGCGACCAGCTTTCCTGAAGGGTCATACAGGTATCCATTTAAATCGTTCGAAAAGCTCTGCCAGGATATCGTCGCAGTTATCTGCCCTGCGCTATCCGGGGCCAGGTATGCATAGTACTCCTGGCCTCTCGAAACGGCTCCGGCGAAAGATTTGCCAGGAACCGGGTTACTGATGGACGATACCACGTTTAGCGTGTATGATTTAGTGCTCATAACGCTGCTATCCGTTTTGGACGTGGCAGTCACGTTGAACCTGTAAGAGCCGCTGGCAGCGTCGGCGCCGGGCGTAACCTGCAACGTCAGGTATGCAGCGCCACCTTTCGGCTGGAGCGTTCCGCCATCATACCCGGACATGGTCCACCATGAGCCGGGTATGCCGTTAACGGTGACCGTATAAGAGTCGGCCGCGCTGCCCGTATTGGCGAGCATGATGCCCTGGGCGATGGTCGTGCCGGCCTTAACCTGGAACCTCTCCATCTGGCCGTACTGGCCATTATACTTTGCGAACATGTTCGTCAGGGTAACTGAGTATCCAGCGCCAGGCTGCGGCGTTGGCGTGGGGCTCGGCCCTGGAGTCGGCGTTGGCGTGGGCGCTGGCACCTTGCCCGTCAGGACGTAATCTAATGCCGCCTTTGCGTCCACCCGGCCATAGCCATAGTTGTTGTTGGGTACGCTTCCGCCCAGAGGCTTGGCGGTCTTTGTCAATACGTCCTTGACCTGGGCGGGCGTAAGCGACCCGTTCGCCTGGAGCAGCAATGCGACGACGCCCGAGGTCATCGGGGTTGCCATAGAGGTGCCGCTCATGGCCACATAATACTGGGTGCCCTTGCCAGCGTTAGTGCCCGCCGCCTTCGCCGCCATCAGCCCGACGCCCACGTTAGTGACGTCTGGCTTTATGCGGCCGTCGTACGTCGGGCCCCTGGAGCTGAAAGAAGCTATAGCATCGTTCCTGTCCACGGCCCCCACGGTTATGGCGTCAGGGCTGTCGCCCGGACACGCTATGGTGCGTGCATTTGGGCCGCTATTGCCGGCTGCCACGACCACGACAACGCCCCTGTTTACGGCGTTCTTGATGGCGTCGTCCATGGCCTGGGAGTGCGAGTTGCTTCCCAGGGACATCGATATGACCTGGGCGCCGTTATTGACCGCCCAGTCAATCGCCTTCAAAATATTAGTATTGCTGCCGGAGCCCTGCGAGCTCAGCACTTTCGCCTCCATCAGGCTCGCCTCGGGCGCAACGCCCCTGTACTGCCCGCCGGAGGCGTTGCCCGTGCCCGCTATGGTGCTCGACACATGCGTTCCATGCCCATGGTCATCGTATGGGGTGGACTTGCCGTTAACATAATCGACCCATGCGACGACCTTGTTGCCATTTAAGTCGGGATGGCTCGCGTCCACGCCGGTATCGATGACGCAGACCTTAACGCCCTTACCGGTATACCCCGAAGCCCATACCTTGTCCGCGCCTATCTGAGGGACCGCCCTGTCCAGCAGGATATGAACCTGCTGGTCCTTTTCAACGTACTTTACATCGCTCAGCGCCTTAAGCTCGTCTACCCTGTCATCCGGCATGGTTACCGCCACGCCGTCGATGATACTGTAATGGTATACGATCCTTCCGTTAAAAGAGTCCAGGAGGCCCGCCAGCCGGCTTTCAGCCTGTATGGATGGATCGCCTTTGAACGCCACGATGTAGGTCGAATATCCGGATGACGCCCCCGATTCAGCCGTATTCACCATTGACTGCGATGCACCTACGACCGCCATAGAGGATAGCAGTACGATGAGCATGACAGCGATGGCGAGCGCAGTTTTTAGCCTTATATCATTCCCTCCATAAAGTCAAGATTTGCATGGCATGCTATAGTAACTGGTTAACTGACAATTGCAGGTTTTTGTTTATATACTTTATACTAATTTTGACAAATTTTGCAAATAAATCGGGTATTATGGTAAAAACGTGTATTTATGCCCCTAAATATTGTAACTTTTTTAATCTTCCGTGAGCGCTGATTTATGGGTTTACGGTTGGGTGGCCAATAAAAACCGGCACTTTATTTTATAATTACCAGGCTATTAAAATATCATGGTATGGCCCAATCCATCTCCACGTTCAGGCAAGGCGCGCAAAACAAGGCCCTACTAGCTTTCATCATCCTTGCATGCATAGTCATAACTTTATACGTTAACGCGGTAATGGGCATCGACGTCGTGTACACCCACCTCTTTTACATTCCCATAATACTGGCAGGCGTGTGGTATCACAGGAAAGCGGTCTTCATCGCCTTATTCCTCGGCCTCTCGCACGTCGCAATAGGCTACTACCTTGCAGGAAGGATAATCCCGGACACGTTCATACGCGCGGGAATTTTTATCATCGTCGCGCTCGTCGTGGGATACCTGTCGGAAAAGAGGGATAAGCTGTACGATAGCGTACGGCTCCTGCTGGAATCGACGGACGAGGGAATATACGGCGTAGATGGCCAGGGCCGGTGTACGCTCATCAACAGGTCGGCGCTCAAGATGCTCGGCTATTCGATGGAAGAGGTCATAGGCAAAAACGTGCACGACCTTATCCATCATACAAAACGCGATGGAAAGCCCAGGATAAGAGAGGAGTGCTGTGTGGCCAGGACGCTGGCCACCGGCGTGGGCTATCGCGATAGCGATGACGTATTCTGGCGAAAGGACGGCACGACGTTCCCGGTAGAATACTCGTCAAACCCTGTCACAGTGGACAGCTCCGTCACCGGCGCGGTGGTCACGTTCATCGATATCAGCGAGCGTAAAAGGGCGGAGGAGGAAATCGAGGAGGCGAAGAGGCAGGCCGAGCTTTACATAGACTTGATGGGCCACGACATCAATAACATGAACCAGATGGGCATCGGCTACCTCGAGCTGGCCATGGACAGGCTAAAGCTGAGCGGCGAGGACAGGCAGTATTTGCTTAAGCCCCTCGAAGCGCTCTATGACAGCTCAAGGCTTATCGATACGGTGAGGAAGCTCCAGCTCGCCAAAGAAGGCGCCGTAAAGCGCGAAAAAGTGGACGCATGCCGCATCCTCCATGAGGTGATATCGCAATATTCACACGTGCCTGGCCGTGACGTGACGATTCAATTCTCTCCGCCAGGCCCATGCTACGTCATGGCCGATGACCTGCTAAAGGACGTGTTTTCAAACATCATCGGCAACGCCATTAAGCATTCCAGAGGAGCGGTAGCCGTGGAGGCTAAAGTGAGCCACGTCCTCGAGGGCAGCCAGACGCTTTATCGCTTCGATATCAGCGATAATGGCCCGGGCATCCCCGACGACGTGAAGAAAAAATTGTTCACGCGCTACCAGCGGGGCGATTTCGGGGCCGCCGGCCACGGGCTGGGCCTATACCTCGTGAAGGCGCTAGTAGACGACTTTCACGGAAAGGTATGGGTGGAGGACCGCGTCCCGGGCGACTACACGAAAGGCTGCCGCTTCGTCGTCATGCTGCCCGCCCTCACCTCTTCGCCATCGTCACAAAGCCAAGCCCGATGAATATCAGGACGACGCTCACGATGGCGACCACCATGCTACCGCTGATAGGGCAGCTATAGCTGGCAATGTACTTATCGATGTCCCCGGCCAGATTATACGTGAAGAGCGTGCCAAGCATGTATCCGGCCATTACCAGCGTCAGAACTGCCATGAGCGCCGTAATGATGGAAAGCCTGGGCAAGGGCGAGTACCGCTGAGGCTCATGCTTTTGCGCCTGCTCCGCCTTAAGCTCCTCCAACTCCTGGCGCATCTTTTCGTGCTTGATCTCCTCGAGCTCCTTCCGCATCAGCTCACTCTTGATGTCAGCAAGCTCTTTTTTAAGTTCCTCGATATCAAAGGGCTTCTGCTCTTCCGCCATGCCTAGACCTCTTTAAATAAAGCGTCAAGCGAGGGCTCTGGCCTATCCTTTTGCTCTACTGATAATTCCAGGATGGCCTTATTTCCTTCGGCCAGGGCGGCGATGAGCCGCCTATCCAGGCGAGCGGCGGGCTTATCCGCACGTATCATGACAGTCCTCCCGCAGACGTAGTCGCTCACCCGAAAGACCATGCTGTCCTCCACTGAAAAAGTCATCTTCTCAGACCCCCACCCGGTCACCACATCCCTGAAACCTCCTGCCTCTATGACACAGGTTATAAACGCATCATCATGGGCAGCGGCCTTCTTAAACCCATCGCTCAGAGAGGCCGCGCCCTTATCTGCCCCTACGACTATGATGCAATCGGCCGACTTCGAAATCTCCTCATCACGGGTTATCTCAAAGGTGCTTCTGTGGGTCCCGGTTACATTGGGGTGCCCGCGGCCATGGACAACTTCTTTATGCATATATGGGCTATATTTACACTGTTCATTGATATAACGCACGGGAGAGTCAGTTTGTGGATAAAATCGAGGTAGTAGAAGCTGCGTGCCCCCAGTGCAGCCCGGAAGAGGAAGTCATGCACACCGTGGTGAAGAGCCACCTGCTGAAGTGCAACAACTGCGGCTTCATCCACCGGCTGCCGAGCAAAAAGAGGAAGGCTATAAAGCTTAAGGTTATAGTGAGCAGGCAAGACGTGTCATCCGTACAGGAGATCGAGGTAAATGAGGACGAGGA
Organism: Methanocella conradii HZ254; assembly: GCF_000251105.1. Lineage (GTDB taxonomy): Archaea > Halobacteriota > Methanocellia > Methanocellales > Methanocellaceae > Methanocella > Methanocella conradii. The sequence continues at coordinate 1,908,104 of NC_017034.1, read as the reverse complement.
GCTGCACGTAGGCGACGAGTTCGTGGTGGACGTGGGCGAGGAGGTGAGCGGCGTGCGCGTCCAGTCGCTCGAGCTTAAGACGGGGGGCCGGGCGGAGAGCGCGAAGGCCGGTGACGTGCGCGCCGTCTGGGCCAGGGCAATCGACGAGGTCGTCGTCAAGATCGCGGTTCAGCGGCGGGAAAAGACCGAGTCGGTGGACTATAAGGTAAATGGGGACTATGAGTTTACGGTCGGCGACATCTTGAAGGTCAAGGGGCACGAGGTGCGCGTAAGCGCCATAAAGGTAAGGGATGGCGGGCTTTATAAGCGGGAGGGAAAATCGGCCAGGGCCAAGGACATCCGCCGCATCTATTCGAAGGTATTGTCCAGTGAGAGGCGCCCTGCGGGCGAGGGGCTGAGAGCATCCAGGAAGAAGGATGGGAAAGGCAGCGAGGATACCTGATCGAGTCGCTGAGGTCTCAAGGCATCAGCGAGCGGGTGCTGGATGCCATGGCAAAGGCCCCGAGGCACCGCTTCGTGCCGAAGGAAATGGAGCTATACGCCTATGATGACGTGCCCTTGCCCATAGGCGAAGGCCAGACCATCTCGGCGCCGAGCATGGTCGCGATCATGTGCGACGTCCTGGACATTAAGGAAGGCAATAGCGTTCTGGAGGTGGGCACTGGCCTGGGATACCATGCGGCGGTGATGTCCATCCTCGCCGGCCCTGGAAAGGTATATACTATAGAGCGAAAGGCCGGCCTGGCTGAGCGGGCGAGGCGCATCCTGAAAGAGCTTGGATTTAATAACGTAGAAGTTTTTATTGGTGATGGCAGCGAAGGCCTGCCGCAATACGCCCCCTTTGACAGGATTAGCGTCGCATGCGCCGCTCCTGAGATACCCGACCCGCTCGTCAGGCAGCTAAAGGATGGCGGCAAGATGGTCATACCGATAGGGCAGTATTACCAGGACCTTTACCTGGTGGAGAAATGCGGCGACCAGGTGAATACCTATAATAAGGGTGGCGTCGCATTCGTGCCCCTTGTGGGCAAGTACGGCTTCAAATAATTATAATGTGTAAATTATTATAATCCTGCATTACATATCCTAACATGATATGGATGCGTTTCGACCTTTTCTACACCGCTGATAGCGGTGAATTCAAGGGCATAGTGGCCCGAAGGCTCCACGAGGTCTACGGCGTCTCCACCGTAGACCGCGGAAAGCTGGACATGCATGAAGGCGCCTACGACGCGAAGCGCCGCCAGTACGATGCCCACGCCCTGCTGGACTACCTGATAAGAAACATGTCTTCGGAGCACGCCCTCTGGATCGTGGATGGCGACATCTACTATGACCACCTCAACTTCGTCATGGGGCTAGCAATGTACAATTTAGCCGGAGTCGTGTCCACGTATCGCCTTTTTTCCGCGGACATGGTGGCCAAGGAGGCGGTGCACGAGGCGGGCCACATCCTGGGGCTGGGCCACTGTAAGAACGATTGCGTCATGCGCTTTTCCAGCTCCATCGCGGACGCGGAGCGGAAGCAGCCAGGCCTGTGCGCGAGATGCCGGGACATATTTAACCGTAAGATAATTGAGCCTGGGACCCTATTTTAGATAGGGATTGCGATGGAAGACGCCGGCAAAGGCACTTATACGCTCATCATGTCCTTGAAGGCGCCCCGCCGCCTTAAGGTGGGCGCCCTCGGCGAGCTCTATTTTGACGAGGGCTATTATGCCTATACTGGCTCGGCGCTAGGCAGCGGCGGCTTCGCCCGCGTGCAAAGGCATAGGGCGGTCGCGGATGGCAAAAACAGGGTGAGGCAGTGGCACATCGACTATCTTCTGCCTTACGTTGAGATAGTCGAGGTTGTGACTTCGCCGAGGCCCGAGTGTGCCGTTGCGGCGGAAATAGATCGGCACCTGGCCAGGGTGCCCCGCTTTGGGTGTAGCGATTGCCAATGTCCGACGCATTTGCACTTCTCGGAAAACCTTAATAAAATGATGGATGCCGTGAAGAAGGCACACCTAATATGAGAGGTCAGCGTTTTTGCGCTCGACGGCCTTTCGGCTTTCGCTCCATCTTATGGCGGCGGTGCTCCTCGGTAAGCTCGACAGGGATGGCTTCTGCATCGTCTCCTTTGCTCAACATTTTTAGCGCGGCGGAAAGCATGGTGACTGAGTCGTTTTCTTCTAGAAGGCTCTCGGCAACGCCCCTATATCGGGAAACATCGCCTTCTTCAGACACCTTTAGAAGGGCTTCGACTATGGCCCTTTGCTTCCCCTCAAAGGCCTCGGCAGCGGTCGGCACAGGCCTCCTCTCGATGGGGCGGCGAGTCACCCGCTCGATAAGCCTTAAAAGCCCCAGCTCCCTGGGGGTCACGAAAGTAATTGCAATGCCCTTCTTCCCCGCCCGGCCCGTCCGCCCTATCCTGTGGACGTATCCGTCCGGGTCCTGCGGGATGTCGAAGTTGTAGACGTGCGTCACGCCGCTTATATCCAATCCCCTGGCGGCGACATCTGTGGCCACCAGCACCTCAGTCGCCCCTTCCCTAAAAGAGCGCATGACGCTGTCCCGCTTCGATTGGGCCAGGTCGCCGTGGATGCCCTCGGCCTGGTATCCCCGCTCGCTCAGCGCCCTCGCAAGCTCGTCGACGCGCCGCTTGGTCCTTACAAATACTATGGCCAGCGCGGGAAGCTGCACGTCCAATAGGCGGCATAAGGCCTCGAACTTTTGCCTTTCCTGTACCTCCAGGTAAGCCTGCTCGGTGCCCTGCACTGTCAACGATCTAGACTTGATGCCAATGGATACAGGGTCTTTCATGAAGCGGGCGGCTAGCTTGCTGATGGGGGCGGGTATGGTTGCTGAGAATAGGAGGGTTTGCCTGCCTTCCGGCGTGGCCTTGAGGATGCGCTCTATGTCCTCGATGAACCCCATGTCCAGCATCTCGTCGGCCTCGTCTAGCACGACCATCCTTATGCCGCCTAGCCTGACGGTCTTCCTCTTCATATGGTCTATGAGCCGGCCGGGCGTGCCGACGATGACCTGTGGCTTTCGCTTGAGGGCGCTAACCTGCCGCTTGATGTCCTGGCCGCCATAAATAGGAAGAGCGTGTACGCCCTTAAAATGGCCGATCCTGTTTAGCTCCTCGGCCACCTGTACGGCCAGCTCCCTTGTTGGGGTTATGACTATGCCCTGTATGGCTTCCGATTTAATGTCTACTGCCTCGACCATAGGTATGCCGAATGCCGCCGTCTTGCCGGTGCCCGTCTGGGCCTGCCCTATGACGTCCCTGCCCTGTAAGGCCGCAGGTATGGCCTGCCCCTGGATGGGCGTCGCTTCCTCGAACCCCATGGCTGCAATAGCCTTTAGCGTGGGCGCGCTTAGAGATAATTCTTGAAACATTACCATGTACTTAAACTCCGTTGCCTTCTTAAGGCAACGATTTTCAGATTCACGAAAAATGTGAGAATTTGTTGCCTATTGGCACCTGATAACACCTAAATGCTATCATATGATATAAACTTATGTGGCAATCCTGTCATAAGTATCTCAGGGAAGAAAGTATGTTCACGACGATGTCGCCCACCATGAGGCCAGATGCAGTGATGCCGCCATCGTCTTTAAGGGCGCCCTTCTTTTCGGCCGCCCATGCGATGATGCCCCCCGCAATGATGGCAGCCGAGGTGGATACAGGCAGCAGCAGGCCGATTGCCACGGTCACCGCCGATATCCTATAGCGATAGAATACGAGAGCGATGGCTGAGCCCGCCAATATAAGGTATAGGCTTATGGATGGCGGCATGGCCCCGGCGACGGCTGAGCCCGCCATCTCTAGCCACATGACGCTGTAAGGGGCGGGGAGCGATGACGTGCCAATCCCATAGAGATCGTTAAAAAAATCCAGGAAGGGCACGCAAATCACAGACCCTGCCACGACGCCGACGAGCGCCATGGCGGATAAGCCTTTAGCATCGACTCCGCAGAACTCCGATTGCTTCAGGATAGAAAATGTAAGCGAGAAAGTCAGTATCGTGGAAACGACGAAGCCCTCCAGAACGAGCAGGGGGACAATATCGTCGAACGCCAGGCCCACGATGAGCAGGATGACGAATGAGGACATGCCGACGCTCATCCCCATCTCAGCCTTGCCGCGGGTCTCGATTATCATGAAGATGAGCGCGGCCGGCATGCAAACTAGAAATACCCATATGGGTACGCCAGGGTATGCCACCATCAATATGGCGGCGCATAATATTGCGATGATGAGGGCCACGTTACTCCGGCTCATCCAGGCAATGCCTGCTCGCATGGCCCCGCCATCAGGCGCCAGCGCGCCGTTTTTCTGACCCCTAATTGACGATATTGCTGGCTTTATCACAAAATACAGGGTAATCAGGGCCGTAGTAACCATCATGGATATTGCCGTCGAGAATATCCATGGGCTTTTCATGTGCGACGAATAGTCAATCCCGGGATTCTCGATGAATACGAGTATCAGCAGGGATGCAAGCGCTCCGATGGCGATCTGTGTGCACGCCCTCCATCCGATGAGCATGCCTATGCCCGCCATCATGGGCGAAAGGCCTATTCCGATGTTTATTGAGCCTACGGCTTCTGGTAGCATGCCCACGCCCTTCAATGCTGCTATGGCCCCGGAGAAGACCCCTGCAGCGCCCATGCGTATGGCCGATAGCCGGCGGCTTGCCTCCCTTTTTTCGGCAGTAAGCATGCTGATGAGCGACGCCATTGCCCTTGAGCCAGGCCATGGGAAATCGCCCTTAAGGAAATAGCCGGAAAAGTGTGAAGCCATAAGTATGCCAATGACGCCAGAGAGCATGAGTATCGCCACCATGGCGTAGCCGGGCACAGGGAATGGCTCGCCAGACATGATGATGGCGCCGAGCCCATCGGTGTAGGATATGGCGACCCCGGTGGAGCCCATGATGATTGCGGATACGCATATCAGGCTCCTTGACCGCGACTTAACCCCTAAAGCCGTGAAGAGCATGAATGCGGCGAATAGTAGCAGGACGGCTATCCCCTCGCCAAAGCCCGTCTTCATGCCGAGGTACATGGATACGAAGGCGTTGGCCATGCTGAAAGCGACGCCGATGGCGACTACGGCTATTCCTTTTTTCATTTCGGGCCCCTTATTTCGGATAATAGCGTGCGAAGCTCTTCCCTTATGCCCCCTAGCGTGTCGTCTTCTATCTCCTTTAGCAGCCAGGCGACATGATATGCGTCCCCTACGAGTAGCCTGTCGCCCTCCATCCTTTCAACGCCGGCATCCTGGATTTGTTGGAGGAGCTCCTTTTTTCTTTTGTCATATCGCCTCATGGCGTCTTTGATCGGCCCGGCCTTGTCGGGCGGTATCTCGTATCCAAATGGCGCCAGCAGCGCTATCAGCCTGTCATAGAACCCGTCCATTGGGCTGGCCTCGCCAGGCCTGAGTGCCTTGAACTTTGAGCCGTCCAGGTAGATGTTCCTTGCAGCGGCGCGGTAGTACTTTTTGACGACATTGCCTTTCGTTTCTTCTCTGACCATCTTTACGAGGCCTCGCCTTTGCAGCTCCTTTAGGCGATAGTGGGCTGAGCCCGGGTTAATCTTGAGGGCCTGGGAGATGTCGGATACCGACATCTCGCGGAAGTCGATGAGCTCGAGTATGTCGCTGTACTTGCCGCTTAGTATCATCCTCATCGTATCCGGATCGTCCACTACCATTACTTCTTTTATGCCCTGGTCCGGCCTGTCCTGCATATCCTGATGGTTGTGCCTTAAACTATTTAAATTTTTTTAAACGCTTAAAAAATTTTAAATATGTCTCGAAAATGATAATAGATTTAAGGGCATATATCGTGGTGACCAATTATGACATACAATGAAGAGGTCATGGAGGCTGACCGTAAGTATCAGAAGGAGCCGACAATTCAGAACGAGCTCGCGCTTGAGAGGGCTAAGCTGAAGTATTGGGAGGAGCAGCTCAGGCAGAACCCCGGTGATAAGGAGCTTTTGCGGAGGGTTAAATATCATCGTGAGGAGGTTGAGCATCTCGAGAAGGAAGTTAAGCTTGTCTGAGTCTCATTTTTCATTTATTAATTAAGGAGCGCGCCCGGGCTCTCCTATAAAAAGCGTGGTGAAGCCTTTGTGATCATGCTTTCAATATCTGGCGACATGCTGATTGGAAGGCTTGCCGCCACTTCGGGCATATTGGCTTTTATTGCATTTTCAATGCCCTGCAGTATGCTCGATATTACGCTTAAATACGGGCACTCTTTTATGAATGAGGATAGTAGCGCTGGCTGCACGCCACAAACGCCCTGGAAAGTAACGCGTCCGCCTGGGGGTGGCTGTGGCGTGGGCGTGCTTGCCGCCAGATTGACGTTGCCAGCGGCACCCAAAAGCATGATAATAGATGTAATTGCAGCCAGCTTATTCACATCAAATTTATTCTACCGTTGCCTATGAATAGGTGACGTAAGCTTTTAGCGGATGAGCAGCCTTTTCATAAAAGCAATATATATTAAATGTTATTAACTTTTAACAAAAGACGAAAGTGAGAAAGAGCAATCATAGGGTCGAAGTATGATGACCCATTTAACTCATGTCCCAATACAATGGGTAAAGACATAACCTCTATATAAGCAATTAATCATTATCTCAATCAAGAGGTGGCATCGATTTGGAGGCGAAAAATAAATGCGATATCTGCGGGGAATATGAATTACTCCCTTTTAAGTGCAAATATTGCGGGGGCACTTTTTGCGGAGAGCATAGATTGCCAGAAAAGCACGACTGTACAGGTTTAGCTATATTAAACTCTTATGCTTATAAAAACGAGCAGATAGCAAAATCGAATAGCAGGTATATAAAGAAGCGTAAACGCTCTAATCCAGTCCAAAGACTCGTCAAGAATATAAGGAATTTTGTATATCTTGGTTTAGCCATTATTTTTATTCTAATTATTGGCATTGGATACACGACTTATACTAAATACCAGCCTCTGATCGATGACTATAATGCTAAAATCAATTCTATGAATGATGCATATAGCATGGTTGAGCATTACACAGATACGTATTATAGCAGTAGTGATTTTTTATCTGACGAATGGCTGGCCGGCCTAAAAAATAGTATTGACGAGTATAAAACCCTGGGCGAAGAAGCTATATCAGCCGGTTATTTAATCCAGGATTGCCCTTATTATGATAAAAACATTTTATATGAAAATGAAAGAGCGTTCAATAGCTCTTTAAAGAGGGCTATGGAATATTACAATGCTCCTACCCATACTTTACAATTATGGGATGATAAAAAAGAAGCCATCATGGTATATCCAAATGGCTCGCGTTGCCATATAACGGAGCATAGGGATGCGAAAGACCCGACATATGCTCAATTGATATCTTTTTTATTAAATGACCATACCGAGCTTGATACGTATATACCGGGTTCTTATGTATGTGAAAACTTTGCGATAAGACTGCATGATAATGCAGAGTCAAATCTTATCAGGGCTCACCTGGTTAACGTCGAATTTTATGGCCAATCCAGCGGGCACATGATCGTCGCATTTAATACCGTTGATAGAGGCACGGCCTATATAGACGATACAGGTAACACGATAGAACAAAAAATGAGGGGATGCCCATCTCTGGACGCATACGTAAATCCTGCCGTAGGACAAGAGTACATTCCACAATATTTATTTCCAGGGTTGGCTGGCGGGTGGTATCATACGAGCATGGGCAGAGTCAGCGATGTATATCAAATAAGCTAATTAGCCGTCCTCTGCACGACATCGTCGCCGTGGACTAAAAATGGTCACGCCTTAATAATTTTTATTTGCAGATTTTTTATTGTTTTTATATAAATAAAATGAGTCCGGAGTTAATAGGCGTCATGACTTTTTATGCTTTGCTTCGCAGCTAAGCTTTTAGGGAAGAACCATCCTATATTTTAGATAGTAATCGCTTAATCATAATATAATGAGGTATCTAGATGGCGGCTCCGTTTGCGGTAAAACCATTAAAGCAGCCCGGGCTCATCGATCGTATATTAGGCGGGCAGCCAATAGAAAATGCTTTGATAGAAATAAATAACTTATTGGCAACAGCGGATAATATTAAAAACGTTAACGATGAACAACTGGAAAGGATATTCCAGAAATATAAAGTAAAAAATCCTCATAGGTTTGACAAAGATTTTAATGAGATATATAGAACGTATCTAACGTATTGCCTTTCGGATAAAAAGATGGGCGAAGACGAGGTTGCAGCGCTTCAACGCTTAAAATCCTTATTTGCATTGAATGATAATAATGCTCAGAATATTTTTAGGAGCGTTGCGGAGGCGACTTATAAGGAAAGCCTTGACCAGGTTTTAATGGATGGCCACATATCGGATTCTGAAAAAGAGTTTTTGGACCGGCTACAAAACGAGCTTAAACTACCGGATGAGTTTATTAAGAATATTTACGCGGCGAAGGCAGGAGGATTATTGCAAAAGCGGTTTGATGAAGCCATGAGTGATGCTCGCATTTCGCCCGAGGAAGACAGAGAATTAGAAGCTTTGGCTAAGAATCTTCATGTCGTTCCTAATTTTGATGAAAAGACAAGGGCGCTCCTTAATAAATATAGGCTATTATGGCTTATCGATAATGGTGATATACCAGAAATCCCCGTATCGATTAACCTGCAACGGAATGAAAAATGCTATTTTACGTGTAATGTGGATTGGTATGAGACGAGGGCGGTCAGGTACAGGGTTAACTATGGCGGCCCAACGATGAGCGTTAAGATCGCGCCAGGCGTACGGTGGCGGATGGGGAGCCTTGGCGTGCGCACGATGTCAAACCAAGAATTAACCAGGATCGACACAGGCACGATGTACCTGACTAATAAGCGCCTTATATTCATGGGCACCATGAAGAATACGACGATTGCATTAACAAAGATATTGGACTTTAAGCCTTATAAGAATGGCGTAGATATTAGGAAGGAGAATGGTAAAAGCCCCTTTATCGGCTTTAGCGATAATGTGGATGTTTTTGCAGAGATTCTTAGCCGACTTTTGATGGCTATGAAGAGATAGTCTTTAATATCCTGTCCAAAGTGATGCAATTTTACCTGGCCGTGCTCGACGATACGGCCTGGATGGGGGAATTCGCCAATTAGTATCATTATCTGTATCTCAACGCATCCGGTGATAGAATTATTATTTTCAATATGATGATAGAAAGGTTTAATAGCTAAGTATATGATAGCTTAATGAAATAACAATCATAACAAAAATAACAAAAAATAACGTTTATAACGAAAATAACAGGCAGAACTAAAGGCATACAGTGTGCCCTTTAACAGCCCCTCCTCTTTTACTGGCCTGAGCTTATTAATACAAAAAGCATCATCAGTGCCAGCAAAATAATAATTGCCATTGCATCCGGGATTTTCCAGTATTTTTTGTGGAATATAATAAAAAATAGGCCAATTAGCGTCGCAATCCAGACAAAAAGCCCAATAGGTAAGGGCAATAAGTACTGCATAAATGTCGCGAAGTATCCGAAAAACACGTTCATTATCGCCGGGCCATTCTCGACGCCCGTTCCTGGACGATTGAGAAAAACAAAACCGACCCAGAGGGGGACTGCAATATATAATCCAAAAATAATGATCAAACCTATAATAAGTTTAGATAAACGGTACCATCGAGGCGCATTTGTGGCGTCTTTTGCAATCCTTGTTTGCGTTTTGATGGTTTGAACAATTTCTTTTGCCTCTTGTTTTGATGTGCTCTTCCTAATTTTGCTCTCCTGTGCTTTTTTTATTGCGATGACGACCAAACTAATAATGAACATCAACAGTGACAAAAGCGTGATAAACATACCAATACTATTTACCATCGCGTCCTTCACAACAAGCTGATTTGCCAGGGCCAGAAAACTAACTGCGGCGACAATGGGGGACGCTATGATGATAATTTTAGCTGTTTTCATTAAATTCATACAAAATGGTAATATTTGTGTATTTAAAAAGATTGTGTTTAGGCTGCTGTGCTCGAGATGCGGCTTAAAAAAGGAGGCAATATGGTCAAGTATATGATTATCATTGAGAAGGCAAAAAACAATTATTCAGCTTACTGCCCCGACTTGCCCGGGGTTATCGCTACGGGCAAAACTAAAGAAACTATAGAAAAAATGAGGGAGGCCATCATATTCCATATTGAAGGCCTAAAGCGAGAAAAAATGGAGATACCTAATATGTTCGCCAAAAGTGAACATGTTCACTCATATATAAATATGTTCACTAAAAGTGAACATTTAAGAAGCTCACTATGAGGTTTTTAAGCACACATTCCACATCTAACATTTGGAGAAGAACCATCAAAAATTTTATAATGCTAGTACAAAACCTAATCATTAAGGCGGTTATCATGGGGTTAATAGATAAGGTAATAAAAACAGTAAATATCTGGTTACCCGATGAACAGCAAGAGAATTATGAGAAAGGCAAACAATTCGAACAATACGTAGCAAACTTATTCAACCATAACTACTATACAATTAAGGATTGGACCCGTGATAACTCTGATAAACGCCAGGGCATATACGTAGAATCGGATAGACAGCCAGACTTTATAATTCGTTTTAAGAGCAGTAATGAATTATTCGCCGTTGAATGTAAATGGAGAAATAACCCGTATTATAGTGAAAAATTAGATGGACTTGTAGTAAATTGGTCAAGTTTCGATAAAATAAATAGGTATAAGAAATTTGAAAAAGAGGAAGGCATTCCTGTATTTGTCGTGATTGGATTGGGTGGAGAGCCTTTAGAGCCAGGTAAAATGTTTTGCTTGCCGCTAAGTGAAGCGAAATATCCAGAAATGTATCTATCGGTACTGTATAAATATGAAAGGCCGCCTAAGAAGCCATTCTTTTGGCGAAATGGCGTGTTAAAATAAAAAGTAATTCAATGATTTTTGAAAGAGAGTTATGGAGTAGCTGATAGTTCCAGCGTTGAATATCTCAACAATATCATGTCATTGATAAGATAGTAGGAATACTCGATATTCTGAGGCAACCTCAATTCCCGCAAGTGTTAGGCCTGGCCAAATTACACCAAGATAATAAAAATACATAAATATATAATAATTATATCATAAAAACATGGACACTGGGTAAAAATAAAATACTATTGAAATCTACATATTATTTGTCGCAAAATGAGGAGGATTAATAGAGATTGACATATCTTTTTATCATCCAGTTAACAAATGAGGTTTAATGATGCCGAAAAAGTCGCCCACCATTTCTGTAAAACCAGATGTACTTAAATGGTTACGAGAAAGCTCAGGTTGGACTATAAACGAAGTAAGCAAACGCCTAAACATCACAGAAGAATGGATTAAAAAATGGGAGAGTGGGGATGAAAACCCCACCTTAAATGAAATTAAAGAATTATCTGACGCGTATAAGCGGCCTTTAGCTGCTTTTTTCCTTTCAAGCCCTGTAAAAGAGCCGTCATTGCCCCAAGATTTTAGAAGGCTGCCTGGGGCCTCAAAACCCTTCTCAAGAAAGACACTTCGAGCGATTCATAAAGCGATGAATCTACAGGATATTGGTAGAGAACTTCTGGAAAATCTTAATTTGGATATAGAAACAGATGTTAGTCGAGCTAATTTAAGAGATGATCCAGAAAAAGTCGCACGTGAAGAGCGTCACAAACTAGGCGTCTCAATCGAAGATCAGTTTAAATGGAAGAATCCATATGAAGCATTCAAAGCCTGGCGGAGTGCCATTGAGCAAAAAAATATATTGGTTTTTCAGTTCCCGATGGAACTTGAAGAGCTCCGCGGCTTTACTTTGTTAGAATTATCGCCTTATGCCATAGTTGTTAATTCGTCTGATATCGTAGAAGCGCGCATCTTCACCCTCATACACGAGTATGGGCACATTCTATTGCACGAGCCTGCCCTTTGTACGCCTGAGACGCCTCTTAATGATGGAAGCCATGGGGCATCCGTTGAGAGATGGTGTAACCAATTTGCAGGTGCATTCCTGCTTCCTTCAGATGATATAAAATCTTCCTTCGAGCGTTGTGGCCTTACAAAATATAGCAAAATCGCTAGTAGATATAAAGTTAGTCGAGCCGCCACACTTACACGGCTTGTCAACTTAAGATTAATCAGTTTAGATAAATATAACGAAGAGATGAGTAAGCTGCCTATAAATATTTATAAAGAGCAAGGTGGTATTGGAAAGCCTTCTAAACGCATACGACAAGCTATGGGAGATACGTTTATCTCACTGGTACTAGAAAATTCTCATAAAGGCTTTATAACAAATAATGACGCTCTTAGTTATTTGGGTATTAAGACAGCTCATTTAAAAGAGTTACTGGGGCATAAGTCGTGATGTGATTGGCAGGTAATACGTTTTACGTTATTGATACCTCATCGCTTATAGATTATAACTATTATTATCCCATGTCTAATTTTGAGTCGGTCTGGAAAAAACTGGACGGATTGATTCTCGAAGGCCGGCTAGGCGCTCCTTCGCAGGTTTTAAAAGAGCTTGAATGTAAAGATGATGAAGTTACATCATGGGCTAGAAAGCACCCTGCTCTCTTTTTTGAGATTTCTCAGTACCAGGTTGAAAAGGTTAAAGAAATACTTGGTAAATTTAAAGGGTTGATACGTGCGGCCTATGGTCTGGAACAAGCTGACCCGTTTGTCGTGGCGTTAGCATGTGAGCGAATGTATGGGCCGCAAAAGGATCTATTTCAGCATGAGGTATGTGTGGTTACCAGGAGCAGATGCATGGTAATAGGGAGAGAATACCTTTAGTGTGTAGGCATTATGGAATTATGTGTATGCCAATAGTGGATATGATTAAAAATGAAGGATGGAAATTTTGAAAAGCTATGTATTTTATTGTTGTATGTAATTATTTTTATATTAATAAATATTTATTATAATAATATTTGACCATTAATGGAATAATAAATTTATATATTGGCATAACTATACGTCAATAATATCAAATTATTTTATGAGAAGAAGTGGTAGTATGGATGATAATAAAAAGCAGAATATACAAAATAAAATTGTATATAGCGGGGGAATAGACTCTTATAATTTGAGTTGGGAAAATTTTTATGAAAAAAAGAACGCAATTCAATATTGGCATTTCAAATTAATTTCAGATGATAAAAAAATTCCGGTATTGATATTAGGATTATTTCCTAATAATAAAACTTATTTTCCATATATAAAGAAAAATATGCCAATTGTTGTATTAAATAATTTAGATAATTTAGAAAAAGGGGATTTGGAACATCCTATATTATTAGGTAAATTAGAGAAGGCACACGTTTATAATATATATGATATACCTTTATTTGCATACATATCTTTTAGAACAGACGATAAAATAAAATATCAATTTGAAGCACATTTATTAGATAATAAATTTGTATTGGTTAAGGGGGAGAATCCAACAGAATATTTAAATATAAAAAATGAAAGAGAAGAAAAAATAACTAATATTCAATTTGATATTGAGGCATATGAAGATGACATAATATTTGTATTTCAAGAAGTATATAATTTAAAAGAATCAGAAATAAATAAATTATCCAAAAAATTAATGGATTTAGAGATGAACGGAAAAAACGAAAATATAGAGAAAGAAATAGAAAAAATTAGGAAATTACATAGAATAGGTAAATCTAAATTTGAAGAATTGAAAAATGCTTTGATAGAAAGAGAAAACCTAAAAGATATACTAGCTATGATGTACAATGGAGAATGGCATGATTGGTAAAATTGTGGGATGTAAAGAAAGTTACCCTGTGTTCTTTTATTCTGTAGTATAATACTCCTAGTTTCAGGTCTCTAGCCTATAAGTTTTATAAAATGGTATAGTCTATAAGTCTTTTATTATTCTGCTCAACGTGTTACTATTATGTCAGATGATACACTCAGAAGCCTTAACTCCGTTTTTTTCCATGCGCAAATTTACCAATGAGTATTATCTCATTTTCATCCAAATGCTTGTAATACAATAGAGTATTTATGGTCTCACCAAAACTCTTGTTACACTGCCTGCACAAGTACACCAGATGACTAGTATTGTTAAACCTTTTTTTGATAACACGTTCCCCTCTTCAACAAGGTAAAAGGAACACTCACTATTCTGATAGGTAACCCCGCCCCATAAGCATTAGATCTGATCTAATTACATTATAACAAACAAAAATACACAAATATATAAAAATTATACCATAAAATAATAGACGCTAGGAGTTTTTATTTTATTACATTATGAATAGCATTAACAATTTGTTCTATAAAATTTATTGATTCATCAACATATTTTTCATCAATCGGCCAAAGTGTGTTTGGATGTGAATGGTCTATATCAGCCTCGTGAGCAATCTTATTTCTACGTATTACAATTTCTTTTAGCTTATCTTTGGTATCTTGTGGATTTTTGTTAATCAATACACTTACTTCTTCCCATAATTTAACATCTGAAATAAGTCTTATAGCATCAGCTATTTTATCTGGTTGCTCGAATGCCAACCAACCATGTTTTTTTCTAATTTCATTATCTAACCAGGTTATTGTAGAAGGGTCTTGGTGGCTCTGTATGATATTTTCTAATGAACAATCAAATTTTTTAAAAGCATCTGTTTGATTACGGTTATTTTTATATGCTTCGATCATACCTATCCTGGTTATTTCATGAATATATTGATCAAGCGCACTTACTCCTAATACCAATTCAGCTCTTAAAATATCGGATAAATCAAGGATAGAAGTTGTTTGATTTCTTATTCTTTTATATAATGATCCAAGACTTCTTACTCTTGTTATATTTTCTTGAAATTGATTAAGTGCACTTTGCATGTGTAGTCATCCATTCAACTTTATCTGATAAATTTGAAAATGTCTTTTTAAATTCATCAATTTTTTTAAGCATTTTTTCTAATGGGGGACCTGTTGTACCAATCTGTTCTGAAGTTAAAGCAAATATTGGTGTTCGTACCTTTTGAGAATTAGTAATAAGAGTATTGAATTCTGGAATAATGCTAATAACATACTTGCGCTCTGGTTTTTGAATTTTATATAATTTTTTTTGTACTTGTTTTTCATACATACTATCAGGTAAAATCATATTTCGCTCTTTTAACACAGGAATAAGCTTATTCTCAATTGTGTCATTTATTTCATCTATCCACTCGTTGAAGCCTTTTGTTGGTCTACCACTTAATACTCTATACCTTTGTATTATAACCCCAAGAAATTTGGGAATAGTAGTAGGAAATGGATAATCTGCATCTTTAAATAATTTATATTGTTGGGCCTGTATTGCCCATTCATGCCACCTTGGAAGTATAGCTGCTAAAGAATTTAATGCCATTACAGAAAAGTAATCCGGTGTGGTTGGAACAATAAAATAATCGCTTGTCATTAATAAGTTTTGATTAATAGAGTTTAAATTTGGGCTCATATCTATTAACATATAATCTGCATTATACTTTTTTGCTGTTTCATTAAAAAGGAAAGACATTGATCCAGGCAAATTTTTTAAAGTAGGTATTGATCCAGAAAATTGTTGAGCCATTCCTAATGTAACTTCATATTCAGATATACCGATATGACCTGGAAGTAGAAATAAATTAGGTTGATTATTTACTGAAATACAATCTACAGCTTTTATAGGATATGGTTTAGAATCAAAAGCAGGGGATAATGCAACTTTTAAATTATCTTTACCACTTTCATAAAATGTTTCAAACTCATTTTCACTTTTATATCCTAAAACCAATCCAGTTAAATTACACTGAGGATCAGTGTCAACAATAATTACTTTTTTACCTTTAGATGCCAACATCCATCCCAGATTAAACGTAGTCGTAGTTTTACTAACACCACCTTTATGATTAAAAAGCGCTATTTTTATTACCATATCTATAACCAAGTTATATAATTAACACTGATAATATAAACTTTTGCATAATATTTGAATGTAGAGAAAAGGAATTGGATTAATTTATGGTTATATAGTAATTATTATAAATTTGTACATGATACATATATAAAATAATATATCCATTCTTCTTCTAGCTAAGATGGAAACCCTTATCATCTTTTATTTTAAATGCTCAATACATTACTGGTAGATGGTCTATATGGTGGGTGCATCTGGTTCTTCCGATAAAAGGGACATCGAGCAGTATCAGCATAAGGGCAAGGAGCGTTGCTATAACCCTCCTGTTGGCCTCGTGACGCCGGAAACGGACAAGGACGAGGAAAAGAAGCTGTACGAGTACGATCCGCATCTTGACCCGCAGCTCTGGTGGGCGGGGAAGATGGCGCACATGAAGTTCGAGGTGCCCACCGTATCTTTACACGTCCACGAGCGCATCGATCCTTTAACGATTATAAAGGCCGTTAAGAGGAAAAATGGCGATACTCGCCAGGTCTCATTGTTTGAGTATAACGAGGAGAACCCGCCGCTTCGTGAGGCTATCGAGTTTTATAGGCATAGGCATAACTGGTCGAACCGGCTCATAGCGGGCGACTCGCTACTTGTGATGAACTCGCTGCTGGAAAAAGAGGGCATGGCCGGGAAAGTGCAGATGATATACATAGACCCGCCGTATGGCATCAAATACGGGTCAAATTTCCAGCCGTTCGTAAATAAGCGGGATGTGAAAGATGGCAAAGATGAAGATTTGACACAAGAACCTGAGATGGTTAAAGCATTCAGGGATACGTGGGAATTAGGGATTCATTCTTATTTAACTTATTTAAGAGACAGATTGCTTTTAGCTAAAGAATTACTACATGAAAGTGGAAGCATTTTTGTTCAAATATCTGATGAAAATGTGCATCATGTAAGAGAATTATTAGATGAAATATTTGGGTCTAAAAATTTTGTTGGAATAATAGTGTTTTCAAAAACAACAGGATTTTCTGGTAAAACTCTTTCATCAATAGCAGATTTTCTTGTATGGTATTCGAAAGATATTAACAAAATAAAATATCATCAATTATATCGTGAAAAACAAGCTGGTGATGAGGGAGCGACAAAATATCGGCCAGTATCTTCCTATAAATCAATCCCTGAGGGACTATTTGATAAAAATCGATTAGTAACATTAGCCGATTTAACCTCTCAGGGATCATTATCCAGTTCTAATCAAGAATTTATTTTTAATGGAAAATCTTGGTACCCACCTACAGGATTGCATTGGAAAACAACAATAGAAGGATTAAATCGATTAGCTTCAGCGGGTAGAATTATAATAGAAGGTAATTCTCTTAGATATTTGCGCTTTTTAGATGATTTTCCAGTATATCCGATATCAAATATTTGGATCGATGTAGGCGGTATACAAAATCGTATTGAAGGCAAAATTTACGTAGTTCAAACTTCAACTTTAGCAATTCAAAGGTGTATCCTAATGACCACCGACCCGGGCGACCTTGTCTTCGATCCGACCTGCGGCTCTGGCACAACTGCATACGTGGCGGAACAATGGGGGCGCAGATGGATCACCTGTGATACTTCCAGAGTAGCTATAACTTTAGCCAAGCAGCGCTTAATGACAGCCCTCTTCGACTACTACGAGCTCGCCTACCCGGAGCAGGGCGTCGGCAGCGGCTTCAGATACAAGACAGTACCACACATCACGCTAAAGTCAATAGCAAACGACGAGCCGCCAACACAGGAAATCCTCTACGACCAGCCATACATAGACAGGTCAAAAGTAAGGGTAACAGGGCCATTCACGGTAGAGGCGGTACCGGCGCCCACGGTAAAGCCGCTCACAGAGATAGAAGACACACAACAGGCGGATGAATCGGTAACACGCTCAGGCGAGACATTGAGGCAGGCCGAGTGGCGTGACGAGCTATTCAAGACGGGCATAAGAGGCAAGGGAGGACAAAAGATAGAGTTCTCAAGGGTAGAGCCGCTACCGGGCGCAAAATGGCTGCATGCGGACGCCGAGACAAAAGAAAACAGCCCGCAAAGAGTCGTAATATCATTCGGGCCAGAACACATGCCACTAGAGCAAAAACAGGTAGAGCTCGCAATCGAAGAGGCACAAAAGCTCATACCAAAGCCAAAAATCGTCGTATTCGCAGCGTTCCACTTCGACCCGGAGGCCGCCAAGGACATCGACGAGACCAGGTGGCCGGGGGTAACGCTACTAAAAGTACAGATGAACACAGACCTCCTCACCGAAGACCTCAAGAAAAAGCGGGCCAGCAACGAGAGCTTCATGCTGATAGGCCAGCCCGACGTCGAGCTGGAAAGCCTTGGCAACGGAAAATACAAAGTCTCCGTACACGGCTTTGACTATTATAACACGAAGACGGGCGTCATAGAATCTGGAGGCAAGGAAAAGATAGCAATGTGGATGCTCGACACGGACTACGACGGAAGAAGCCTCTATCCCCGCCAGGTATTCTTCCCCATGGCAGGGGAAAAGGAAGGATGGGCAAAGCTGGCAAAGAATCTCAAAGCAGAGATCGATGAAGAGCTAATTGAGGCGTACAGAGGCACCGAGTCGCTGCCGTTCACGCCAGGGCCTAACAAGCGCATAGCCGTAAAAATAGTAGACGACAGGGGGATCGAAAGCCTAAAGATAATGAGCGTGGAATGATGGGGAAATTCGTCATCGACAGGCTCATCATAAACTCGCCATATGAGGAGCCGAAGCAATACTGGAAATATAACGAAGGCACAAAGCTGTTCGAGCTTACGCCCGGCCGCAGGCCTGCGGGCTACGTCACGGCATCGGGTTCACGGTGTAGCCGTTCCTTCGAGGACCCGGGCGAATTCCACGAGATAAGCCTCGTAAACCGGATACGAGAGCGCGTAAAAAAATGGCGGGAAACAGGATATCCAGGAGTAACGGGGATAACCAAAAGGCTACTCGAACATTGGAAAGATACAGAACAGCGGGAGCACCACAGGTTCTTCTTCTGCCAGCTTGAGGCTATAGAGACCCTGATATGGCTCAACGAGGCGCCAGACTCAGAAAAGGTTGGCATTGAGATACCGTCAGACGGCGGAGACTTCCAGCGGCTATGCTGCAAGATGGCCACGGGTACGGGTAAAACAATCGTCATGGCCATGCTCATCGCATGGCAGGTGCTCAACAAGGCCACATACCCCCAGGATACCCGCTTCTCAAAAAATGTATTAGTCGTAGCCCCGGGACTGACCGTAAAAAGCAGGCTCTCCGTGCTTATTCCATCAAGTGAAGGCAACTATTACGACGAGTTCAGCATAGTGCCCCCGGGCTTGAACGAAAGGCTCAGGCAGGGAAAGGTCATCATTAAAAACTGGCAGGCTCTTAACTGGGAAGATGAAGAGCGCCTCGCAAAGAAAAAGACCGTAGACAAGCGTGGGCCATTAAGCGACGAGGCATACGTGAGAGAAGTTCTAGGCGACATGGCAGGCGCAAGCAACATCATAGTCATAAACGACGAGGCACACCATGCGTGGCGCGTGCCTCCCAAGTCCAGTATCAAGGGCGTGAAAAAGGAGGAGATAGAAGAAGCCACCAGATGGGTTGGCGGCCTCGATAGAATCCATAAGGCACGCGGCATCTTGAGATGCTATGACTTCTCGGCGACGCCCTTCGCGCCTACGGGCAAGAGAAGCACAGGAGAAACGCTATTCTCCTGGATAGTGAGCGATTTCGGGCTGAACGACGCCATCGAGTCAGGGCTTGTAAAGACTCCCCGGGTTGTCATAAGAGATGACGCTATACCCGATGCTAAGACATACAAGACAAAGCTATACCACATCTACGAGCACGTCAAAGAAGATTTAAATAGGAGGGCCGAGGAGCACGAGCCACTGCCAGACCTGGTATTGAACGCCTACGCCCTGCTCGGATACGACTGGCTTGAGACCGCAAAGGCCTGGAGGCAGGACATCTTGAGGACGCCTCCTGTCATGATAACCGTCGCCAACCGGACCGAGACGGCCGCCCGCATCAAGTACGCCTTCGACCACAAGAAAATCCCGATGATTCCAGACGAGCTATGCAACCCCGACTACATCCTGCACATCGACTCAAGGGTGCTCGAGATGGCGGAATCAGGCGAGTTCGCCAATAGCGGCGAAACGGAAGAGACGGGCGAGACCCACAGGATGACCAGGAAAGAGCAGGCCGAAGACTTGAGGAGAAAAGTTGACACCATCGGCCAGATAGGAAAGCCTGGCGAAAAAATACAAAACGTCATCTCAGTCGGCATGCTCTCCGAAGGCTGGGATGCCAGGACTGTCACCCACATAATGGGCCTCAGGGCCTTCACCAGCCAGCTATTATGCGAGCAGGTGATCGGAAGGGGGCTGAGACGGACATCCTACGAGGTAAACCCGCAGACCGGTCTCTTTGACCCTGAGTATGTCAACATTTTCGGCGTACCCTTCACGTTCTTGCCTCATGAGTCACACGAAAGCTCCCGTCCCAGGCCTGAGCCCCCAAAAACCATGATAAAGCCAGACCCTGCAAAGCAGCAATATGAAATAAGCTGGCCAAACATAATACGGATAGACTACGCCTACAAGCCATTACTCTCATTAGACATGGATAAAATAAAGCCTTTAGTCATAGACGCCAACGAGACCAAGACCATCGCCGACCTCGCCCCGGTAGTCGATGGAAAGCCCGATATCACACAGATATCCTCTATTTACCTCGAAAGCCTCGCCCGGAACTATCGGACGCAGAAGATCATATTCGAGACGGCAAGCAACGTGTTCGATGAGATAAAGCCATCCTGGAAGGGCAACAAAGAATGCCTCCTCTCCCAGCTCATATCAATAATCGAGAAATTCATTAAGTCCGATAAGATAAAGATCGCCCCATTCTTCTTCGAGGAGGACGAAAAAAGGCGCAGGATCTTGATAACCCTTAACATGAGCAAGGTCGTGCGCCACCTCATCGGGGCCATTCGCGACTCGAGCATGGAATCCATTGTCCCGGTATTCGATATAGAGAAGCCCATACGCTCGACGGGGGACATGACGCCATGGTATACTGGCAAGCCCACTGAGTACACGAAAAAATCCCACATAAACAGGGTAGTCTTAGATAGCGCGTGGGAGGCCAGCGAGGCGTTCAAGCTCGACCACAACGACAGCGTGGAAGCCTGGGCCAAGAACGACCACCTCGGCTTCGAGATACCATATATCTATAATGGCATCGTCCACAAGTACCGCCCTGATTTCTTAATAGTGCTGAAAAATGGCAGACGGCTAATCCTCGAGGTAAAAGGGCAGGAGACCGAGAAGGATAAGGCGAAGAGGCAGGCATTGCAGGAATGGGTGAAAGCAGTAAACGCCCATGGCGGTTTTGGCGTATGGGACTGCGCAACATCCAAAAATCCCGCAGACGTTGAAGTAATAATCAAAAACTTGTGTGGCTCCACGCCCCTTTATCCCAAAAAGTGCGGCTACCGGGAATTGAACCCGGACTTCGAGCTTGGGAAGCTCACGTCATAGCCACTAGACCATAGCCGCCCTTCTAACAGATAAGGCTAAATGTATATGAATTTTTTGTCTCATCACTCAAGAAACTTTATGGCGTCATCACAAAACCTGAGGGCATCCTTCCTCATTGGAAGCTCCCCGGACCTCTGAAACACGATAAGGCGAGAATTCCTTAGCACTCGGAACTCGTCAAGCTCGCCCACGATGCGCCTTGACTTGCGGACCATTTTAGCAAGGCTCATCGGCGCCTGCATCATTGAAGTGCCCCAGGCAGACTCCATAAACCTGCGCTCACAAAGCAGAGCCAGGGGAGGATACTTTTGCCTCATACGGCTTTCGATAAGAGGCTTCGGCTTTTCGGCAGACAGCCAGCCCCGAGCCTTCCTGAGGAAGACGAGCATGCTCCTCTTAGAGGCTATGCTCCCATACTTCACGCTCTCGATTTTCGGAATGCGAAGTATGCGGTACAGGGCAGACCTGCCTATGCTATCATGAGCGGTTATACGCCTCACGCCATCGGGGCTAACTATGAGGACCTTATCGACGAGCCCGGGATGCTCAAAGGACGCCTTAAGCACGTATGGCGCCTCCACGGGGCCTGAGATGATGGACGCCCGCTTCCCTATTACCTCCTTTATAAAGCTTTCAATTAGCCCTCGATAGTAAGCCGGGCCGTGCCCGGGGCTGTGCCGCCTGTCGTCCAGCTCTAGCACGTCTATGGCGTACACCTGAAAAGCCCCGGCAATGCAATCATATATGTAGCGCCATTCATAGCTCCCTGTCCTGGAAAGCCCCATGGTCATGAGAACCGGCCTGCCCTCCCCGTTCAAGTGATACGTGAACTCGTCTCCCATATACTTAAAAGCCCCTATGTATCCGCCGAGGGCGTCCTCTTTTAGCATCGAGCCTTACCTTACTGTATGAGTGTATAAAAGTTGATAGTGGATTTTAGCGGATTAGCCAGGCCTTATCTTGTCTTAGCCAATGGCCTGATGACGCGCCTTTCCATCAAAAGCGCCGTCGTAAGAACGTGGAAAAAGGGAAGCGAGCGCCGGCCATACGCCACAGTATGGCCTTTCCGGATAGCCTCCGCCACGTCCTCGCCTTCAGGGACAAGCGTCCCTGCGTTCGCTATCTCCGCCCCAAAGTGGGCGTCACTGCCTCCAACCTTGCAGACGTGAAACTGGTCGGCGTAGGCGCTGGCCATCCTGTTGGACCGCTTAAACACGCACCTGGCATTTATGGCCTCCAGTGCATCCATCTTTTTAGAGTCCTTATCAGTGAGCCAGAAGGCGGAACTCCTCACGCTATCGAATGGATGGGGGATGACCACGACGCCGCCCTGTCTGCGTATGGCCTCTATGACTTCCATATGGTCGGCCTGGCGTATCTCCTCGTTTAGGAATAGCCCTATCACGTCTCCCCTGTCCGTCTTTATCTCGGCGCCGCAGATTATTTCGATGCCCTCAGGCTTTAGTTTTTGGGCTTCGAGGCCGCCCCTGATGGTCCCGTGGTCCGTTATGGCGATGCCGTCGAGGCCGCGCTTCCTGGCGATGCGGATGGCATCGGCGGGCTTGATGGCTCCATCCCTGGAATAAATGGTATGCATGTGTAGGTCGTATTTTAGCATGTTTTAGCCGCCAGTGGAGATACGATAGCGGAAGGCGGCTAAATATTTTTTCCTCGCCGTACTGGAATAGTAGGTGCGGGGTCTAAGCCACTCTAAGCCGGATCGCAACTCATACATGGGCTCATGCTACGCATATCCCGGCGTATTGGCGTAAAATTGAGAATGAAAAATGAAGGCCCCGCCATGAACAAGACGGCGTTTGTGACGATGAACCTCTCACGAATGGTATATACCCCTTGCGAGTCATACTGGGCGGACGACATAATCAACCCGTTGATGAACCGTTTGGCGCAGGTGTAAAGTATGAAAAGCGTGTTTTTTAAGAATAAATGATGGTCGGGCAGATGGTTTTTTAAGAATAAATGATGGTCGGGCAGATGGTTTTTCTTTTTCTATAGGCTAAAGGGGGGCTTCGCTTTGCTTCGCCCCCCTCGCGGACCCCCCGAGCTTGTTTGCCCCTTCGGGGCAAATGAACAATAAGCCCGACCATGGATTAGCGACGAAAAAGGCTGGTCAGTCATAAGACTTATAAGTGGGTTTGTATCGCTAACCCGATGGTTCCTCTCATATTAGCTTGTCCGAAGGACAATCATGCTCAGGGGGTCCGCGAGGGGGGCGAAGCAAAGCGAAGCCCCCCTTCAGCCTCAGAAAAAGAAGATGCGCAAACAAACCATCCACTATCACATAAAACCCCTACTAAATATAAAACTTATAGATGACTATTCAATACAGCAAAAATAATTGTGTACTTTGTTTTTACCTTGAGTTCTTTGTGGTGAAAACTATATACTAGTTAATCAGCTCTTGAGGCCATAAGACCCCAGCAGCATGGCCGGGTCAAGCTTGCCATAGGCCTCAAGCGAGCCGTCCTGAAGGCCATTCACCATGATCCGGGCGGGGGCAAACAGAGTAGGGTCGACCTTTGAATAGTCACCCTGCGACTCCTTAAGTAACGCTAAAAATCCTCTTCCATAGGATTTTGAAGTCTGTGAAGTGGCATCCCTGAACCTATCGTCACGGGCCTTTACGTAAAGGTATGCGAGGCCATAATACGATATGCCATCAAACGACGCTCCTATGAACTGCATGTCATCCTTTTTCAGCGGAGCAATGGGGCAGGCGCCTGAAGCAGAGGAGACGTTCTTTACGTCATATCCAAGCTGCAGGAGCCTGTTCATGGCCCACTCCACGGCACGCGTGCCATTCACCACCGAGCCTACGATGGAGTTAGGCCTGGCAACCAGGGCCACCATACACTCGGGGTCAGTCGAGCATTGCTTCGCGATGTAGTCCATTTCCTTCACGCCCGGCATGGCCTGGGCCTCGATGTTTATTACGGCGACCTCGGAGTCATCCGAATAGTCAATGGCAGTATAGATGGCCTTTGGCTTCTGGGAGAGCGCCCTCGCGGGGCCATAGGCCGTGCCCGAGAACCCCTCGGTCTTCAGCTTCCAGCCGGGCTTCTGTGAGCCGAGGCAAGCGATTGCGGGCTGGTCCATGTACACCTGGGCAAAATTGATATAATAGCTATCGATGATCCCGGGCACGACCGAGACCTTTCCAAGGCCACCCAGGCTAATCTCTGCAAAAAGGATTCCCGCCCCTATGCTGCCGGGCATGCTCACGCCGCAATCGATGACGGTCGCCTTGTTCTCAAGATAATAGGACTTAATGCCATACTCTTCTTCCCTGTCAAGCAACGTATCCACATACTTCGTGACGTTCTCGTTGACCGATATCATCCCGGGCTCACCAACAAAAACAACATTTTTGTAAACAATTGCTTAAGCCGCATACATCATAAAACTATTGGCACCAATACGGTGGAAAAGCTATAAATCATATGTAGCCCTTAATGGATAGCTAACGTGGTGGAGCCATTGGTATTATTCGAATTAGTGAGCACGTATATTACGGATTTTATAAGCGCCATAGGGTATGTAGGCATTTTCATATTGATGACGCTTGAGAGCGCATGCATGCCCGTTCCGAGCGAGATCGTGATGCCCTTCAGCGGCTTCGCCGTCCAGCGCGGCGAGCTGAACTTCTTCCTGGTGGGATTGGCGGGCAGCATGGGGTGCCTTGCAGGCTCGGTGCTCTCCTACGTGGTGGGCTATTATGGCGGAAGGCCTTTGCTCGAAAAATACGGGAAATACGTGCTCATAAATGAGCACGAGATAAGGATGGCGGACAGGTGGTTCAATCGCTACGGGGATAAGGTTGTGTTCATAGCCAGGCTTCTTCCGATAGTCCGCACCTTCATATCTCTGCCCGCCGGCGTCGCGAGGATGGACTTTAAGAAATTCTCCGTGTACTCGTTCGTCGGCTCGGTCCCATGGTGCTTTGCGCTGGCATATGCTGGAGTTGTGCTCGGCGAGAGCTGGACGATGCTGGAAGGCTACTGGATATACTTCGATATAGCCACAATGCTGGGAGTGGCCGGGGTACTGGCGTATTTCGGCTATAAGGTTTTCGTGAAAAATGGCGTTTTAGATGCCATTCTCAGGGCCAGGAATTGATCATTTTTCGGCCTTGCCAAAGCCGAACTCAGGCTTCACGTCGGTCACCCTTATCTTTACTCTGCCGCCTTTCTTCGCTCCTTTGACGAATATTATGAAGCCGTCCACGCGTGCGATGCCGTCGCCACCCTTGCCAATGCCCTCAATGGTGACGTCCAGGACATCGCCTTTTCTGATTTTCGTGGTTAAAAAGCCCTTGCCTATGACGTATATCTCGGCGCTCTGCGCCCTAGATGCGGGCGACTTATAGGTATATACGCGGGAAAACCTCTTTTCCGCCTCTTCCACGAAGCCCTGGTAAAGGTCGCCCTGGAAGACCTTTACCAGAAAGTTGCCGCCCGGGACGAGCAGCCTGGAGGCCACATCCAGCGCAGTCTTTGCGAGGTCAATGGACCTGGCATGGTCCAGCGCCCAGTTTCCTGTAAGGTTTGGCGCAGCATCGCAGATAACGACATTAACCTTCTCGACTTTTTCGAATATCTTCTGCTGCGTCTCCGGGGAAGTCATATCGCCTTTAATCGTGATGACGCCTTCTATGGGCTCGATCTTTTGCAGGTCCACCCCGATGACTGTGCCTCCCGAAAGCTCTTTGGCAACCTGTAGCCATCCGCCAGGCGCAGCCCCGAGGTCCACTACCACGTCTCCTGCCTTAATTATGCCAAACTTCTCGTTTATGAACTTGAGCTTAAAGGCGGCGCGGGAGCGGTATCCCATCTGCTTGGCCTTATTATAGAAAACGTCTCTCTTTTTCCGTGGCATGATCCTGAAACCAACAACGCTTATCATGTATTACTACCTTTCGCACAACACTGGAAACTATATAGCTTATATAGTATCCATGCCACACATATATTCAAGGTCGAAAACATGGAAACCCGCAAAGTCCAGATAACGGGGGGCACAACGCTCATCGTATCTCTGCCCAAGTCATGGGTAAATAAGGTAAACCTCAGCCCCGGCGATGAGGTGGCGCTGAAGCCCCAGCCAGACGGCTCATTATCGATATGCACGAAGAACCAGCGTAACGTCCACCACTCAAGGACTATCTTCATAGATGGGAAGGATGGGGATAACCTGGTAAGGGAGGTCATTGCCGCCTATATAGCTGGCTATACCTCCATCGAGCTCAAGGCCAGCAAAATCCTTTCAAAGCAGCGCGATACGGTAAGGAAGACCGTGAACATGCTCATCGGGCCGGAAATCATCGAGGAGACCCTCGACAAGATAGTATTGCAGGACATCCTTAACCCGGCCGAGCTCTCGGTGAAAAAAAGCATACGCCGGATGCACATGATGACGAGGGCCATGCAGGAGAACGCCATAAGGGCCTTAAAGGAAAAGGACTTTGACCTGGCCAAAGACGTTATAGAGAGGGACAACGAGGTCGATAAGCTGTTCCTGCTGGTCTCTAAGCAGTTCCGGATGGTGATGCGTGACATATCCATAGCCGATAAGTTCGATATGAGCATGGAGGAGCACCTCGACATGCGGCTTGCCTCCTATCCGCTGGAAAGGATTGGCGACCATGCTTCCAAGATGTGCAGCCAGGTTATCATGATTGGCGATAAAAAGCTGCCCGAGAGCATTGTTAATGCCATCGAGGAAGTTAATGCGTTATCGATGAGGGCTGTCGAGGATGCCGTTGAGGCCCTTTTTAAGAAGAATATAGATATGGCGAATACGACTTTCATTCATCGCAATGACTTAACTAAAAGATTGCTGAAGATCGAGGAGGAGGTCATCGGCCTCAACTCGGAGGTCTCATTGCCGCTTGGCATCATCCTTGATAGCATAGACAGGACGTGCGACTATGGCTGTAACATTGCCGAGATTGCCATAAACTCGGCAGTCTCCGAGCCATAGCGGCTTTTTTCTATATAGTAATATATATTTTATATCAAAAACATATATACGAGCTCGATGGTTTTTTGCTATTGGTGAAAGAATTGAAAACGAGCATATTTAATAGAGATGTCCATGGCAGGGATATGCAAAAGAGCATCTGTAGGGACTGTATCTTCTGGTACCAATGCCGCAGGGGGAATGTCGACTGCGGCGTCAGGCTAAGACAAAATGCCTTTAAAATGGCAATATAGAGAATATCTCAACTTTTTATAGATCTATCATGATTAAACAGTAAAAATCGCTTTATGTCTCCTTAGTTTTATATATTCTATATAGGCATACATACCATACATAGGATATATTTAACGCCATTAAATAATACAACACAACATTGGTGAATAATCACATGTTTAGTAAGAAGGTAGTAATTATTTTGCTGACAACAGCGCTCATTGGAGCAGGCGCCATCTTTGTCGGATGCTCGTCTCCGGCTCCGACGCCCACGCCCGCTGCAGCTTCCGCTCCGCTTACCGGAACGCTCTCAGTAATTGGCTCGACGTCGGTTGGGCCTTATGCGGAAGAGCTGGCGGCAGCATTCGATGCTAAGAACGACGATAAAACCAGCGTAGGAGTATCCCAGGTTGGCTCCGGGCCGGGCATCAAGGCGGTCATCGACGGCACGGCAGACATCGGCATGTCCTCAAGAGAGCTGACGGATGAGGAGAAGGCAAAGGGCCTCGTAACGTACAAAATCTGCTACGACGGCATCGCTGTCATCGTTAACAAGGCAAACCCGGTTAATAGCCTAACTATGGACCAGATAAGGGACATTTTCGCGGGCAACGTGACAAGCTGGAAGCAGTTCGGGGGCGATGACGCGGGCATTATCGTCGTGACGCGGGAGGCAGGCTCGGGCACGAGGTCGGCGTTCGACGAGCTCGTCATGAAGAAGGCGAATATAACGGCTAAGGCGATACAGCAGAGCTCCACGGGCGCGGTCACGGCCTACGTTGCAGGCAACAAGAACGCCATTGGGTATATCTCATATGGCTCTTTAGATGTGAGCCAGGTTAGGCCGGTGGCGGTGAACGGGGTCGAGCCCTCCGTGGCCACAATCAAGGACGGGTCATACATCATACAGAGGCCATTCCTGCTCGTGACCAGGGGAGAGGCAACAGGCCTGTCAAAAGCCTTTATAGAATTCGTCCTGAGCCCCGAGGGCCAGGCCATGCTTGCAAAGCACAACCTGGTGACCGTATAAAAAAGGCAAAGGCGGGGATGCCTTCCCCGCCTAACTAAAAGGTGAAAACATGCACGTAAAAGAAAAAATAGTCCAGTCCAGCTTATTCATATGTGCATTATCATCGATTGCTATAATACTGCTTATTATCTTTTTCATAATCAATGAAGGCCTCCCCGCCATAAGCCGAAGGGGCATACTGGATTTCATTTTGGGCGGCGAGTGGAACGCCACCTATAGCGTGTATGGCATATTGCCAATGATAGTGGGGACATTAGCGGTTACGCTCCTATCGCTATTGATAAGCGTGCCGCTGGGGGTTGGCTGCGCCATCCTGCTGGCAGAAATAGCTCCCCCATGGGCGAGGGATATAATCAAGCCGGCCATAGGGACGCTGGCAGGCATCCCATCCGTCATATACGGGTTCTTCGGGCTCGTCGTCATCGTGCCCTGGATAGTTGCACAGTTCGGCGGTACCGGGGTTAGCGTCCTGGCCTGCGGCATCGTTCTGGCCATCATGGTCCTGCCTACGATAATTAGCGTTTCCGAGGACGCGCTGCGCTCGGTGCCCCGTGAATACCGGGAAGGCGCCATCGCGATAGGCGCAACCCCATGGCAGACAGTCACGGGAATCGTCGTACCCGCCGCCAGCTCGGGCATCGTCGCCTCTATCATACTTGCCATGGGGCGTGCCATTGGAGAGACTATGGCGGTGCTCATGGTTGGGGGTAGCGTGGTGGCTATACCCGACTCCATTTTTAGCCCCGTGGCACCCATGACTGCGGTCATCGCCCTTGAGTTTAGCTATGCTTCGGGCGAGCACCTTTCTGCGCTCTACGCCATAGGCATCGTGCTCTTGCTAATCATAATGCTGCTCAATTCCGTCATTCATGTGATGAACAGCAGAAGAGGGATGGAGAGGGCTTAAATGGCGTTTAAGGATATTTTTCACTCTCAAGATAGATGGCCTCGTAAGAGGTATACAGCAAATAGCCTTGGCATAGCCCTTTTATGGGCCTGCGGCGGCGTAACCCTGATCGTTTTGCTGGCCATCATCGGCTATGTGCTGTGGAACGGCCTTAGCGTTGTGAGCCTCTCCTTTTTAATCGAAACCCCGTCCAATATGGGCAGGTCAGGAGGCATATACCCGATGATACTTGGCACCCTGTACATTACAGCTATCGCTATTGTGGTTAGCACGCCATTGAGCGTGGGTGCCGCCATTTACATGGCCGAGTATGCGGGAGAAAATAGGCTAACAAGCCTCGTGCGATTTGGCGCAGACAGCCTGGCAGGCATACCGTCCATCATGTTCGGCATGTTCGGCTACCTCTTTTTTGTGCTTTACATGGGCATGGGCTTCTCGCTGCTGGCCGGCGGACTGACGCTCGCCCTTATGGGGCTGCCAATCATATTGCGAGTCTCCGAGGAGGCCATTAAGGCGGTCCCCGAATCATACCGCCTCGGCAGCCTGGCCCTCGGGGCTAGCAAGTGGCAGACCATATACAAGGTGGTTTTGCCAACAGCGTTCCCGGGAATAGTCACGGGCGTCATGCTGGGCATGGGCAGGGCGATAGGCGAGACGGCGGCGGTCATGTTCACCGCGGGCACAGTTGCCAAGGTGCCATGGAGCCTTTTCTCCTCTGCACGCACCATGACGCTGCACATATACCTGCTCACGATGGAGAACATATCCATTAAGAATGCCTATGGCACGGCTGCGGTTCTCGTTATAATGATACTGGCGATCACGCTCGCGAGTAACCTGCTCACCCGAAGATACATGGCGAAGCTAGGAGGTAAAATGTATGGCCGATGATGTCATATTTGACATAAGCGATTTGAGCCTCTACTATGGAAAAAGCCGCGCGCTGGCGAATATTAATATGAAGATTTCAGCCCGCAGCATCACGGCCATCATCGGGCCGTCCGGATGCGGCAAGTCTACGTTTTTAAAATGCCTGGACAGGATGAACGACCTGGTCCCGGGCGTGAAGGTCACGGGAAAGGTCTTGTTTAAGGGCAAGAATATTTACGACAGGGATGTTGACGTGGTCGAGCTAAGGAAGAGGGTTGGCATGGTCTTCCAGAAGCCGAACCCTTTTCCTATGTCCGTATATGATAACGTCGCATATGGCCCGAGGGTTCACGGCATAAAGGATAAGGCGAGGCTGGACGAGATAGTGGAGAAGAGCCTGAGGCAGGCCGCCCTGTGGGATGAGCTAAAGGATAGGCTGCGCGATTCTGCTATGAGCCTGTCGGGCGGCCAGCAGCAAAGGCTTTGTATTGCGAGGTGCCTGGCGGTGGAGCCTGAAGTGCTCTTGATGGACGAGCCCTGCTCTGCGCTGGACCCCATAGCTACCTCAAAGATAGAGGACCTGATGCAGCGGCTCAAGGAGAGGTATACGATAGTCATCGTTACGCATAACATGCAGCAGGCCGCCCGTGTCTCTGAGAAGACTGCGTTCTTCCTCATGGGGGAGCTTATAGAGTATGGCGAGACGAGGAGGCTCTTCGAGGCTCCGCAGGACAGGAGGACTGAGGATTATATCACCGGAAGGTTTGGGTGAGGGAATATGACAAGGGAGCATTATGTGAGG
The DNA here is from genome assembly GCF_000251105.1 of Methanocella conradii HZ254. Taxonomy (GTDB): domain Archaea; phylum Halobacteriota; class Methanocellia; order Methanocellales; family Methanocellaceae; genus Methanocella; species Methanocella conradii. The sequence goes on along the minus strand of NC_017034.1, from coordinate 1,876,762 downwards.
CAGATTAAGGAGCTTGAGGATGGCCTGGTCTTGATGGGCGACGAGTGCATGAGGCTGCTCTCGCTGTCTCTCAAGTCGCTCGTCAATAAGGATAAGGAGCTGGCGGAGGCTGTGCTTGAAGGCAGCAAGAAAGTGGATGAGAATGGCACGAGGCTGGAAGAAAAGTGTATTGAGCTTTTGGCCCTGCAGCAGCCAATGGCCTCAGACCTTCGGTTTTTAGTCACGACATTGCGTATCCTGACGGACTTCGAGCGCCTCTCCCGCTATGCCTGGGATATCGGCAAGATAACGCTGCGTATCGATACCGAGCCTATGCTATCCCAGATAGATGATATTTTAGAATTGTATAAGCTGGTTAATGGCATGGTCAAGGATAGCCTTAAGTCATTCGTCACCGGGGACGTGGAGCTGGCTAAGGGCATGGGGGCGAGGGACGACGTGGTAGACTCTAAGTATGATGCGATAAGGCGTGCCCTCATCGACCAGATGGTGCGCCACCCTTCGTCCATCGACATGGCCTCTCACCTCTCCTTCGTGGCCATGTACCTTGAAAGGACGGCGGACCATGCCTGCATCATAGCGTCGTGGACCATCTACCGCGTCACAGGCGAACGTGTCAAGATCAAGTAGGCCTCCAAATGGCTCGAATACTTTTCATATCGGATATACATGGAAACCATGATGCCTTGCATGCCATACTGGAAGAGGCCAGGTATGATGAAGTCATCTGCCTTGGAGACCTGGTCGACTATGGCCCTGAGCCGGCAGAGTGCATCGACACCGTTAGAAGCATCGGAGCCGCTACAGTCAGGGGTAACCATGACAATGCGGTCGCCTACAAGGTAGACTGTGGATGCAGCTATGAGTACAATCATTTATCCGAGTCCACCCGTGAGTATACGTGGGCTTCTATTGGCGAGGAGGAGGTGGCTTATTTAAAAGGGCTTCCTGTGTTCGTCGAAAAAGAGGTGGACGGCATAAAGATTGCGATGGCACACGGGAGCCCGAAGTCCTTTTTTGATTACGTATACCCTGAGGCTCTCGATGAGCGGATCGATGACCTGGCAGGCGGCTTGCGCTGTGAGTTTTTGGCCCTAGGGCACACCCATAGGCCGTATATATGGAAACAAAAAATAACGGTCCTTAACCCGGGCAGCGTCGGACAGCCGAGAGATGGCGATATTAGGGCATCGTGTATTGTACTCGACACTAAGAGCATGGAGGCCAGCCTCATTCGCATAAAGTACGACCTGGAAGCCGTTTGTACGAAGGTCAGGGACAAAATGCCCTACTCGAGAGAGCTTATCGCTATCCTGAAACGTGGCTATTAATTTTTAGAAGCCCCGATTCCTGTATTTTTAAGGGTAAACGTATAAAGTATTTATGATAATAAAACTGAGTTGATTGAAAGGTCAAAATGAGGATAGGGCTGATATCAGACGTCCACGCCAATGCCATCGCTCTGGAAGCGGTCTTAGAAAGCATGGGAAAGGTTGACGCAATCGTATGCGCCGGCGACATAGTAGGATACAACCCGTACCCCAACGAGACTATCGAGCTTTTAAGGAAATATAATGTGCGCTGCGTGATGGGCGACGTGGATAAGGCGGTCGTCACCGGGGATACAGAGTGGTTTAATGGCGTTACCGTGGATACCATAAAGTGGACCATCAGGCACCTCAAAAAGGATGGCTTCGATTTTATCAGGGGCCTCCCCGACCACCTTGACTGTGATGGCATGGTCATATACCATGGCAGCCCTGGCAGCATGAAGGACCTCGTCTTTGAGTACGAGCCCGAGAAGATGTGTAGCATCTTTGAGTCTGTCGAGCACAGGATTTTCGCCTTTGGCCACACCCACATACCTTTAATCAAGGAATGCGGCGATAAGACGATCCTGAACCCGGGCAGCGTGGGGCAGCCTAGGGATGGCAATAACCAGGCCAGCTACGCCATCTGGGATACCGAGAAGAAGACTTTTGAGATAAAACGCGTACCCTATGACTACAAGCAGGTTCAGGCAAAAATCCTGAGCGAAGGCCTGCCCGAGCTGATGGCAGAGCGGCTCACCTACGGTAAATAAATGCTTTGAGTTAGCTGACGTACTCCCACGACTAAAGCTCGTGGGGTTTTCTCCCGCCCCTTTCGTAAAATCGCGCAAACCCCCATTACTGTGAAGGCTTTTAGGATAACGGGGCCATGGGGCGGAGAATCCCCGCCATTTCAATGTTGGGATGAATCCGCCCCTTGAATCCAAACTACAAGTATAAAAACCAAAAACTATTTAATAGTATACTATACAACATAAAATTAAAGTTCCACCGTATGGGAGCAGCAGCAAAAGCGGAACCGTGTTCCGCCTTTAATCAAACAGGCTTCCATGGGCTAAGCCCGATGCCGAGATGACTGGCTGAAAGTGCGGATGAAATCCCCGGAGAATGGATGGAGCGCACAAGGTGGATGCTTCCGATTTCAATCGGGAGAGAAGGTCACCCTTATTCGAGCTCGTTATCCAGGCAGCCTGGAAAATAAAGCCAATGCCTCGATTCGCGCTTCCTATCCTTCAAGGTATCTGGCGATATGCCTCGCATACTCATCGAAGTCGGGAAGATTATCCTGCAGGTATTCGTATAGCTTATCGATATCTACTTCATCATACATGTGGACCAGTATATTCCTGAAGCCGGCGGCTCTGGCAAACCTTTCTGCAAAATCCGGCGGGATGACATTATGCCTCCCCAATGTAAGGATAACGCTTCTATAGTCCTCCGGCTTTTCAAAATTTTTTGCCGAGATTATGATTTCGCCGACGTCAAGGGCAGCCTCTATGGCAAGCTGAAAATTCCTCTCTATCGCAGACTTCAGCTCATAGTCATCTTCCAGCCTTTTCCTGGATATTGACTTGTATTTTCTTAAAAAATCAACGTACTTCTTCATGCTTCTAATCTTTAGTGCTATCTTCTCCTTTTCGTCCATGCCTGCCTATATCCCCTTCTCAGCCACCTTTCTCAAGAAACCAGCCGCCCATCGCTTCTCATAGTAGCGCCTATCGAGGTATCTTGATAAAATCCTGTGCTCAAGGTCGATTCGTTTTGACTCATTTCTGATAAGTAATGGATGGTTTGCCTTTATTATTTCATACTGGAGCGAGATGGGGGCGTCATTCATGACAACAAGGTCCACCTTATCAGTGTTAAGGACGCCGGCTAGCTCAGATATTAATTTTAGCTGGAGGTCAAGCCTTTCCTTCCTGCTCAGGGATTCGTCGAGGAACACGGCTATATCTATGTCGCTCAGCCCTCCCGCCTTTCCTTTAGCCGTTGAGCCGAAGAGGTATGCGAGCTTAACGCGTTCTTGCTTATTGAAAAACTCCGAAAGCTTTTTGTCTATATCAGTCATCCGCAAACTCTCATATTTATTTCATATTCAAACAATAAAAGGATTTTTATCAGAAATCCAGAAAGACGAAAGGCTTATAGCGGTCAAGGTATAACTAAACAAAGTCGCTTACAGCGCATCTTAAAAAGGCTGGTCGTTTTATGAGAGACATCGAGCCCATAAGGGCGGAGCTTGAAAAGTTCACGCAGGAGATGGAGAAGGAGCAATACGATAACCTATCGGGCCAGAAGGAAGAGCTGAATACGTCCGCTATATACGAAAGGTATGATCGCATTTTTTCGGACGAGACGCTGGTCGAAGAGGTCAAAAACAGGAGGGCGTACCTGCGCGGGCCGGACAGGATGAGGATGAACTACCTGTATGCCTTTTTGTTGATGGGCTATATAGGGAGGAAGACGTCTGAAGTTTCTGATAAGATCAGCACGATGGAGACCAGGACTGAGGTAGAGGTCGAGGGCAGGAAGATGCCGTTCAGGTATGCGGCGGTCGCGCTGGCGAACGAGCCGGACCACGATAAGAGAGAGGCCATCGAGAAGGCCAGGGAGCCCGTGATTAATGAGGCCAACCCGCTCAGGCTCGAGGCCTTGAACAAGGAGCACGAGCTTGCCGAAGCTCTGGGCTACGATAATTATGTTGAGATGTGCTGCGACGCGAGCGGAATAGACTTGCACGGGCTGCGCAAGCAGATGCAGAACGTGCTGAGCCGCACGGAGCGGCTTTATTCTCGATATTTTAGGCTTGTCTGCAGCAACATCTTGAAGCTTGACGTGTCCGAGGTGCGCAAGCATGACATTGGCTACCTTTTCAGGGCGAGGGACCTGGACAGGCTTTTCACCCAGGAGAACATGATGAAAGCCCTGGAGGCGACCCTGGATGGCATAGGACTGTCTCTTAGGGATAATTCTAATATAGTGCTGGATGCCGAGCCTCGCGAGAAGAAGAGCCCCCGTGCCTTCTGCAGCCCTATAAAGGTGCCTGGCCAGGTAGTGCTGTGCATCATGCCCAAAGGCGGGATGGACGACTATAGGGCGCTGTTCCATGAGATGGGGCATTCCCAGCACTTTAGCAACGTGAGCGCCGAGATGCCATTCGAGTTCAAGTACCTCGGCGATAATTCCGTGACGGAGGCCTACGCCTTTTTATTCGAGCATTTAATCTCTGACAAGGCCTGGCTGACCTCTATCATGGGCATGGGGGAGGATGACGTCACGAATGTCTCACAGTTCCTCAGCTTCGAAACCCTTTATATGGTCAGGCGCTATGCTGCAAAGCTTATTTACGAGCTAGAGCTGCATGCCGGGGCAAGGAATCCCGAGAGGCTGTACGCCTCTATACTCGAGGACGCGCTCAAGTTTAAGCATCCCGAGTACCATTATCTCTATGACCTTGATGCTGGCTTTTATGCGGCCAACTATTTAAGGGCCTGGATGTTCGAGGTACAGCTAAGGGCGGCGCTCGATGACGAGTTTGGAAGCGCGTGGTGGAAGGAGAAGGAGTGCGGCAAATTTTTAAAAGAGATGTGGAGCAGCGGCCAGAAGTATACGGCAGACCAGCATGCCAGGGGCCTTGGCTACTATGGCATCGACGAGTACCCTCTGGTCAAGGAGCTTGAGAGGAAGCTGAGGTATTGATATGGACGAGACCGCTTACAAGCTGCGTGGCTCCCTGAAGGAGATAATGGATATTCGTGCCGGCCAGAAGGCCCTTATAGTTCATGACGAGCATGCGAAAGGAGTATGTAAGCTGACGAAGAAGGCGCTCGAGCTTGAGGGGGTTAAGGTCTATACGTATAAGCTGCCTGAGGAGAAGCGGCCGTTGAAGGATACCCCCGCGGACTTGAGGGAGCTCATGGAGAGGCTTAAGCCGGACCTGTTTTTTAACCAGCTTCAGGGCATTGCCGAGGAGACGCCGTTTCGCATAGCATTGCATCACGAGGAGTCGAGGTTCGGGGCTAAAGTTGGGCACTCCCCGGGCGTCGAGATGCGCATGTTCGAGCACCCGATGACCGCGGACTTTAAGGAGATGAAGAAGAAGGCCGAGGCATTGAAGAGGAAGCTTATCGGGGTGAAGTCGGTAAGGCTGACGACGAGGGCTGGCACGGATGTCTCTTTTAGCATCGAGGGCCGCGATTTTGCGGACGACATCACGATCGGGCCTGGCCATATGGGTAACTTGCCGGCCGGCGAGATGTGGTGCGCCCCTGTGGAGGAAAGCATGAACGGCACCATCGTGGTGGATGGAAGCATCGGTGACCTGGGACAGGTCAGGGAGCCGCTTGTTATACGGGTGAAGGATGGCTTCATCGTCGGCCTGGAGTCCAGGGATAAGGCCCTGGTGAAGCGCGTACAGGAATTGATAAGCGTGGACAGGGAGGCCAGCCTGGCGGGAGAATTTGGCATAGGGCTTAACCCCAAGGCGATGCTGACGGGTAACCTGCTTGAGGATGAAAAGGTGGGCGGTACGCTGCACATCGCCTTCGGCGCTAACGAGGACATGCCTGGCGGGCGGAATAAGAGCCGGACGCACCGTGATTTCCTGTTTAAGGCGCCGAGCATCATCGCCGATGGCGGCGAAATTATCATGAAAGACGGGGAGTTTCAGGGCCTTTAGCTTACTTTTTTTGCGATGACCATTATGCTCATGCCAATCCTGTTTATGGGCCACTTATCGTAAGCCCTGTCCTCCACCACTTTAAGCATTGAGAATAAGGCCTTGGTGAATCGTCCCGGGCGGTCTTTGAGCATGACCGTGCTGGGGATGAGGTTCGTCAGGGAGTGCGCCCCATATACCGCTATCACCTCACAGCCCACGCCTTCTAGCTCCCTCCGCAGCTCATGGAGCGTAAAGGCCCTGAGGCGCAACAGCTTAACCTTACTATCGTCATAAGTTAGCGGAAAAATATATGGATAGCCTTCATGGATAGGCCTTTTAACGTGATCAATGACCTCCGAGGCGGTCTCATGATACCCCAGCGGGTCCCCAGCGAGGGCGCTGGCCATGCCCCACAAAATGTCGGGCTTCCACTTGTTGTCTGACTCTAAGAATAGATAGCCGCCAGGCTTCAGCACGCGGCCGGCCTCTTCGAAGAAGCGGGGATAGTCCGGTATGTGGTTTACCGTGCTCCCGGCGCTCGATATGGCATCGAAGGTGGCGTCGGGGAAGGGGAGCTTACAAGCGTCCGATACAAGGCAGATGCCCTCGCCCATTTTTCTGCTTGCAACCCTGACCAGGCCTTCGCTTATATCTATTCCCACAACTTCGTATCCGTTCTCTTTAAAGAGCCTGGTCTGCTGGCCGGTGCCGCATCCTACGTCTAATACGCGGGCGCCAGCAGGCAACAATGGCATGAACCGCTCCTTAAGCAAGCCATGTATCCTGCCAAACAGGTAAGGGAAAAAGAGGCCTTCATATGTATCGTAAATGTCAGAAGCCTCGTCATATGCCGCAGCATGCTCCCTCTTCGAGGCCTCTACGACGAACAAAGGTTTCTCGGCCATAGATGACGGGGCTTTTTAAGCGATAGCCCATAATAAAGCTTATGTTGAATTGTACGGCCAATGGCGCAAACAGGGCGTTACCCCGCATAAAGCCAGCGTTAAACGCGGGCGGGTTTTATCACGGCAAAGCAAGAAACTCAAATGGTGAAGCCTATGATGCAAGAACCTCTCAGGTGGGGTGGAGACGCCCGAAAAGCCATGGAAGAGGCAAAGCGGGCCAAAAAGCTGATGCTGCTGTTCTTCCACTCAAGGCAGTGCAGCGGCTGTCAGGCGACCATCGCGAAGACGCTGCCCGACCCGAACGTATCAAAGCTTATAGATAAAGAGTTCGTTCCGGCCATGCTAGAGACCAGCGAGGACGCCTCCCAGGAATTGATGAAGAAGTATGGAGTCGAGTGGACCCCCACTTTCGTCGTGGCCGATGATAGCGGCAATGAGATATACAAATGGGTGGGATACCTGCCCCAGCCCGATTTCTGCGCCCAGCTGCTTTTCGCAGAGGGCAGGGCTGCGTTCAAGAGCAAGGACTGGGACCGTGCCGATAGGTGCTTCAACGCGGTGGCCGACCGCTTCCCGGACAGCGATGTAGCGCCCGAGGCGCTATACTACTCTGGAGTGGCAAGGTACGAGAAGACCAATGACGCCTCTAACCTGGCCGAAACCAATAGGAGGCTACAGGCACGCTACCCGGATAGTAGCTGGGCAAAAAGGTCCTCGGTTTGGGGTAAATGACCCGTTAAGCAATGAGGAGCTAGAGGTTTACAGCGGGCCTACCGTTGCTTGCCTTTGATGCGGGCGATCATGCGCTCCTTCTTCTGGATGGCGTGCAGGGCGGCCCTGTCAACCTTCTCCTTCATCTCCTCGAACGACATGGGAGTCTCCTCGCCGACCACCTTCTTGACGGGAGTGTATGCTGATTCCCTGAACTTCGGCGTGAAGTCCTTTTCAACGCCATCCTCCACCAGGTATGCGCCTCTTCCCTCTTTAACCTCGCCCACGATGTCAATTTTGACGCCCCTGTCGCGTATCGCCTTCATGATGACGTCGGCGTTTTCCCGCGGGGCGATTATGAGCAGGGCGTCGAGCGATACGCCAAGGTAGTCGATGCTAAGCGTATCGAGCATTTTAAGGACTGACGGCTCGACCAGCCTGCGCAGGCGCTCTTCATAGAAGAGAAGCTTTACGCCCGCCGTCTCGGCTATCTCATAGGCATCGCCCCTGATGCCGCCATTGGTCACGTCGGTCATGGCGTGGATCTTGCCTATGAGGCCGTGCTCGAATAGCGCCTCGCACGCCTCCAAAAACTTGACGTTTAGAGTCTTCTCGACCACTTCGTGCATTCCAAAGTAGAGCGCCGTGGTCGATACGGTGCCTCCGCCTGCGCCCTCGCTGACCATGATGACGTCGCCGGGCCTGGATTGGACGCGGGCTGTAAGCTGGCTGGCCACGCCTACCGCCCCAACGCAGCCCGTCATGCGGTCGCCTATCACCATGTCGCCGCCGATGCGCAGCGTGCTGCCCGTCACGAGCGGCACGCCCATGAGGTCTGAGACTGTCGTGATGCCCGCAGTATAGTCAAATATCTTGGACACGTCTCCATCATCTGCGACGTGAATGTCCGAAAACAGTGCTACCGGCTTTGCGCCCATTACATACAGGTCACGAAGCGATGCCCTCGTGCAATGAAAGCCTGCAAGGAACGGAAAATCTGATAGCCTGGAGTGCATTCCGTCTACCGTGACCACGACGTACTGCCCGCCAGCCTTTACCACTCCAGAGTCGTCCATCTGGCTCGAGTCGCACACCGCGCCCGTCTTTCCGATGACCTCGGCTATCTTGCGGTGGGCGTAGAAGTCACCGCGCCCCCTGGAGCCTACGCCAAAAGCGCCCATCGTGACTCCGCATGGCTGGCTGGCGATGATGTCATCCTTGACGTCTAGCGTCGCCCTGGCCTCGGCTATGACCGCCTCTGCTAGCTTTCTTGCGCTATCCTCCGAGATGTCCTTGACCTCTAGTATGCGGCTGGCCAGCTTTTCCAGTAGGTCTGCGTCGCCTTTCCTGAGGCCTCTCTTCGCGTATCCCTCTATGTCCATCACGTACACCCTGGAATCTAAAAGTCCACCTTGTTAGTCAATATGTATTTTGCTTAAATACGTTTTCGTTACATTATAAAACCAAAACTTCTACGTAAAGCATAAATAAAATAGCCACGTCTCTTTATTGATTATATGGAACGTAAAGTGCTTATCGTCGATGACGACTCTGAAATATGCGAGCTGGTGAGCATCGCCCTGAGGAATCGAGGGATAAAAGTTAGGGCTGCCATGACGGGCAAAGAGGGCATCGACGAGTTCAACAGGTTCGAGCCCGACCTCGTCCTGCTAGACAACAGGCTACCAGACCTCGCTGGAAACGAAGTCGCCAGGATGCTAAAAGAGACCGCTGCCGGGAAAAAGGCGCTAATCATCGCTATGTCGGGGGTAGAAATATCTCAAGAAGAAGCGGATGTAGCGCTCTACGCCGGCCACATTAAAAAGCCTTTCAAGCTATCCGACATGGTCGAATATGTAGAGGAATACCTGAAATAGCTATGGCTCTATTTTGAATTGTATATGACGTCGTATTCTGTGATAAGGTGATTTCCGACCTTATAAAAATCCGTCAGCCTCGTGCTGACAACCTGGTCGATAGAGTCGACGCCAGGGCCGCCAACAAGCGATGGAGTGCTGTCGCCGCCAATGATGTAAGGTATCTGAATAAGGACTATGTGGTCAATCATGCGCCTTTGAATGAGAAGCCAGATAAGCGTAGGGCCGCCCTCGACCATGAGCCGCTTTATGCCCCTCTCCACAAGGCGCTCCATCATAAGGGAGAGGTCTACACGGTCATCTCCACAGACCATGACGTCCGCGCCCTTCTCCCTTATCATCTGGACCTTTTGAGCGTCTGCCCGCCTGGATACGACTATTATGGTCGGAGCGTCACGGTTTAGCACGTTTGAGTCGAGCGGTATGGACGCATCAGAGCACGGGACGACCCTGATAGGGCTCTTTCCGTCCACCAGGCGGTTTGTCAGGATCGAGTTGTCTATCTTGATGGTGTTGCTCCCCACCATTATGGCGTCAAACTCGGTGCGCTTCTTATGCAAAAACTTCTGGCTCTCCAGGTCCATGAGGCCCATGATTATCTTGCTGGACAGGCCCCTCTTCAGCGTCAGCTTTCCGTCCACCGTCATTTCCGATATCAACGTTACGTATGGCTTTATCATGAGAACCTGTATGATTTATACCCCATGTATTATAGGCTTTACTATTGGAACGATATTGTAACCCTATCCCCTGCGCCTAGCCCCATCAGCGTAGATGCGCTATCGCCATTGCACGCTATTTCGGCCATGCCATGGCTTCCGACGAGCAGCACGAGGGTACGCCTGGGGGCGTCACAATAGGTGCGGACGAATGGCATCTCGACGCCGTTAACTTTTGGGGCCATGCCCAGGTGTAGCAGGCCTGAGAGGGCTTCTCCGCCAATATTGGTTATTACGTTGCCGAAGCCGTCCACGTAAATGACCTTGCCCACTACTCTGTCGTCTTTCAGCTCCGGAACGCCGAAGTCGAGGTCTACGGGGTCTGTGATTTCCCTCAGGCATGGCATCTCCTGGCCTTTAGAGAGGAATGCGGCGGCGGGCGCGAACACGTCCCGGCCATGAAAAACGGGGCTAACTTTACTGGCATAAAAGGAGAGGTCGGATATCTCGTATACCCTGTACGCTCCCTGCGCCCTTGCCGCAGGCATGAGCAAGCCATTATCCGGCCCGACAAAGGAATATTTTTCCCCTTTTATCACGATAGCCCTTCGCCTGCCTCCAACGCCCGGGTCCACGACTGCCAGGTGAACGCTTCCCGGGCTAAAGTGGCCGGAGGCGAAGCGCAGTATAAACGCTCCGCCGCGCACGTCTCCAGGCCTGACCGAATGCGATATATCGACCAGCTTCGCTCCGGGGTGTATGGATAATATGACTCCTTTCATGATTGCTGGATATACGTCCCCGAAATCGGTCGTGAGCGTAATAATAGACACCGTATCCCTCTCATTATCATTTAAGCCATGCGCGCTTATAAATAAAAATCGCTGCTTCTATAATGATTCAAGCATTTACCACATTTTATTTAAACGATAATTATATAATATTGTATTTATATAATATTTGTCGTATCCTGGAGAGAGCCATTTTGAGGTGTGCAAATGCCATACAAGATGCGGCCTGCTAGCGTATTATTAAAAATGCTCGTGATCATTGCCTTTTTAGCGTGCATATCAACTGCGTGTGCCCTATCCGATAGCCCAGAAACGGCCACGGTAGTCGGAGCCATCAAGGTTAATGGAGCGTATACGAACGGCGCTACAGTCACCATCGGCTCCAGTTCCGCAACGACGGCGAATTACATGGGCCAGGACGGCATATACGTCATCAGCGGCCTACCCTTTGAAACAGCCTTGCCATATAAGGCCAGCTATAATGGCCACACCATTACGGATACTGTCGAGCCCATATCCAACGATGGCCAGGGAATGTATAATCTCGGGACCCAGGAAATCAATTATGATGTAGGCTCGCCTACTCCGACCCCTGAGCCGAATGCTACAGCCACGCCAACTCCCACTCCAGCTCCAACGCCAACTCCAGTTCCAACGCCGACCCCGACGCCTGCTGCGAAGCCTCCCTCAAATACTCAGCCGACATCTGCTCCCATCCTCACGCCCACACCTGCGCCTGAGGTCGAGACGGGCACACCACAACAAAGTAGCCCGGTTACGGCGCCATCCCCACGTAAAGTGTTCTCCTCGCCAAGCTGGGACTTTGACCATGAGACGATCACCGCCACCAATGACGGCGATAGCCCCATCACCATCCGGGCATGGATTGAAGACCCCCTAAACAACATCACCGCATCCATAGAAGCCGACTCCACGAAAAACGTCTCAACGCCATCCATAATGACTCAAAACAACCAGATAGTGACCGTGGGGTTCGACGCATACGATAACGGCACCTGCATTGACTCATATAAAGCCATGCTTTCCTTAAGCTCTGCTCCGGCCCCTACCACCGCCCGGTCCCCGGGCTTTGCCGCGTTGCTCGCGCTAGCATGCATGCTAGGAGCGGCATGCCTGATAATAAAGAGGGGGCGCTAACCGCCCCAAAAATTATTTATGCCCTTGCCTTCTGCCCAATTTTCGTTGACAATATCTCTTTAAGGTCGCGATGGCTTTCTTTTTCTCCATTGAGGGCCAGGATGTCTAGAGTATAAGACACGATCAAGGCGCCCTTCTTAGTTAAATGGTAGCCATCAACATCCTTCTCGAGAACCTCCGATGCGATGAGCGCTTTCAACAGGCGATTCAATATGCCCGGGTTCAACTTGGTCTCGAACATTATGTCCGTGAACTTGGTCTTACCCTTGGTCACGGTGAACAACACATCCATTGAGCCCGCATAGGACAGCGTTTTTAATATTTCGAATTCCCTCTTCTCCATTACCACACCCGCTATTTATTATAAATCATTATTTGTAAATACCATCCAATACTATGCTTTAATATGATTTATAGGTTTTGTTCATGCAAAGTTACAGATTATGTGCTTATTTATTATATCTCATATAATTAGTTTTAGGCAAATCCCTTAAGCTAAAGATATCTCTATGCGTTCCCTGCCTTTTCCAGGCTTTTTGCCCCTGGATAGCTGGATGCGCCCTATCTCCCTTGTGTTTTTGGGATGCGTGCCACAGCACTCCATTTTCCAGGAGCCAAGCTCCCAGTTCAAAACATTGGGGTTCGCGGGGTCCCTATAAGCCTTAATATCGTGGCCTTCCGCGATCAGGGCGTTCGCCCTATCTTCCACCTCCTTGAGCTTAGCCCTATCAAGCGGCCCATTAAAAAAGTAATCGGACCGCTCTTTGTTCTCGTCTAACAGGCCGGACGACGCGATATCGCAGCCTTCGCCGAATACTTCGCGCATTAAGTAATACACGATGTGCGACGCGGAGTGCAGGCGCATTTTCCTGTAGCGCTTCTCCCAGTCGATGGCGCACTTAACGCTGTCCCCCACATGGAATGCCGTGGCGTTTTCCATGACGTGGAGAATCCTGCCGTCCTTGGCCACCACGTTCACGACTTTTTCGCCGCCTATTGTGCCGGTATCGCCAGTCTGGCCGCCGCCCTGCGGAAAGAAATACGTATCCTCAAGCTCAACGAGGTTGCCGTCCACGGCGGCCACCCTGGACGAAAACTCCTTTACGTATGGGTCGTCAAAATACAGGTTCTTTGGCACATCGAGCCTCATAGATACTCACCTATATCGAGCTTTTTCCCATCAATATAAATAGCTGGGTTAGTCACGATGCCATCGGCATGCAGGGGGACGTCACAGGTGCCCCCAAAGCCGATATTATTGCCCAGCGCAAGGTGTACCGTATTGCCGGCCTTTTCGTCCTCCAGCAAAATTCCCCAGAGCCGGGCCTTCGGGTTCATTCCAATGCCAAGCTCAGCGACAGTGCGGGCACCTGGGCCCATCTTTTTGAATAGCTCTTTAAGGTCGTCCGCGTGGGCGCCCTTTGCCTCCACGACCATGCCATTCTCGATTAAAAGCTCAAGCGGCGTTTCGAGCAGGCCAAAGTCACCAAAGGTGCCGTCGATGACAAGCCTGCCATTAGCATTTGTGGGGGCTATGAATAGCTCACCGCCAGGCAGATTCGTGAAGTCGCCGGGCCTCAGCGCCAGGCCGGTATCTTCATGCCATTTCCTGCCCCCAAGCTCTACCAGTATATCGGTGCCCAGAGCAGTCGTGATGCGCGCCTGCTTGACGCCCTGAAGGCGCGAGAGAAGGCGGCTTATGTTCGACTTCATCCTATGGTAATCGGCGGTCATGCCTCCGGTGGAGAACATCTCCATGATGAGGCCTCTCGTGCCCTCTGTCAACGGCATGGTTGCGATGCGCGCGCCTCTTGAGCACGCGTTTATCCTGGCCCGAGTATGGGTCAAAGAGAACTTTGTGGGCGCTATGACCACGTCTGAGTGCAGCATTGCTTCCGCTACAGGCTCGGGCGGCTCCTCGCCGCTCATGGTACGGGGCTTCATTTCCACGTAGACCGCCTCCGCGCCCAGCTCCATCGCGGCCTCATAAATCGGGACGCCGATGAAGTCCCTTTCCGTGTCAGAGACGATGAGCACGTTTTCTCCGGGCTTCACGCCCATGCAGTCCTTTACCGCTATCATGGCGCTATCCTTGATGCCCATGATATTCACCTATAGTATGCGCCCTGCAAGCCATTCCTTCGCCGCCCTTAACCGTTCTGGATCGTATGACTTCATCTTGACCTTTACCACATCCGATGGATAGGAGCCAAACGAGACCTCAGGGAACATCCTGACGGCCTCGTTTAGCTCGGAGACTATATCAGACTCAGGACGCCTCGTGACGAGCCAGTCTACGAATAATTTTTTACCGTTGAAATCGTCCTTCACAAGCTCAAACATCGATTTCATTTCCGCCGGCACCCCGGGGAAAACGTATACGCGGCCATCAATGATGAAGCCCGGGGCGGCGCCGACCGGGTTCGAGATCACCGCCGCGCCTTCGGGTATTTCGGCCATAACGTAAGATTGAGGCCTTGGGGACGCGTGACGCCGGGCTGCGGCGGCCTCTACGACCTTCACGGCCTCATCGTTCCTGGCCAGTTTTCTGCCGAAGGCCACCGCTATCGCCTGCCTGGTCACGTCATCGTGCGTTGGGCCAAGTCCCCCCGTGATTAAGACTTTGTCCGCCCGTGAGCTTTTAACGGTGGAAGATATAGCTGCCACGTCATCAGGTATGACTTCAATCCTCTTCACAATCGTGCCAAGCTCTGCGAGGCGTTTGGCGAGCCACGTCGAGTTGAGGTCTGTGACGTCTCCGGACAGGATCTCGTCGCCCACGCAGATTATGATGGCGTCCATGCTATCGCCGCTTCTTATGCCTATTGATTAGCGCTCCCGCTCCGCCAACCCCCCCTATTATCAATCCCACTGGAAGGAATGGCATGCATTGCCCTGCGGGGTTTGATGGCGTAGGAGTAGGCGTCGGAGTAGGCGTTGGAGTAGGCGTAGGAGTAGGCGTAGGCGTGGCATCCTGGAACTTAAGGTCTATAAAAGTATCATAGTGGTCCCAGGGAGGATTGACCTCCTTATCAGTCCATACGAGCTGCAAGTTGGTCGAATTCCTGTAGACTGCGAAGCACTTTACCCTGTTTTGGAGGCTGCCATGTGCGGGCACCTTTTCTGCCAGGATGAACTCGTCGGCACTAAAGGACCTGTTCTCCTGGTCCCTGATTGAGACGTTGAACTCATACTCCACGTCTTTGTCAGATGGGTTGTATAGCGAATAGTATATTGTCACGTACTTGTACTGGTCTGATGGGAAGTTTACCGGGGAGAACACGTCTGAAGTGTCCGACTCCACGGCCTTTTCGAAGTGTACCAGGACAGCCCGTGGATTCCCGTTCGGGTCTTCCGGGTACTCTGCATCCATCACGTAAACACGCTCCGCAAATGCGGGGGTGATAAAGCATATTAACATTAACCCAATGATGAGGATGGCACTAAGCTTCATATGCATCATCGATATATGGATGTCCTCTAGAATAAAGTCCTTTTTGGTACGATAAGGAGGCCTCATGCTGCTGAAGCTAGGATACAGGCGAAGTTTCATTATTTTTTCAAATAATATTAATTATTATTAGCATATTAGATATTGAGGAGTCCTTATATCTGTAGATATAAGCGTGGCTTATAGACTATGTAAGCCAATCGTGCTGGGCGCGACGATACTGGCGACCGTATTCATGGCATTTTATATTAACGTTATACTGGGCATTGACATCGTCTACACCCACCTCTTCTACATCCCGATTATAATCGCTGGCGTCTGGTATCACAAGAAAGCCGTTTATCTGGCACTATTCCTGGGCGCCCTCCACATACTGATAAACTATATGGTCGATGGGCCGTTCACCTATAACACTTTTTTAAGGGCCTCAATGTTCCTGATAGTCGCCTACATTGTCGGGACAATATCGGAAAAAAAGGATATGGTATATAATAGCCTGGAGACCCGCGTCAGGGAAAGGACTGCTGAGCTAAGCCGCATCAACGAGACCTTGAAGGGCGAGATGATAGAGCGCGAGCATGCTGAAAAGGCGCTGCGGGAAAGCGAAGAAAAGTTCCGGATACTCGCAGAGTCGTCGCCCGCCGCCATCCTGCTATACCGGGATAGCAAGCTGATATATGTTAACAGGACGACGGAGTTAATGGTAGGGTTGGGACGTGAAGAGCTTTTAAACATGGAGCTTACCAGCTTTATCCACCCCGCTGAACGTGAAATAGTCAGACAAAGGGCGGCCGCCCGGCTACGCGGGGAAAAGGTGCCGGGCAGGTACGAGGTTAGAGTATTGACCCCTGATGGGCGCGAGAAATGGCTGGAGATATCCTCCGAATTAATATCATTAGAGGGAAAGCCGACCGGCCTGGTATCAGCAATAGACGTCACAGAGCGCAAGAAAGCCGAGAAAGCGCTTATAAAAAGCAGGGCCATCCTTTCAAGGGCCCAAAGAATAGCCCATATCGGAAATTGGGCGTGGAACCTTAAGACCGGCGAGATGCAGTGGTCGGATGAGATATTCAGGATCTTCGGCTACGAGCCGGGCGAAATTCGGCCTACCTGTGAGTGGCTGATGTCCCGTATCCACCCCGAGGACAGGGAAATGATGGAAAAATCGGTAGAGGTGGCCTTAAAAGAAAACAGGCTTTTCAACATCGATTACAGGATTATCGCATCAGACGGCTCTATCCGTTATATTAACTGCGTTGCAGATAAGCTTAAAAGGGGCCCGGATGGCGAGCCACTTTGGCTATACGGCATCAAGCAGGATATCACACGGCGGAAGAAGGTTGAGGAGGAGCTGCAGGATGCCAAGGCCCAGGCGGAGCTATACCTCGACCTCATGGGCCATGATATCAATAACCTAAACCAGATTGGCCTTGGCTTCCTCGAGATGGCGCTTGAAACGCTTAAGCTTGATGAAAATGAGATGCAGCTTTTATCCAAGCCCATGGAGGCGTTGAAAAATAGCACCCAGCTCATATCGAACGTGCGTAAGCTGCAGCAGGCTAAGGGCGGCAACCTGCTATTTCATAAGCTAAGCCTGAAAGAGATGCTGGAGCGATTGATGCCCCAGTACTATAACGTCGCGGGCCGCAGCATCACGATTGACTTTAGGGCCGAGTGTGAATGCTCTGTCTATGCTAATGACCTTCTGTCGGACGTTTTTTCAAATATTATCGGCAACTCCATAAAGCACTCGAGCGGCCCGCTCACCATAGGAGTGCTCTTGAAAAGCGAGACGATTAACGGTAAGCGCTATTGCCGCGTCAGCATCGAGGATGATGGCCCCGGCATACAGGATGAGGTTAAGAGGCAGCTGTTTCGGCATGGGAGGAGGGCCATCAAAAGGGGTACGGGCGGCCTCGGCCTCTACCTTGTCATGACCTTAGTAGAGGATTTTCACGGGAGCGTATGGGTGGAGGATCGCGTGCCAGGCGACTATACAAAGGGCTGCCGGTTTGTGGTGAGGCTGCCTGCTGCAAATAATTAATAGACTGAAATAATCAACAAACCATGTGCACCCCTTATGTACAGCCAAAACGCATAAGAGGATGACCGTTAGATATAAATATGATAGATGCGAGTAGAAGTGGTGTCAAGCCCGCAGATGCCGCCATAACTCAGTTGGTAGAGTGGCTGGCTGTTAACCAGCATGTCACAGGTTCGAGTCCTGTTGGCGGCGTTTAGGCGGGGGTATAGCTTAGCCTGGTTAGAGCGTCCGGCTCATAACCGGAAGGTCATGGGTTCGAATCCCTTTACCCCCACCATAAACCAAAAATTCAAATACGAGGCCGTTTAATTGCTTTATTGCGTAGGCCCTGTTAGCTCAGTTGGGAGAGCGCCAGACTGAAGATCTGGATGTCGCTGGTTCAAGTCCGGCACAGGGCACGTTAATTTTTTATGCCTATTTAAATGTCGCTACGAGCAAGCATCCACTTAATCCCTCATGTCCTCGTCAGCGTTAAGGCCACATAAGACGTCGTTGGCAACTTTGACGTTCACGAGGACATCGTCAAGGGTGGCGAGCAAAGAGCCAATGCTATCGACCTCAACCTCAGTTATGACGAAGCCATCCTCATAGCGAGTCCTAACATTTGGAAGGTTATCGGCGCTAATGGACCGGGATATGAGCCTGGCATCACAGGAAGCGATGGAGAGCCTGGCCCTACACCTGGCCATTAAGCTGGCCTCCTATGATGGCGTCAAGCGCCTCGAGGAAAGCCTTTTCGCCGCCCTTTGGTATCATGCCGCCCGACGCTATCTTATGGCCGCCGCCGCTTCCGCCAGCCTTTTTGGCGCTCTCCCTGATGGCCACGGAAAGGTCTAGCCCTCTATTTATAAGGTCGGTCGTCCCCCTGGCGGATATCTTGACGTTGCCATCCTCCGTGTTAAGCACTATTATGGGCTTATCGGGCATAACGTACCTTATTATCGTGGAGGCTATGGCGCCTGTCACGTCTGAGCAGGATATCTCCACGTACCTGAAAGAGCTACACTCATGGATGCGGGCGATGGCGTCGTGCAAAGCCCTCAATATCTGCTCGGAGTACTCGAACCGCTTCGACTCGGCCTCAGCCACCGAGGGCTCATGCCTCAGGCAAACAGACAGGCCCAGGCCCGGCACGCCCAGCTTACCGCACGAGTTAACGGTATTCGTGAAGTCGTACACGTCCTTTATAAGCTCCCTGTTTAGAACGTATGCCTCGCCCAGCAAGGAGTCGATGGTGTCCGGCGGAGACTTCTTCAGAAGCTTCAGCGCCAGAGCGCTCGAAAGCCGCTTCAGGTCTTCCTGGGATAGAGACTCGATGTTGCCCTGCAGCTTTAATTCCTGGAGGAATTTTCTCGCCTCTTCAAGCCTGCCGGAAAAATCAAAATAAGGGTCGATGGAGCATGCAAGGACCTTCTCGAGGGGGCCTCTGCCAAGCTTCAGCCCCTTATACGCGGCGACCACGCCGGCTTTAACGGCCTCGTCCAGGATGTCCTTGTTAGCCCCCTGCATCTTTTGCTTATCGCCTATCGCTCCTGAAATTGCCAGGCCAGCCAGGTCTACGTTATTGCCCATAATCCTCGCAAGGGAGTAAGCGACCCCTGAGGCGGAGACCTCCGAGCCGCCGTCGATGCCGATGAGGTGGGGGTTCACGTGTACCTGCGAGTGTCCCTCCTGCGGTACATGATGATCCAGTATGACGGCGTGAAACCTGTTGACAATGTCCGGCTGGCCGGACCCCATGTCGCAAAAGATTACGAAATCTCCGGCGTCGACGAATTTTGCTATAGAGCTATCCAGATTGCTGATAATAGTCGCCTGAAAAGGGATTCGAAGCCGCTGCAGCAGGTGGCAGACGATGCCGCAGGCGGTTATCCCGTCCGCGTCGTGGTGCGACACGACCCGGACGAACTTCTGCGCCTTTATCTCATCGGCAGCGGGCTTAGCGATGCCTGATAGCTCATCCAGCTTAGACGTGCCGCCCATTACGAGGCCACCTGAAGCCCAGAGCTTATCTCGAGATGAGGATCTCAGCCGTTTCAGGCGTGTATACCCAGTCCTTTGGCAGTACGCCGCTGGCATGGTAGTACTTCAACAGCCTGCGTATCTTAGACTCGGTCAACTGCAGGGCCCTTTTATTATGGAGGTCCTTTGGGTTGCCTTCTAGATGCTTATGCAGGCCGACGGCCTTCCTTATGAGGTTCGTCAGGTCTTCGGGGACCTTAGGAGCGGCGCTATGCTCCTCAAGTATAGCCTTTAGCTTTTTGCCCGTGACCTGCGATATGTCCGGAACTCCATACTTGTCCCTTAATATTAGCCCGATCTGGCTCATGGAGACGTTCTGGGCGTTTAGGTTTATCACAAGTTTTTCGACTTCTTCTTTCTTAATAGTTAACCATGCGGGAGGGGTTTTCCTGACCGGCCTTACAGACCTTGCCCTTCCCTTCCTTCTCGTATGCATTTTTGCCATTGATAACCCTCTTAAATCATTGTTAAGCTCGATGTGTATGAAGTTCTTTTTTGTGGCGAAGACTTACCTACAATATGTTGACTAGCTTATATAATTTTTGGCCCTTTAAGCTTGCATCGACTTCCACTTTGCCGCTATGAAGTCCCTGATGAGCTTTGCTCCGAGGATGGCGGTCACGCCGTGGTCATACACGGGGGATATCTCCACGACGTCGAAACCAACGGTCTTTGGGGCCAGGCGCCTGATGACCTCCCTCACTTGACGGGGAGTCATGCCGAATGGTTCCGGCGTCCCCAGTCCAGGGGCATATGCTGGGTCGATGGCATCCATATCTAATGAAAGGTATATCCTGTCGCAGCCCCTCAGGTACGCTTCAGTCTCCCTGAGCACGGCGTCAATGCCCATTGCATCGACATCGTTAGCGGTAAAAGACATGATTCCCTTATTCCTCACGTACTCATACTCTTCTTTAGTGCCGCTCCTTATGCCTATAGATACATACCTGTCAGCGAGGTCCTCAATGATGTGCCTGGAGACGCAGGCGTGGTTATTCCTGAGGCCGCCATACTCCTGCCTCAGGTCATGGTGGGCGTCCATTACCACGAAGCCCACTTTGCCGCAGGCCTTAACGCAAGGATAGGTGAGCGAGTGCTCGCCGCCCATCATTATGGGGAGCTTTCCTGCCTTAACGATGCCCGACGCAACGTCATATACGGCGTCCAGCGTATCGTCAACGCTGCAGTAGGCCTCGATGTCGCCCATGTCGTGCACCGGCACGTCCACGAGATCCACGTCCAGGTCACCGTTATACGTCTCGAAGTTATACGAGGCCTTCCTCATTTCCATGGGCGCCCACCTGGAGCCAGTCCGAAAAGACGAAGTGCCATCAAAGGGCACCCCGAAAAGCACGAAAGTGGCATCGTCAAAGGAACTGCAGGCGTCGGCGAACAGGTTTCCCTTCATAGCCGAAATCACCTAAAAAAGAAAATTCAGGTTCTCATCTGAATCTTCATTTTGCCCATGCTAGAAATATAGGCTACCTCTTCGCCCTGCTTGACCTTGTCCTTAAGCTCTTCCGGTATCTTGAGCTCAAAAGTCGAGTAGTCGGCCGTGTCCATGAGCTGGGCCACGTCGCCCGCAATAGATAACACCTGGGCAGTCTTTCTCTCAACGATGGGCACGTAGACCTTGGCGTCGACCGGCTGCACAATGGACCGCTTCTGGCCGTCAAACAGGCCAATGGCATCTATCCTGGCCTTGGCGGCGCCATGCTTCCCCGGCTTAGAGTGCTGCACCGAAACAATCGTACACGGCTCGTCATCGATGATCACAAACTTGCCTTCCTTCAAGGTCTTGATCTCAGTCTGCTGCTTCATTTAGTGTTCCTCCAATCAGAAGAGCGTTCATAAACGCATCATGAATATCATGGGCTTTGTCGATTTCGTTGTCCCGCCAAAGCCAATTTTAGGCTACTATACTCTTCAACCCTTATAAATAGTTAATGCCGTCCGTTAGTTCTGGATTAAAAATGATATAGGCTATTTTACCTTTATATCCTTCTTATTCTCCCAGATGCCATGCAGGTTACAGCTCTCACGGGCCACGAGCGTCGTGCTCTTATCCAGTGCAACCCTAAAGGTGGCCCTGGGATGGGAGAACTTGGGCGATAGGCCCACGCGGCACATCTCGAGGTTCCCCTCAGTCCGGCCAATGCTAATCCACTCTATGAAGTGCGCCAGCTCGCTGGGGTGGTCAATGCCCACTCCAACGTTAACAGTTACATCGAACGGCTTGTTCGCCTCCACCGTGTCGGGGCACTCAATCCTCGGCCAGTGCTTCTTCTCAAGGTCGGTCATGTTATTGCGGTCCTTCGGGTAGTTGACCTGCTCGAACAGGCTAGGGGTAGCTTCCGTCATCTTCATCATGTCATTCACCACGCTTTAAGCGCTTATTCTCCATATGCACGCTATATATGATACATATAAAATCCAACCTATAAATATGATTCTCAAAAAGGATTGTGGGCGGACGCGAGGACGAGAAAATATATACGCTATCGGGTATTGGGTGCTTGATATGTCTCGAAGGGCTTTAACTATCATAGGCTTGCTGGCTATCATTTGTTTTGTATCATGCGTGTCCGTGCAGGCGGAGGAGGCGCAGAATAAAACGCTATACTGGTCTCCGGTCACGATTGAAAATGGGTCGCCTGCGTTCACAATAGAGGATGCGCAGGGCATTAACTATACGATATACGATGAGCTCGGGGCACAGAGCGTCCACGTATCCGTGATAATCGCCCAACTTTACCTAAATGGGGCGCCATATCGCATGGCCGGCATCCCGATAACCTTCTCATCCGATAACGATAGCGTTGCAGTGCTAGAGCCTAACAGGACCAGGCCGAGCGATGCTAGCGGGCAAGCCAGGATTCTCCTGATAGCGAGAAATCATAGCGGATGGGTGAACATCACCGCCGAGTCTGAGATAATGTATGGGCACAGGCTGAGCGATACTTGCAGGGTCCGCGTGGTCGGCTGGGGAACCGTATCCGGCATGGTGACCGACCAGAATAAGAACGGCGTACCAGAGGCCACTGTAACTTTATGGATATGGAATGGCACGGCTAACGTGAAAATGCTCGCCGCCAGGGATAACCCGCAGCTATCTAATGATGGGAGGACCGCCGCCATCGGGACGTACACGTTTGTATACGTGCCCGCGGGCTCATACAACGTGACTGCCGAGAAAGATGGGCATGTTTATTATAGGCTTTTTAGCCTTTATGAGGGCCAGGGCACTGTGACGGCGAACGTGGCCATACCTGACTATGTGTACGTTAAGCCAGCCACGCCAACGCCAGAGCCTTCAGCTACGCCAGCGTCGCTGCCGCCATCCTTACCTAAACCCACTCCAGCGTTGCCAGCTTTATTCGCAATCGCAGCCTTTGGCGCCATTGCCATGATAAAAAGGAGGCCAGAATAGCCATTTAGCGGACCCTGGTGCCGGGCGCCGACGGCTTCTCAGGCGCCAGCAGGGTAGCGCCATTAGAGTCAGCAGCCAAAAGCATGCCATTAGACTCCACGCCCATGATCTTGGCAGGCTCCAGGTTAGCGACCACGATAACGGTCTTTCCAACCATCTCCTCAGGCGTATACTGCTCAGCGATTCCCGCCACAATCTGCCTGGGCGCGCCCTCCCCAATATCCACCAGATTCTTCAAAAGCTTCTTGCTACCCTTTATACGCTCGCTTGCTATCACTTTGCCAACGCGAATGTCCAGCTTCTGGAAATCCTCAAAAGAGACCTTAGGGGCCTCGGCAGCCTTTTTACCAGCCGCCCTCGCCTCCGCCGCTGCTACCCGCTCCTCCAGGATCTTTTCCATCTCAGCTATCTTTTTATCGTCAAGCTTTGAAAATAGTATCGTGGGCTTCGGGCGCTTCAAGCCGCCATCATAGGGCACCAGCGCATCATCAAAGCTCTTCTTAGCCAGGCTCGCCTTATCATAGCCCAGCATGCCCCAGGTCTCCTCCGCCTTAGCGGGCATCGCGGGCCACGACAATATGGCCAACGCCTTCACGATCTGGGCGCAATTATACAATACGCTCTCACACGCCGACTTATCCTCCTTAATAAGCTTCCAGGGCTCATGGGCCTGGAAATACGTGTTCCCAAAGTCCGCCAAAGTTATAATAGAGTCGCATATCTTCTTAAACTCATAGTTCTCGATCTCGGCCTTCGCCACGCTCACCGCGCCGGCGATAGCCTCCCTCACGGCCGGGTCTATCTCGCCTCCTACATTCAATCCCTTGGACTCGATGAATGTCAATACCCGGTTCACGAAGTTGCCGAGGCTGCCTACCAGCTCCTTGTTCACCTTTGTCTGAAACTCCTTCCACGAGAAATTGATATCCTTCGTGTGAGAAGTGTAGCTCAAGATGTAGTAGCGCAGCAGGTCAGGGTGGAACCCATGGGCCAGGTAGTCATCCTCGACCCACACGATATACCCTCTACTCTTGGAAAACTTTTTATCATTAATTTTTATCATGCCCGATGCCACGACTCCCCAGGGAAGCGTGTAATCGGCCCCCTTTAGCATGGCAGGCCAAAAGATGCAATGATGATAGATTATGTCCCCGCCGATGAAGTGGATGATGCGCGAGTCGCCCTTCCATATCGCCTTCCAGTCCTTGCCAATGGAGTTCATGTACTCTTCGGTGAAGGCTATGTACCCTATTGGCGCGTCAACCCAGACGTAGACGACCAGATCCTCATGGCCTGGGAACTTGACGCCCCATTCCAGGTTACGGGTTATACACCAATCCTTCAGGTCCTTGGCCCATTCTTTGGCATAGTTAACGTTTGGCGTGGCGTGTAGATTATTTAAGTATTCGGCTAAGAACGGCCCGAATGCCGACAGCTTAAAGAAGAAGTGCTGCTTGACGCGCGTCTCTGCCTTGCCGCCGCAGATCCGGCACCTCGGGTCAAGTATGTCGCCAGGCTCCAGGTGCCTCTGGCAGCCTATGTCGCACTCGTCGCCCCTCGCTAAAGCGCCGCAGTATGGGCAGGTACCCTCCACGTAGCGGTCTGGCAGGCCGCGCTGGCAATGGCCACAATACGCGACCTTAATATCCTTGGGATATACGTATCCATTCCTGATAAGGTCCTCGACGATTGAGCGGGTGCGCTCGTGGTTTTCGGGGTCATCCGTGCTGCCATAGTGGTCGAAGCATATCCCGAATTTCTTGAAGGTCTCCTGGAAGACCTTATGGTATTTTTGGACGAGTTCAGCAGGCGTGATGCCCTGCTCTTCGGCGTTGACCACTATCGGCGTTCCATGGGCGTCAGAGCCGCAGACGAATATCGTTTCCTGGCCCATCATCTTCAGAGTCCTCACGAACATGTCCGCTGGTATATACGTTCTCAGGTGGCCGATGTGGCAGGCCCCATTTGCGTATGGCAGCCCGCAGGTCACTAATACTGGCTTGTTGCATGGGAACTCTGGCATGGTTATCTCCTTACAAATTGAACGATTATAGATGGCTCGAAGAGTATATAGTTTACCATTTATGTGTTCGACCATCTCACAGCACATTTAAGATGTGCTTTACAATTCGGCTTTAAACCGCCGTCGACCTCACATCATCCATCCTGGCGGACAGCCTGAGCCGCAGGTAGAGGTAGCCGGCAGCGCAGGCTAACTCTAAGGCTCCGAGGACGAGCCACATCAACATTATATTGGCGGAAAAGCGGTCCATCAGCTGTCCCCCAAACGCAGGGCCGCATGCCGAGCCAACGTTACCGATAAAACCTGAAAAGCTCATGTAGCGGCCACGAGCCTCCGGAGGAGCCATCTCGGAGAGAAGAGTCTGAGATGCGGGGGTAACGACAAGCTCGCCTACGGTGATGATAAACATGCTCGCAAACAGCGTCCAGAAGTCGGTACAAAAGCCCACGATGCCAAAGCCTACCGCGTAAAATAATGAGCCCAGGATCAGGGAAGTGGTCAGCTTAAAGCGCTCCAGGTACAAGGCTATGGGAAGCTGGAAGAAGACCACCATGAAGCCGTTCAAGGAAAAAATCAGGCCCACCATCGCCTCGGACACCTGCACGAAGCCGCCCGCAAACGTGCCAAATGTGGTGAACAGGTTTGAGTAGACGAGCGAGCCGAGGGCTGATACCACACAATAGATGAGGAAGGGCGTATCGTTCCACAATGGAGCATGGCTTACATGCTCTGCCACATCTCTTTCATCGGGCCTGGTGTCACGAAGCATGCAGATGGAGATGAGCATGTAGACGCCACTGGTAAGAGCCGTGATTATGAACATGGCAGCATAGGAGTAAGATGCCAGCATGCCGCCGAAGACGGGGCCCAGGGCGAAGCCAAGGTTTCCGCCGATGCGCAGCAGGCTGAAGGCGCCGTTCCTGTCCCCCGCCTCCACCGTGTCAGCAACCATCACCTGCGGGACGTTTCGGTACAGGCCGCCTGAGGCCTCCTTCAGCGCCATAAGCAGCAAGAATTCGGCGAACCCCATGTTTGCCATTATGGCGTACCCCATGAGGGAGAAGACGGCCATCTGCGTGAACAGCCCCACGTTCAGCATTATCTTCCGCCCGAAGCGGTCGCAAAGCTCGCCGCCGGCCACAGATACGATGCCCCCTGCCGCGGCGGCAACAAGCAACGCAAGCCCGATGTCAGCCATAGGCACTCCCCTGTACTTGAACAGGTAGAGCGAGACGAACGGGTAGGCTATCGAGGTGCCAAACGTGTTAATTAACGAGCCTGCAACCAGTATCCAGACCTGGCGTCCGTAGCGGCTGAATATGCTCCGGGCCATATCGGTCGTCTTAACATGACGTTTAGGTATATATGCCCTGCGTGATAAAAGGAGGCATAGATATGGGGCACCTTATCTTTTAAAATTCTCCTCGAACCGCCCCATCGACTCGTGAAGCCTTTTAATCTCTAATGCGTTAGTAAGGTCCCCACGGGTGCGCTCGATTAGCGAGCGAGCCACATCTACCTTTTTGCGCAGGCCATGCATGATGGCATCAGGATAGTCGAATGACATCATCTCCACGTAGAACTCGTCCATGATGTCCAGGTACTTTTCCCCATCCTCCGGCCTGCCCTTCCGTATAAGGTCCAGTATATGACGCCTGAGCTCGCCAACCGTGTCGCCCATGCCCTTAAGGTAGGCGGCGTTCTCTACCCTCAGGCTTTCCGGCGTCGGCAGGTCCTTGCCCCGCAACACTGCATACAATATGGACACCTCTGCAAACTCGGCCTGGGCATCCTCTACGTAGCCAGAATAGTAGACCTCCGGGAACTCCTTGAGCGAGTCATGGAGGAAGCCGTTCATGCCTGAGGTCTCGCTTATCAGCTTTTCTGCCTGCTCCCATTCTCCACGATGGATAGCCTTAATAGAGTCTCCCGAATATCTCGTTATTTTCCTGGAGGCGGCCAGCGCTCCCTCCCGTGCATTATCCATTGCGTCAAAACGTGTCCTGATTAAGTCGCAGATATCCTTAACTGTCTCCATATCTTTAACAACCGAGTATCAAGTATGGCGGCATGTCGCTTTATCCTTGTGGCAGAGAAATCATTATATCATATTCGGCAAACTCCTTATTGAAGGGATAGCGACGAAGCGCAAAGTCATAATCGTCGGGGCAGGACCTGCAGGGCTGGCCGCTGCCAACGAGCTGGCCGGCCACGCCGACGTGCTCATCATCGAGAAGGGCAGGGATATAGGGCAGCGGACCTGCCAGGTCATGAAGGGCAGGGATTGTATTTATTGTAATGTTTGTAGCGTGACTGCGGGCGTCGGCGGGGCGGGCGGCATGTCTGACGGAAAGCTCAACCTGAGCCCGCTGATAGGGGGCGACCTCGTAGACTTTGTGGGCATGAAGCGTGCTGAAGAGCTGTTTGAGATGGTCGATGCATATTTCGTGAAGCATGGCGCGCCGCCCGAAGACCCTCATGTGCCTCCCACTCCGCTCGTGCAGCGTGCGGC
Organism: Methanocella conradii HZ254; assembly: GCF_000251105.1. Taxonomy (GTDB): domain Archaea; phylum Halobacteriota; class Methanocellia; order Methanocellales; family Methanocellaceae; genus Methanocella; species Methanocella conradii. The sequence continues at coordinate 1,849,188 of NC_017034.1, read as the reverse complement.
TGCAAACGGCATCGAGTTTATCCCGATAAGGCAGAAGCACATCGGCAGCGACATGCTGCCCAAAGTGATCGGCTCCATGAAGGCTGACCTGGAAAAGCGAGGCGTTAGATTCCTCCTGGAAACGACCGTTGAGAGCGTCATCGCAAAGAATAATAAGGCTATTGGAGTGATGGCTGGGGGCAAGCGATACATGGCTGATTTCGTCTTATTGGCCCCGGGCCGCTCAGGGAGCACATGGCTTGGCGAGCAGATGAAAAAGTTCGGCGTCCCCATCAAGTACATGCCGATTGACGTAGGGGTGAGGGTCGAAGTGCCCGCCGTCGTCTACGAGGAGGCCGTCAAAACTAACTGGGACCCGAAGTTCCGCATGTATACCCCGACTTATGATGACCTCGTTCGGACTTTTTGCACCTGCCCATATGGCTTTGTGGTGCAGGATACCTATGAGTCCGGGGTGGGAGTGAACGGCCACTCGCAGAGAAATTGCCGCTCAAGTAATACGAACTTCGCTTTCTTGACGAAGATAGCCCTTACTGAGCCTCTCGAGAATACGAATGAGTATGGTAGCACTATAGCTGAGCAGGCGAAGACTATAGGGGGCGGGAAGCCGCTGCTGCAGCGCCTGGGCGACCTCAAGAAGGGCAGGCGATCGACCTGGGACCGGCTCAAGAGAAGCTATGTAAACCCCACGTTGAAGGCGGTTACGCCTGGAGACATATCAATGGCGTTGCCACATCGCGTCGTCACCGATATCCTGGAAGGCCTGGACATGCTCGACCGCGTCGTGCCAGGTGTAGCCTCCGACGCGACCCTGCTTTACGCCCCCGAGATAAAGTTTGCGGCAATACGCCCGGAGACCAGGGAAGACTTCGAGGTTGCAGTCGTTGATAATCTATACGTTGCCGGCGATGGGGCCGGCGTGACGCGCGGCATAGTGCCCGCCGCCGCAATGGGCATATCATGCGCGCAAGGCATCATAAAAAAGATAAAAGCATAAGCCTTAAAAGCCCTTGCTAACCTTATACCTGGCCTGCGACATCAATTTTTTCGTCCTCTCATACAGCATCGTGTTCATTATAGCGGCACCACACCTGTCAGCGATGACCTGCAAGACGTCCTGCTCCTCTTTCTTATATGGATGAACATCCCCCCATTCGACGTGAAGCACCCCTACCACCTCTCCACGATGCTTAACGGGCACGCCAAGCATGGAGCGTACGCCAATCTCCTTAAATACGGTATTATTAGCCCTCGGCTCTGACTGGGCATCCTCTATATAAAGCGGCTCCCCCGTCGGCGTGATCATGCACGAAAAGCCTTTCGTCGCGGGAGTCGACAGCCTGGCCCGTACAAGGTCGTCCACCCCGACGCCAGCCCTGACGTATATCCGATCAGGGTCCCTTAAAAGAAGCACGATGGACTTTGCCTTCACGAGGTGGACAAGCCTGTTGAGCACTGAAGAAAGGAACTCGTCCAGGTTCGGCGTTGACATGGCATTCTCAGTCGCATACACGATGGCGGAAAGCATGTCCGCAGACTCTTTTAGCCGGGCGGCCAGCTTATCCCGCTCCTCCTCAAGATGGTTATACTCGGTGACGTCATGCCATACACCGTATATCGCCATCGGGTTGCCCGACTCATCGAAAATGGCTTCCTCCTCAACACGGATAACGCGCTCCGTTCCATCCGGCCTGATAATCCTCAATCGTTCACTTTGTTTACCTCTTTTTTGCAATACCGCTTCAGCACTATTCGCTATTTTATCCCTGTCATCAGGATGGACTACATTTAAAAATTTTTCACGGTCTATAAGCACATCTTTTGAGTTTTTTGGCCGCTGTATGCCCAAAATATTATAAGTCTCATCAGACAAGTCCATTTTATTACTTTTAATATCCCATTTCCAGCTTCCGAAACTGGAAAAATGCTTCGCACTGTTAAAATTAATCTGTTTTTCTTTTAGCGCGTCATTAACTTCTTTTCGGCTTTGCGCATCAACACAGGATATGATGTTCCATTGCTCACCCTCATATGTTACATGCCCCACGTTTAACTCAACCCATCTAATGTCCCCGTTTTTCGTGACAATCCTGCATTCACATGTTGAAGGGGCCTGCCCCTCCGCTTGATGTACGCCAAGTATATGTTCTTTAACCATGTCCCGATAATAGGGGTGCACGATATCCCAAAATTTCATGCTTAAAAGCTCGTCTCTCGAGTACCCCGTCATCTTTTCCAAAGCCTTATTTACATCGATGAACTGCTCTCCCTGATGTATTGCCAGGCCCGTTTGCATAGTCTCTATCAGGACGCGTAGCTTTTCATCGCGTTCCTGCAACGCCTTTTCCATTTTTATCCGTTCGGTAACGTCACGGGCGATGCTGCATAACAAGTAGCTATTCTCGGTCCTTATGAGAGATGTTATGATTTGCAGGATCCGCCTTGATTTATCCGGGCGAACGATTTCTATCTCGTGATGCTTATACGTCTCACGATCATTTTTGAGCAAATCTTTTAGTTCTAGTTTAATTTTTCTGTATACGCTCTCGTCCTTGGCTTCCATTATATGAAATAGGACATCCCAGATGTACTTGCCTAAAACATCATCTTTATTAACCCCGGTGAGCTGTTGTAGACTTCTGTTATATTCGATAACTATGCCGTGCTTGTCTGTGATCATGATTCCGTCAAAAGATTGTTCAATGATGCCCCTCAACTTTTTCTCGTTCGCTTTTATTGCCATGTCCATTAATTTTCGATCCGTTATATCCTCAAAAAGGATGATAACGCCTGGTTGCCCATCCTCAAATACAGATGGAATGAATTTAACGTTAAAAAATTTTTCAGCATCCGTGTTTTTATACAAAGTTTCAACCACAGATTCTTTACCATTGATTGCCTCGACTATATTAGATAATATGGCAGGGTCAAGTTGATGGATAAAAGGCAAACTATCTATATTTTTATTTAATATTTCGTCTCTCTCAGCTTTTATTAATTTTAAAAATGCATCGTTAACATCCATAATCATAAGATTTTTATCAAGCTTGATGATGACGTCTGAAGATATATTTAAAATGGCTGAGATTGGCAGGCGCTGAGATAAATAATATACTTTGGATGGGCCAAAAGCCTTAACATCGACTTGCCCTGAGATAGTTAACATTTCCATGTATTTTGCTACCGATTGGCGGTGCATGTTTATCGCTTTCGCGATTTCTAGTACATTCATACCTCTCGGATTAGCTTTTAAAACCTCTTTTATGCTAGCTAGCTCTTCACGATTGGCATTCATGATTGGATGTTTCAACACCATAGTGCTATATAATCTTTGTTATATTCTTATGATGAAAAAATATGTCCAAATATAATGCTAATCGAAAATGTTGATATTTTATGATAATCAGAAATCGAAATCTTTATATATGATTATTTCGATACCCTCTAATTAAGGCGTTACTGAGCAATAAAATACGAGGTGATAACATAGATGCTTTATGTATACAAAGATACTCCCTAATTGTAATTATTGCCCTGTTGATTTATGCCGGATTTTACTTACTCATACTTTTGTGGGTAATGTTGTCAGCCTAAAATGTAATAGAAAGTCGCCAGATAAATGATGCCGGAGAAGTGTGTATGGAGAGGAATACCTTAAGATATGCGATAAATGCGATAGGCATATTTGGATTAATCATACTATTTGCTTATATTACTACCTATATCCACGAGATTGGACATGCGCTAATGATCATATTATGCGGAGGCGACGTGCTGGAAATGGGAGTGAAATCGCCATTATCGTTCGACACTATCTCGGGATACATTCTGACTAACCTGCCATACAACGTGCCAATAGTCATAGGCGGCATGCTCGCGACCACAGCTATCGCCATAATACTCTGTTTTACTGCAAGGCGTACCATATTCTCATATTTGATGCTATGTCTCTCCGTATGCACTTTATATAATGCGGCATACTCATTGAGCGGGTTTAACGACTTCACATGGCTCGTCACGTACTCATGGTGGAGCGCTATGCTCAGCCTGGGCTTCGTGCTGGTCAACCTATACATCGCTCAACTAGGGCTAAACGACCTGTTCGACGATATAAGGAGATACCGTACATTACATACTGTAGAGAATTTAATTAGCACGGGAAAACAATTTATCCGAGCTTGCACAAAAGACAGAAAACTTGCTGTTTAACTTTTTTACATTTTTTGCGCTTTACTATTCTTCAATTTCAAAATAATGTATATATACATGGCTACTTGCCACAAATGGTTTTCGTTGTGATACCCAATGCTCAATAAATTCCTTCGGTGACTCAAAGCCGAATATACGATAATAATAAGCTGCAGCACAGCTAATCAGGATTTTATCTATGTTTACCAGCTTAAAATTTTTATTTGAAATTGTTATAATATCGCCAATTTCGCCTATCCTGTGGTTATTGATGACTAATCGCATGTCCATGTCCAGGTTTTGAAAATTTTTATTGTTAAACGATAGCCCATCGTTAATATACATCCCTCTTTTCGGTTTTATTTTTCTTTTTTCGACTTGCTGTCCTCGTTTTCTTGAATATCATTATTACCTCCCTTAGATCAGATTCTAGCTCTTCGCATGTAACCTTTCTATCTTTCATGTCTCTCATTATATCCAGGCCCATGTCGTCAGCTTCGACCTTTGCTGCCTCGTTTTCCAGGCTCGTGAGAAGGTCGTCGTTATCCATCCTTATTGGTTCTGGGATTTCCGTAGTTTCTTCTGCGAATGGATCATCTGGAATGATGTTTGTTTCTTCTGCGAATGGATCATAGTCCTGGAGGGGGTTGATTTCTTTTGTTATGGGTGGCTGTGGGCTGTTGTTCATGATTTTATCCCCCAGCATGTTGTTTCTCATGAGGTCTTTCATGACGTCTTCCTTGGTCACATCCTGGGGTACCTTCGTTTCTAGTGTAGGTGGAGTAATGGGAGCATTTTCTTTTGTTATGGGTGGCTGTGGGCTGTTGTTCATGATTTTATCCCCCAGCATGTTGTTTCTCATGAGGTCTCTCGTCGTCCCCTCCACGGCTACGACAGGTGATAAAACTGGCAAATTCGATTCACTAGGTTTTATTTTATGCATGTCATCCAAATCGCTCGAAATACGCTCCGATTCTGCGATTATACGGTCCAATTGTTCATCTATGTCATTTGACTCATTATACGATGACTGATACAGCGCCCACAATGCTGAAAATTCAGCTTTTATTTGATGACAGCCCCTGGTTATGACCTTAGCAATCCCTCTAGCAAATTGCTGCATTTTTTCTTTTATTTTTGCTAGCGTTTTAGTAGCGGCCTTTAAGGTTTCATCTGCTCCGCTTACTAGAGATGCCCATGCTCTTCGCGCTACATCGGCCATTCTTGCCACATTTTTAGCGGTAAAACTAACAGTCAGTCCCCAAAATTTCCTGGCATCACGTATAATTATTTTTATTGATTTAACGATTGCTTTATTTATTTTTGCTAGCGTTTTAGTAGCGGCCTTTAAGGTTTCATCTGCTCCGCTTACTAGAGATGCCCATGCTCTTCGCGCTACATCGGCCATTCTTGCCACATTTTTAGCGGTAAAACTAACAGTCAGTCCCCAAAATTCCCCAGCGGCGTTCCTCAATCTATCCAAAAGCGTACACATTACGCTTTTAATATTTTCAATGACTCTTAATCCATCTCGAAATAATGTCATCATTCTATTACAACCCTCCTTCCAATCCCTGGAAGCTAAAAATCACATTTACGATAATTGGAACGATAATATAGCAGATGCCCGATATGATGCACATAATCGAGCCATAATAATAGATCTTGTAATTATCACCGCCATCGACGTATTTGGCCGCCAGCGTATTAGCTATCGTGAGTATAATCACTAATGCTATACAATACTGGGTAAATAAGCCCGCGGGAACGTCCTGGAAAAGATTAAACCCCAGCGAACTTATAATCATGCCCTCCCCTCCCATATCGCTACTAACGCTCAAATCCATCGTACTATAAAGGTCGCTTATGATGCCAGAAAAAATTATCATTATTTGAATGACAAATATAATCAAGCCTACCATCGCTGCATGCATAGGTATTAATAGGTTTATAAAGCTGGAAGATAACAAGTTTCTTTTCATGCGTAATAACACTACTTCCAGGTTAGTCGTGTTCACCAGTTTGCCTATCTTTGTGGCATCACCGCCCATGTCAATGGCATCTATAAAAATATGGGTAAACTTATTTATCAGCTCGCTACCGCTGTTCCCGACGAATTTCGTCCAGCACAATCTCGGGTCAATGCCCATGAAAAGCTGTACGTATAGTTTTTTTACTAATGGCTCCAGGCTTTTTATGGACTTTCTATCGACCTTTGTAATGCCCTCTTTTACGGTAACCCCCATGCTTCCGATTATCGTGCCCAGCATTTTGGTAAATTCGGAAAAATCACGGTCTCGCGTAAATATGTTTCTGTCATCCTTTATCCCAATTAAACCCATTGGTATGAGCATTAAGCCTATGAAAATCAATATTATGCCCAGGTCGATTCCCAGGAGAAGCATGAGGCATGTTACAATAACCCCGATTGGCAATATTATGCGCTGCATATTTTTGATACGCTGCTGCTCCGGGGAGCATATGAGCATTTTATGGGTTCTAAACTCTTTGGGCGCTTCAGACCTTAAAATGAGCACTCCTGCAGCGCTAACGAGGATTACAACGATGATAGTGGCAATAATTGTCGTATACTTGTCGCCCAGATTATATATGACTAAGGACAGTAGAATCGTGATGGATATAAACGAGAGGGACACCAGCAGCGCGGTATAGGCGTCCGTCCATTTTTTTAGCGACTCCAGGCTTCGCTCGTACTCGTTCTTATAGATGAGAAGCATCGTTTGCCACTCGTTTTCAAGAAATTTTTTTTCGCTCTCCCCTGAACTCATTGCGTTAGATAGCCTCATGAGAAGGTCTTTCAGCTTCTTATTGGCGACTTTCCTTGCGACCAGGTTACATGCTGCGCCATACTCGTAATTCCAGTTCTTTGCGAGGAGGTATACTTCTTTCATGTACTTGGAGCAAGCGTACTCTTCACGCTCAGAGACTTTTTTAAATATCTCGTCACGGCTGATGTTTGACGTGGCAATCGAGTTCATGTAGGTGACCATGTAGAGAATATCGATATCGATGCGACCGCTTTCAATATAAGACCGAATATATAATATAATTGGTAAAAAAAATTTTCTTAGCCTTTTCATCATTGACATATTTCCAGGCGTTTTCGCGGGATTTTTTATAATCACGTCACCGGGCGCATTTACGTCCTCTCCCATATTTCACACCTCTATCTTGAGCAGGCCTTTCTTTTCCACCTTGGTTATCGTCTGGAAAAACTCGTCATAATCGGTGACACCAGACTCGCTGATTTTTTTAAGAATTTTTTTCCGCTTTTCGATCTCGTCATATACTACCTGTATCTTATTCTGCGGTATGCCCAGCCTCCTGCCGATCTTTTGCTCCAGCAAGTAGCTTGACTTGTTAGCCCGGAAAACGAACTTATCGGTGGCGGGATCCCAGGTAAATGCCTCAATATAATTAAAACCCTTCGTCTCTGGGTTATATCCGACTATCTCATTGATCGACAGGACACGGCGCACGACCTTGCCATCTGGCCTTCTGACCGCGCTCTGGATTATCACCAGGTTGAGGTTATCCACATATGTCTTTGGAACGTTTATCGGATCTCCCGTGAGACGCTGTATGAGCTTTTCAACTGATGCCGCGTGGAACGTAGACATGACAGGATGGCCGGTTTGTATAGCCTGGAAAGCGATTGCGCCTTCTATGCCCCTAATCTCTCCCACTATAATATAATTAGGGCGTTGTCTCAAAGCTGCTTTAAGTAAGTCGAACATGCCCACGTCGGCCGAATCATCGCCTTTATTGGTTGACCTGGTTATCTCTCTAGTCCAATTTTTATGAGGAACCTGCACCTCCGCAGTATCTTCTATAGATACGATCTTGGAGTTTGCAGAAATAAAAGCCATGATTGCATTTAGCGTCGTAGTCTTCCCGCTCGCCGTTTCCCCGCTAACGAAAATGCTCATGCCTTCCTGGATCATTATCCAGAGATAGGCTGCCATGGCATAATCCATGGTATTTGAAGCTACTAAGTTCGGAATGCTCAGCGGCTTAGCATTGAACTTACGGATTGTAAAATTGCTCCCCCTTTTAGAGATGTCCTCTCCATATACGATATTTATACGGCTCCCATCCGGCAGGGTAGAATCAATTATAGGATTCGCATACGTGATGGGTTTTCCTATCCTTTCTGATAATTGTAACACGAACCTGTTAAGGTCGTCTCTTGTAAACACTATAGTTGTCTTTAGTCCCTTGAATATTTTATGTTCCAGAAATATTGGACCATATCCATCACAGGTGATATCCTCAATATGGGGATCTGAGATGAGCGGTTCGAGCAACCCCATACCTATTTTATCCCTTAAAATCAGATATTCAAGGGCGTTAAACTCGCTTTGCTTTAGGTAAATTTTATCATTTTTACCATTGTTGTTTACGAATATAGAAAACAGGCTTTTAAAACCTTTGTTACCGTTTTTGCTATTTAATTTCCCTGAAGTATCGTGTCCATTGCCTATAATACATAATTCTCTAAGGCATTCTTTCAATATTTTTTGGCGCTCTTCCTGTGTTTTGGGGTCATATGCTGATACCATGTCAACGAGCTTTTCTTCGATTATTTGGACATAGCTTTTTATATTAGTGACTAAACTGGGTTCAATGGGTATGTAGTAATTCCTGACATCGTTGATGTCAGGATAGATGTGCGCATATATGGAATCGCTTACCGGATAGATGATATTAGGGAATTTTATATCTCCGAGTTTCCGATCCAGCTTTATACGTAATTGAGGTAAACCTATAGTGTCCTGAGGAATAAGGTGTAAATAATCCAGGAGGAATGGATTCTTCTCAACCTCTCTTTTCATCATGGCATCTAGGCTGTTATAAGTACTACAACCTCTCATTGATGAATGATCGTGGTTTTCTTGGAGCGTATTAATGCTGAATGGAAGATTTACCTCCATCATCGTCATTCCTTCCTTTTTTATACTGCTATCGAAGTATACGGTACGACCTCTATTCCATACTCCGGGTGAATCTCAAAGCTTATGATATTTCCAGAAACTTTCTTTGCACCTCTAACCTTTATCACTTCCATCATGTTGACGTTTTTATCGCCCATCTGCTCGATCTTTAATTTAATGTAGTTGTCAGCTATCGACCTTATGCGTGCGAGCGTATCCTCGTCAAAGGCGTATGAATGCAGGGCGATGAGAATAGTTTTGCCTTTATCACACAAGCTTTTACACTCTGTTAAAAAGTTGAATATGTCATCGTGCGGCGTCCCTATGGTAAAAATAGTGAAGGAATCGATAATTATGATGTCCTCTTTCTCTTTCCTTATGTAGTCGACGAGGCGCTGCAAAAATAATTTTGAAAGGGTGACTTCCATCTTTGCGCCTTCAACCTGGATAGGATATATCTTTAAATACCCCCAAGCGAAATAATCTGAAACATCCAGTCCCAGACTTTCCATCTGGCTGAGCATACCCCTTATTGTTTTTTCTGTAGTGTATAGTGCAAAACTATATCCTTGGACTAACCCACCCCATAGTATTTGTTGTGTCATTACGCTTTTGCCGGTGCCATTGGCCCCTTCAATCAACGTTAATGAATTAAGTGGTAGACCATCTGCAATTTTTTTATCTATTTCAGGGTTTCCGGTGGATATCACATCTTGCTTTTCTACTACTTCATTGGAATCTATCTCTGCCATTTTCCAATCCTCCTATACGTTATTTATTACGCGGAAATATCCTGATGTCATGGCGCCGTTTGGCGTGGCGAGAGCGAGCCTGCCTAAAGTTCCTGTAACCGGCGGGTCTGGCACGACCACCCTGCATGTCATATTTTCGGCAGGATCAAGCACCCCGGGGTTTATAACGTCTGGTTTTATCGCCTCGTCTTTCCATCCCAGGCTTGTCGAATTAATATCCTTAGCATAAGGAATCCAGTACGTGTTATTGACCGAATTATTGTAAATCGTTATGACGATGTCCATTTTTTTTATATCAACAATTTTTGTGTCACCCGTATTTGTGAGCACGAATGTGATATTTTTATTATATATCTCGACATGGTCATAATCAACTGATAGTCTTGTTTTGAATTGGTCGTTCTTATTATCCATTGCCGTTTTCATGGCCATGGACATGCTATCCATTGACGCGTAAATGCCCATAAGTAGCGAAAACGATACTGCCATCAATATAATGACCGATATGGCCGCAGCGATGATCGTTTCGAATCCCATATGGACACCTCAGACCGTGAAATAGTCTTCGCAAAACACGCCATTATACAGGACCATCCTCACTCGATAATCTTTACCTGCCGTAAAGGGTGTATCTGACTGGATATCTATCCGGATTGTTTCCCCTGGGTCCCATCTCTCATTACCATTATCATTCTCTATTGTATACGTCCAGCGTGGCGCACTCGTGCCGTTGAGTATTGCCCTTTTCATGACGGTGCCTGTCTCGCCATAAAACATGTCAGTGCTATTGAAGGGCGTAAGAAAGATTTGCGTTTTGCCGGTGTTTTTTACCCACGCTGTTAAATTATTTCCCTGGTCAGTCGTTTCATAAACGAACTTTATGTCGCACTTCATACGGTCGTTGACGCTATTAGTCATAGTCGTGATAGATCCCGACATGCTATAGATTGATGGGAAAACGGCGTTTATTAGTGCTACTGCTGCTATTATAGTGGCTATCATCAGTAAAGCGCTGCTCACGACCTCTTGTGCCATTTTCCGTCTCCATCGTTATTTTTTTAAATTCCATGACATTCTTCTTCATAATCCTTCATGCATTGCCTTCATTGCCGAGCATTACTCTCAGCACCTTCGAGTCTAATTCTTTGTCTCTCGGGTTCAAGATCATGAATAGAGAGTACATATCGGCTACGCAATCCTTGATGTCTAGATCCTTATTCATAGGCTCGGCGCTTGCTGGAAAGAGCTTGCTCATTTTTTCAATTATGTTTTTTGTATCAACGCTCAGATATCCCATTGCAATATAAACATCAAGCAAATTGTTGAATCGTTCGGGTCCATTTTTTGCCAGCACGGCTCTCGTCCATTGCATCATCTTGATTATTTTCTCTAGCTCCATTTTTTGGAGCTTGTTGGATTGGATTGCCCCTTTTTCCTTGCTATGGGTCTCGCTTTCAGGTTTTTTTGATTCAGGAGAGGCACTTAAAGGCTCTTCATCAGGCTGGTCTTCTATATTCTCTGAGGAGTTTTCATCGATTTCGCCAATATCTTTTACTTCTTCTGCAGGTATCGTGGCCTGGAACTGTTGAAGGTTTAAGAACGGGTTTTCATAGTTATTCATCTCTTCCCGAATGTCGATCATTAGTTTTTTTATGGACCCTTTAAGTATGTGGAGCTCTTTTTCTATATTCTCTATCCTTTTATTCGGTTCCAGGTTGGCGTTTAAAGTGCCTGTGCCAGCGTCTTCCAAGTCTTTTGCCTCCTCTTTTTTATAGCGTGAATAGCGCTTATGACTGTTCATCATTTAATAAAAATGATGTTAAATAGAAAAATGGTGCTTAATAAAGCACCATTACCGGGTCAATAGCTGCTGGTGTTGTACCCTGGATAGCTAAAATTGCACCAGTTGGCGGTTTGACCTCTAGAACTATCTTCTGGTTAGGACCGACCTGTTCAGCGGCAATTATTGGTATAGTTAACTGTACTTTCTCATATTTCTCAAGCAAATTGTTTGGAGTTCCCTCATTAACAGTGGTAATCCACTGTACCTCGTCCGGATTAGATCCGTCAAACACCGACGCATTGTATGTATTGGTTGTACGGTATGATATTATTGTCTTGTTTATGTCTACCGGGTTGTTACCAGCGGTCAGCTGCACCGTGATCTTAACGGCAGTTAAGTTTTGCGTCACTGGATCGCCAACGCCGATGATATCTCCTGCGAGTTCTATCGAAGAGGTTGCTTGATCGACGCCAGTGTGCACCACTTCTTTGCTCTTCTGAGACGTGAAGAAGCCGGCCCCTAGCATAACGTAGGAGAAGACTGCCGCAACGACCACGAATGCTATCAATACGATGGCGGCTTCTAGACCGGTGAAACCTTCATTACTTTGTGTAACTCTATTGCTTTTTGCCATATCATCCCTCCGTGCGGATTTCGAATCGTAAATATTTGCTCAATAATCGAAAATATTTCGATAATTAGCAAATATTTTGAAAATTCATTCAAAATATATCCGAATAATCGATATATTTTGAATGATTCAGTACAGTTCTATTCCGCACCTCTAGACCATAATTAGCAAGAGATAGTATATAAATTTATTCTTTAATTATCGATAATAACTCGATTGTAAGGGGGATTTAAGGTAAAATAATCGAAAAGATTTCTTTATGTAAGATATATTAGTTTATCTTAGAATAAATTAATTGTGAATTTGGTCGATTAATTTATTATTTTGGTATAAGTGAAAATAAAATAAGCCTAAAAACGCTAAAATTTAGGCCACTTATGCGGCACTTATGCCATCACTTATGCGGCATGTAATTATAAAATCATACTATGATGGACTGATATGATAATCAAATGCGTCGAAATTTATTCCAGTTCGGCAAGAGCGTCAAGCTCTTTTATAGAATTTATTGCGCTCCACTTATCTCCAGGCGCCCCTGCAGACACTAACCTCTCATATTCTTCTTTAAGCAGTTGCACCGCGCGCTGCAGCCTATCCCTATCAAACTTATCAATATACTTCTTGACAACATAGGCCTTAAAAACAATGTCATCGTAGGGGTCTTTCTGACGCTTGGCCGGCACAAGTAGCCACAACGGTACCACGGAAAGTAGTAAGAGCAGCGAAAGCCCTGCAAGCAACGAGCTGGCATCAAGGCCTGCAAGAGGGGACCACATGGGTTTCACGTCGATTGTCCTGCCGATTATCATCTCATCGCCCACGAGGACGATCACGCCCCACAGGCCAATGCTATTAAAGGCAATGTTTCCCTCTGATACGGGAAAAGCCTGGCCTTCAGGCGAAACGGCCATTAGTGATATGCCTCGCTTGCTCAAGCCCTCAAATATGGATATGGACACGGGCACAGGCTCCCCGACGATGGCAGAATCGGGCAAGTTCAGCCGTATGGCGCGGTCCAGCTGCGTAACCACCTTATTTGTGTCCTCCAGTACTGAATACTGTATGAAGTTGGTGCGATTCCCCTCGACGAAGGTTATTGGAATGGCTGCTGAAGCTGCGCCGGGCTGACCCGATATGCTTAGCCTGAACCTGAAAGAGTCGGCTCTCGAGACATAGGTGGCAAGCGCGTCCAGGTATGGCTCGACGCCGATCGCTAGCAGCGTAGGCGTAAAGATAAACTCGTGCTCGCCCGCGATGGCGGTCTCGACAGTGAGGTTAAAGGTAAAGTAGACCAGCTTTGATTGGCCTGGCCTCAACGTAAATATGGAATCGCTCAAGTTTAGCCAGTTAATGCTGGATGGCTCGGTTACGCCAACCCTGACGATATATACGCCATCACGATAGCCGTCGTTGTAGACCATGAAGGAGCCGCTATGCGTGAGCGGCAGGGCTTCGACGGTTGCCGACCGCATGGTCGGCACGTATGCCTTCACGCCCGTACCGATGCATAAGCCTGGCGCTACCAGCGCTATAAGCGCTGAAGCCACGATAATACTGGCTACAAGCCTCGCCGCCAGGGACATCAAAGAAGCCTCTAATAAAATAACTATTATTATATATTAAAAAGTTTTTAAAAAATAAAAGCAGCCCGGCCTAATCGCCAGACACCCTCACGTTCTTAAATTTAATGCTTGGCACGTAGCCCGCCGCAGGGGAAAGCCCCGAGGCTACCAGCTTATAATTATCCGCCAGCTCCGCTTCCATGAGCATTTTAGGCATGTTGCCGCCAATCATGCCACCCTTTAGCGGATAAGCTATCTCGCCATCCTCGATGGCGTATCCAGCGTATATTGCCACCGAGAAATCGCCGCTCGCCCTGTTTGACGTATGCGCTCCCAGGACGTCCAGGACGAGGACGCCTTTTTTCGTCTCTCTGATAAGCTCCTCTTCCCTTGCAGCATCGCCCTTTAGTACTAGATTACGGGCACAGGTGGTGGGAGGCACCTTGTACGACGAGACGGGCTCCAGGCGGTCCGCGTGCATCGCGCTACCGGTAGGGCTGGCCCCGGACTCTATCGCCGAAAACTTATCATATAAAAACATCTTGAGGACGCCGTCCTCAATGAGCACGTTCCGCCGGCTCGGATAGCCCTCCTCATCCATGGCATATGTATTCAAGCCATTGCTGAGCGTGCCATCATCCAAGAGAGTCAGGCCAGACGCTGCGACCTGGCTTCCAATCCTGCCAGCGTAGATCGACTCGCCCTTCTTGACAGAGGACCCATAAAGCGCTGGGGCCACCGTATTACACAGGATATCGAAGGCGGCGCTCGGCCTCATTATGACGTCCATGTTAGCGGTCTCAATGCCTTTCTGGCCTAGCTGGCTTGCCGCCCTCTCGGTAGCAGTCCGGCCTATCGCCTCGAAATCAAAGTCCAGGGACCTTGAGAGTTCAAACTCATCCCCGTTGGCCACCATGCCGCCGTCTTTTATAACAGACATCATGCTCCCGCTTATCATGGTCCCTTCATCGTAAGCCGCCACGCCCCTGGAGTTGGCCACCGCTATGGCAACAGTGCCAAAGCTTATGCCGCCCCTCGACGGAAGGGCACGCTTATCAAAAGATGCCCCCTCCACCATATCCCTGGCAAGCTCTATGCCATCCTCGGGCACCATGGAGGCGATACGGCTATCAAATGGGGAGCCTCCTGCCATAACGTTTGTCTCATCATGAAAAGCATAATTTCCGGCCTTGCTAAACCTCGAGGAAGCGATGGCCTGCCTGATTCCAAAATCTATAGACTTCTCCGAGCAAAACGCATATCCGGGCCGCCCTTCTTTTATGACGCGGACGCCGATGCCGAAGTCCCCATCGTGGGAGCCAAACGTGATGTTCCCACCCTCCACGGTTATCGAGATATGCCGGACTTTTTGCACGAAAGCCTCACATTGAACGCCCACAGCGGTGCCGGCATCCACTACTTTTTTAGCTATCGCTAAAAGCTCATCTTCCATCTCATCTCCCCCCTACGACGCATTTCGATATCCTCACATGCGGCCCACCGTCGCCGACCGGGACAGACTGCCCCTTCCCACAGATTCCAGGATGGCCCAAAACCAGATCATTTCCCACCATATCGATTAACTTCAAAATATCCAGCGTCTTGCCCGATAGCGAAACGTCCCTTAATGGCTTCGTGATTTCGCCATTCTCTATGAGATAGGCTTCCTGGGCATTGAACTGGAAGAACCCCTGGGAGGTGTTGACCTGCCCTCCCCGGCTATCCTTTGCGTATACGCCTAGCTTGATGTCCTCTATCATCTCCTTGAACGTGGCGTCGCCTCTATCAATATATGTATTGCTCATTCGCACGATAGGCCTATGGTGGTATGACTCCGCCCTGGCACCTCCATTTGGCTCCATGCCTAGGCGAGCGGCGGTTTCCCTGTTAAGGATGAAGCCATTCAGCCTGCCGTCCTCTATGAGCGTCTTGGGGCGCGTCTTGACCCCCTCATCGTCATATATGTAGCTGCCGAAAAGCCCAGGTATGGTGGCGTCGTCCTTGATGGTGACGAGCTCGCTCCCTATCTGCTCGCCCAAAAGCCCTTCGAAGCACGAGTTGCCGGTTGCCACGAGGTCGCCTTCTGAAGCATGGCCGACCGCCTCGTGGGCGAACACCCCGCAGAGGCCGTGATCGACGATTACGGGCATAATGCCTGACGGTGGCGACTTGCCCGCCAGCAATGCCACCAGCGATGCCGCGCAATCCCTGGCAACCGCCACATGCCTGTCGCCGTCAAAGGCCTCAAAGCCCATCGAATTGCCTATGCGCCTCCTCACAGACTGTATGTCGCCGTCCTTCCTCCCTACAAGCTCCAGCGACCAGAATACCCGCGGCGTCTTCGTGACGATATGGCTCCCCTCGGATGACATGAACTCCTCAATCGTATAGTCGTCCTTATAAGCCGCCGTCATGCTCGCTATAAAATCGTAGTCCTTGACCGCATCATAGGTTGACCGTAAAAGGCCGAGCTTTGACTCTATGCCCATATCCAAAAAGCTCTTCTTCATGGGGATATCGGCTGTGCCCTCAGACGGCCTTACCGGGGCTAGCGACGACTTTTCCTTCACCTTCTCGCTCACGCCTTTCGCCATCCTCGCGGCTTTGTCGGCCGCCTCTTTCAAGGCAGGCTCTCTAACGTCAGGCGTGCTAGCGAACCCCCAGGCGCCCCTGTAGAGCACCCTCACGCACGCCCCGCTCTCCCTGCCCGCAACGGCCCTGGTCACCTCGTTATTTTTCATCTCCAGGTTCGTGGTCGTGACTTCTAAAAGCCTTATATCAAAGTAATCCGCCCTGCTATCCAGGGCCTTCTCAAGCGCGAGAATCAAGATTATCACCATTATAATAATGGCGTGAACCTGCTAAACCTTTACGCAAGCAAAAGGCGATCGGTTACCTGAGCTTTAATACTTGCCGGAGGCCCTTAAATAGCGAATCGCTTATATGGTTGGCCGTATCCACGTTCATCACGAGGCCGCCCATCTTCTCGATGGCCTCCCCGAACTCTTTCATCGTGTACCCCCCACACTTCTTATACCGCCGCGAATCATCAGTATGAAGCTGGATATACAGGACTTTTACCTTACTGCCCATAATGCTCCTTAAAAGGTCAAGCGCCTTGACGTTCACCAGCACGTCCTCGGCGTAGACGCTCCTCCCTACCTCGGGCACGCCATCCGTCAGGATAATGGCCACCTTTGTGCCGGGCTTCCTGTGCCAGCCAACGTCTAAGAGGGATTGAAGCGCAAGGTCGAGCCGGGTGCCGCCCGAGCCATTCCTTGAAATCAACTGCCTATACATATTGTTATTTGCCGTAAACGGCCCTTCCGGCCTGCTGCCATACGTCCAGAGGCTTATATCAGCCGTTTTCCCGAGTCCCTCCATAAGCGCAAGGCACGCGACCTTAGCGTATGACTGGGGCGCCTGTGCCTCGCTAATCCTCACTCCCATATTCTTGATGCGCCACCAGGCGGTCATCGAGTTCGAATCGTCATACATTATTGCCAGGCTTAACTTTTTAACGTCCCTCACGCGATACCTGGCCACAATTTCATCCAGGCTCTTGCCTTTCTGGCTGAAACCAGAAATCGTCTTATTAAAAGAGATCATGCCCCCGCCCACGTAATTCGAGTACACCATGCGGGTATTCATCGAGGGCATTATGCTGTATAGCCGTAAAAAGCCTCTTCCGATTATCCTGCAGCCATTCATTAGCGTATCGTATGACTCAACGTCCGCTGGGTCAGCCATGCACCGGGCGCAGGACTCCCTTAGCTCGAGGCCATCGTCGAATATCATAGGCGGCTCGCTATCCTCAACGCAAGCTCGTTCACCGTCTGTATGGACGCATAATCGGTCTCA
The DNA here is from genome assembly GCF_000251105.1 of Methanocella conradii HZ254. Classification (GTDB taxonomy): domain Archaea; phylum Halobacteriota; class Methanocellia; order Methanocellales; family Methanocellaceae; genus Methanocella; species Methanocella conradii. The sequence goes on along the minus strand of NC_017034.1, from coordinate 1,831,456 downwards.
TCCGCTATGACAATTCCTTGATGCATGGCAGCGTCGGTGAACGCCGTCTTGCCATCCAGCCCCTCGGCTATGGATAAGTCGCAATACCTCGCCATCTTTATTACTCCGTCTGTCGAAAGGCCCAGAGGGAGCGCCTTTTCTTCCTGCCAGAGCCTCCTTGTCTCCTCGGCAAAATCAAGTATGGCGTTAACGATTGCCTGGTCGAGGTCAGGGGCATAAGAGCGGATTACCTTCTCCTCGGTGAAACGGTTGATATAGCCAATAAATATAGGTATGAAGCGGCGCTTTAGCGCCGAGCTCATCTTGAACGTCCCCTCATCGCCAAGGTTGGCCGTCACTATCAAGACCCAGTTATCGGGCTTTCTCAAGACCTCTTCCCTGTGCTCGACGGGCAATATCCCTGCGGAAAGGAGCATGAACAGGCCGGAATAGGCTGTAGTCGGCGCCCTGTTGAACTCGTCGATAAGCAGGTTCTTCTTCTCTTTTATGGCACGGGTGATTATGCCATCCTTGTACACGAATTTTTTAGAAAGCTCGGGGTTGCCAGACATGGATAGCGGGTGGAACCCGCCAATCGTGTGGTACTCGGTCATCCCCTCGGTGGCCTCTATGCGATAATAGTTGTCGCCGCCGGATATGTATCTCAGCAAATGCTCCGCGATGGTGGTTTTACCGTTGCCTGGCGGGCCGTAGAGCATGATAGGATAGCCCAGGTTAATGTACATCAGCGCCCTTACGATAGCCTCATCCTGGCCTTTTATCTCGCATGACTCGATGATCCTTATCATGTCCTCGCGGTTCAGCAACGCCATAAAGATCAATACTTCTTCATGAACTCTTGTTCGATCATCCTAATCATCTTTTCGGCGTCCGCCTTAGAGTCCTCATTGTATTTTGCCGCGAGCGTCTGGTACTCGCTCTTGAAGCGCCCTATCGTCGAAGCAGCCCGTATCCTGTCTATCTGCCCCATGTACTTGCTGAAGACCTGCATCTCCTCGATGAGGCCTGCATAGTGGTTCACCTTCGGCTTTGGCTGCGGCGTCTTTGCCGACGCCTGCATGGCCCTCTCATATCGTACGCTACCGGCTCTGACGACACGCCTGTAGCCCAACAGGTGAACAAAGAGGTCATGCACAGCAAACATCACGGAGGCGATGATGATGTTGAGCAGGTAGAAAAGCCATATCGTGACCAGGATGAACATTATTATCTCCGGTACCGAGCTGGCGACTCCCTGTAACGCGTCCAGGCTAATTCCGCGGTTACTTTCACCGAATATTGCTATGATCGCCGTGAATAAATAAACGGGGTAACTGATAAGCGTCGCCTTTAGCGACCTCATGAACTTCTCCCACGCCTTCATCTCGATAAGGGCGCTCTCCCTCCAAATGAATGCCCATATCATGGGCACAACCGCCCAGAGGGCGCACCCGAGGAGCGCCAGGTCCGAGCGGCCATTGATAAATATATACTTATACAGGTCCGGCACCAGTACCGCGAACCCCATGCCCGCGAAGAAATAAGCGTAATTGTCTCTCTCCATGTATGTTATGAGGACGGTCGCAGCGATCGCCATCGCAAGTATCAGGTTAGGATAGAATTGAGTATAAGGCATTACGATGTCCTTCGCAATTATCAGCCCGTCAGAGGGGGGATTCTCCCACATGTTAAACGTGAAACCCACCAGGGTAAACATGATAAGCCCCAGCCCGATATATACGATCGTTTTCACGGTACTATTCTCCAGCGCTCTCACCCTCGTAATTGCCAGGATGACGGCTAGAGAAATAATGAAAATAATTGCCATCAATAGGATATTCATTAAATCAAGAACTGGCATATCCTCACCGAAATACCTGACGATATTTAATAATGCTTTAACTATTTATAAACCTTACACTTGCTAAGCAAATTATTTTTTAGTTTTCTCATTATATGTATATTTTTTTACTATTTTTGGAGGTTTTCAGCATTTTCAGGGCAGGATATAATATATATGATTCAAGCATTCTTAGAAAGCCTCAAGACCGTGCCCTTTATGATGTTAATGGGCGCGTCGGTCTTGAACCCCACTCCAAGGTAATGCGTGCGCGAGGCGGAGTATCCCAGGTCATTTAACGCCCTTATGAGCGTCGAGATATCCGAGGGCGTCGCCTTCAGGTCCCTGCAAATGGCGTGCTGGTCATAGAAAGTGGGCATATCAAGCTCATCCTTTATAATGCTTAGCATTTTTATCGCAGGCCCCTTTTTGTTGAACCTGCCCTTTTCAAGCACGCCGATGACCTTTTCCACGAATGCCTTATCCTTAGTGGCCCCCAGCCAGACCGGGCCGCCAATGCCGACCTTTGCGCCGCACACGGGGCAGGTATCCAGGGCCAGCGGCGCAAGCCCTTTAGCCTCAAAACGGTTCTTGCACTTGAAGCAATGCACGATAAAGCCCATTTCCTTCATCATCCTGTCCGCAGCCGCCCGCCCATGCTCCACGCCAAGGTATAGCCTTATATAATGCTCGGTGGCGTGGCATAGAAGCGGCTTGAGAGCCCTATCGTATTTAGCCTCTTCCCGCGCGACCTTGCCTAGCAGCACTCGAAGCCCCATTTCCGCATAATACTCGGTCTTAAGGGGATAAGCCGCATATGTCCTTATGCCCGACTTGAGGTGTGCGCCACACAGTGGGGCGGTGTCCGTGGCCGTGATGCCCATCGCCCGCTTCGACGCCCAGCAAGTCGAGTTTATGTATGGCGCCGGCGTTCCAAACGGGTCTATATCCACGAAGTCGAACTGCGTTGAGGATAGCAGCGTGTTCGCGCCACAGTTTGAGACGCTCACCTTTACGCCATTGCTTAAAGCATTCCTTTTTATTAGCTCGCAAGCCGTGGCATCCCAGTCATTTATGGTGACCTCTACATCTCTAGATACTTCTTTCTTTACACGTATCCCCCTTATCCCCGATGCCCCCATGGCATCCACGTATGTCGATACTTCTGGCAAGGCCTCCAGGCACGCCACGGTTATATCCCTGTTCATCTCCATGCGGGGATTGTAAAAGACCCCTTTCCCCACATCAATGGAGACACACCCTTCTTCTATCATCAGAGGCTCAATGTGCCCAGAATCATAATAATGTTTTGATTGTAAAAAAAGTTAAAGCCTTTGTATATTTAGCAACACCTTGCCGACGATCGAGCCTTCGTATGCGTGGCCAAAATACAGGCACACGATGACGACCAGCACCCAGATGGCTAGCAGGCCCATAACGGCCAGAAGGGGCAATAGCATATCCTTCTTTAAGACGGCGTTTTTTACCATCACCAAAGATTCAATTTCCATGCGGCGATCACTGCAGCTTAAGCTGCGATTGTACATTAAGCACTTTTAAGCCTTAAAGATGACGATGATATGTCCAATAATATTTTTATATTTTCACAAAACGGTCAATTAATTTATACATTAAGGTAAGCAGGCATATCGGGCGTGAGAGATATAAAAGTTTAATAGGGATGACGTGGCCTCTGAATATGTATGGAGCTAATGCCCGCCGATGGTAATTGCATCGTAGCACAGGACGATACCATTGTATGGTGCGACAAAACATTTAGCGAATGGTTCTCACACAGGGGGATAGGGCCTGGCGCTAAGCTCAGCCAGCTATTCCCCGGGGCTAGAGACCTCTTCAGGCCAGGGGCCATTTTCGAGGACGCTGACAGGCTTGGGAAAAAGCGGTACTTCTCCCTGGAGTGTAAGCCCATCACCGGGCTAAATGGCGAAAAGGTCAGCCGTAACGTCAGGATACGGATGGTCACGCTACAGCGAGTGCTGATAGAGATATCAAGGCTTTCTACGCAGGCGAAAAGCCCGAAGGAGCTTTTCGAAAAAGTGCTGTGGCTGATGAGGGAGACCACGCATTACCTGGCATTCGCCGGATACGTGGCTCGCGATGGCCGGGTGGAACTAGTATCGAGTAAGGGATGGACGGAGAAGCTTAAGTCTTATGTATCGCTACAGGATATTGCGCCGGACTCGATGAGCCTCGCGGGCAGGACGGCGTACCACCGCCAGCAGATAGTCATGGCCATGAAAGATTACGCTCTTTCGCCCGCAGTAAAATCGGCCATAAATAAATTGGGCGGGGAATATATAGTGGTCACTCCGCTGGTCGACCAGGATAGGCTTGTGGGCGTGCTCACCGTCATAAATGATAAGGCGCTGACGCCGCTGGACTCGGAGGCATTGCAGTCCATTTGCGGCCAGGTAGCGGTCTCCTTAAGCGTTAAGCTGCAGGAGGAGGCGGCAGCGGCCAGGGCCGATGATGCCGTGCTGTACGCGAACCTCATCGAGCGGGCGATGAAGGATAAGGCGTTAAGCAAGGAATGGGAGGAGGCCGCCTCAGGGCTTGTCCGCTCGCTGAACGATAATGCTGCACTAAGGAGCGTGGCGCTCAAGGAGGCGTTTTCCAGCGCTGCCTCCGCCGCCGCCCAAATTGCGTCGGCTTCAGGCAAGAAGCTGAACGTAAAGGCCACGGGCTTAGACCTTCTGGAGGTAAGCCCCCTCTTCATGTTTGCGGCCTATGAGGTGCTGAAGAATAGCGTTCAGCACTCCACGTCTTCTTTGGTAGAAGCAGACGTCCGCGTATCCAGAGACCGCTCAGGCACCTGCAGAATCGAGATTTCTGATAACGGGCCTGGCATACCGGACGAGTTTAAGGGCGAGGTATTCAGGCAATATAAAGAGATCATGAAGGAGTGTAAGGGTATCGGGCTTTACCTGGTCAAGAAGATTGTAAACAAGTATGGCGGCCGTGTATGGATTGAAGACCGGGTACATGGAGACCACAGGAAGGGCGCCAAAGTCGTCATCATGATTCCTCCGAAGGCTTAGAGGCATACTCGTCCCGCCATATCGACCCTTCTGCCGCCCACCATAAGCCCTGTCAGCCTCATCGCGACGATGCCTGGCCTTTCCCCTATCTTTTCTGCCAGGAGGCCATTCACTGGCTTCCAGTACGATATCGACCTGGGCGCTCCCGTGTACAGCTCGAACTGCATGTGGTTCTTAGGCCCTACTGCAGCCATACTTTCGACTCGTTCCTCCCGCATCTCCTCGGCAGGAATTCCGGCATGATGGGCCTCCCTGGAAATACCAGCGGTGGCGTTGTTAAACATCGCGCTATTGTAGGCCACGAAGCTATTGAATGGCCTTGAAGCCGTTATGGCGGGGAAATAGTCAACCACCCCGGCCATAGGCGCGCGGGCCGACGCCGGATGAATATGGGCATAGGCCATCACCATGGCCCAGATGATGATCAAGAGCAGCTTAAAGGCCTTATTCATCCAGTCCCCTACAATTCCCTATAGGCGCCGGCATTTAATGCTTTACCACTGGTTACTCCGGATATGTCGGCCATGAATAAGGCGATATGGCGAATATCGCAGCAATATAATAAATTAATGCGGCCAGCGCAATAAATGGTAGCCTGAGACGCCATTTTTGTCATATATAGCGGTCTTTTTTTTATAAATGCGAGGGCATGTTTTGTTTAGTAATGCAGGTGGAAGCTTATGAAAAAAACTCTTTTAATAGCAACGGCTTTCCTGGCGTTTCTAGCCATGAATGCTTGGCCAGCGTCGGCCCAGCAGACGACCACCGCAAACGCCACGTTTTCAGCTAAGCTCATATGTCCCTTCTACACCCTGGGAGAAATCGCGTTCGCCTTTCCCAACATGGACACATCGATCACGGCTATCGATTTTCGCAATGCCGACTATGCCCACACTGACACAAGCCACCTGGATATAAGCTTCATCCCTTTCAACATGGGGAGCACGGCGTGTCTCGCCCTGCCATCGATAAGCCAATACAGGAATGAAGCCATCAAGATAGACAGGCTCTCTCTCCACTCGGAATAGCGCCGCTTAACCGGCATCCTAATATAACCTCAGAACTATTTAGTATACAACTTTTCACTATGGGAGGAGTATGATGAAGTACAACAACGTGGAGATCGATGATACTTATGCCGAGGCGTTCCCCGCCCAGGTTTCCCGCGTGCTCATCACCGCGGTAACGGAGTATTATGCGAAGGTAGCTGCAATAGAGGCCACGGGCTTCGGCACGTCGGTCATCGGGTGCCCTGCAGAGGCGGGGATCGATTGCTTTGTTCCTGCGGACAAGACGCCTGATGGAAGGCCGGGCTATGTTATCATGATTTGCCACCCCAACAAGGATAAGCTTAAGGAGCAGCTCATCGAGAGGATAGGCGAATGCGTCCTGACCGCCCCGACGACGGCCGTCTTTAACTGGCTGCCCTTCGAGAGGCTGCCCGACAAGACACAGGAGAAGCGCATCGACGTCAAGCTGCACTTCTTTGGAGATAAGTTCGAGTACCAGACCAAGGTTGGCGACAGGAACGTGTGGGCCATCCCGATCATGGGCGGCGAGTTCATCTGCGAGGAGGAATACGGCTATAAGAAGGGCGTTGCTGGCGGCAACTTCTTCGTCATGGGCGAGACCCAGGGCTCGGCCTTGATGGGCGCACAGGCAGCGGTGGACGCAATAGCGCAAATCGAAGGCTGCATCACCCCGTTCCCGGGCGGCATCGTCTCGTCAGGCTCTAAGGTCGGCTCTAAGTATAAGTTTATGAAGGCCTCGACCAACGAGAAGATGGCCCCGACGCTTAAGTCTAAGGTGCCTGACACCCAGCTTCCGCCGAACGTGAACGCCGCTTACGAGATCGTCATCGATGGCCTTGACGAGGCAACGGTGGGCAAGGCGATGGCCGCGGGCATCAAGGCAGCCTGCCACGTACCCGGCGTCGTCAAGATTTCTGCGGGTAACTATGGCGGCAAGCTCGGCCCCTACAAGTTCGAGCTGGCAAAGTTATTACAATAAAAATGGGCTATTCATAGCTCCCTTCTTTTTTATTTTTTGGTGAAAAAGGAAACTACGTATTATGAGTGTTCATTCTTCCAGGGATATTGCATCAACCGGGCACGACTCGGCCGCCTCCTGGCAGTCACACTTAGTGCCGCAGCCGCCAGGGTCGATCACCTCCGCCTTTCCGTCCTCGCCCCAGCCAAAGACGTCCGGGCACAGGTCAACACAGTTGCCGCATGAAATGCAAAGCTCTTTATCGACTATCGGAACCACCAACTAAATTCCCATAGTAGTGCTTATTTTCTTTATGCTAATAAAACCTGTCCGATGATAATGCACGTAAAAAAGGCTTAACGTCCCCAAAACGGGTTATTTTTCCTCTTAATGGCCACGAACTCCATGAGCACCTCAAGCTCGTCCTGCCGGATCGTATCCTTAAGCTCAAACTCGAGGACTTTACTGTGGGGCTCAGGAACGTCCACGTAATAAATATCACCTTCATTAATCTGCCTGCCGGCGGTAGGCCCCTCTATCGAGATGGCCACCTCCTTGCCCTGCGTGGCTATACTCAGGCTCTCGTTCCGCTCCTGAATCTGCTTTATCACGCCGACCTTCGAGCCATCGGGCTTGATGAGCGTGATGCCGGGCTTAATGCACCCGCCCATGACATGGACGCCGATGACTGCAGGCTTGCTCTGCCTGAAGGTACAGTTCGGCAAATACCTGATCTTCCCTGGCCTCACTATCTCCTCGAACCGCTTCTTATCGGCCATATCCTTTTGCGCTTTTTGCCACTTCTCGTAATCCTCGATGAGCCTGTAGATGACATCGTTTGTGAAGACCTTGATGTCAGAAGCTTGCAGGTATTCTTTTGTCTCTGCGAGGATTTGCACGTTAAAGCCAAGTATGACCCGGTCCATTGCTTCGGGCAGCGTCTCAGCGTTTATGATATCCTTTTTGGATATGTCGCCCACTTCGGCCATGGCCACCTTTATTCCCGCCCCTCTAAGCTCGTTTACTATGGCCTCCAGGCTGCCAAGCGTGTCCGCCTTGATCATTATGCCAGTCTCGTCCGTCACTATCCTGGCCTTCTCCATCTCTCCCTCTATTTCCTTGAGAACCGTCTCTTTGTTCTCTTCGGTGGCGACTCGCAGCGGCGAGCCTGCCATCGCGTTCTCCAGGCCGGGGGCGAGTATCTTCACGCCGGCCGCGGCGGTCAGCCTGCTAACCCTATCGAAGCGCTCCTCTACTCTTATTTCCCTATTGGGCTTGGGCTTTAAAAGCGCCCTCACCTTCGTCGTGAACGGCTTTTCCTTGCCTCCAATGACTATCGTATCGCCCACCTTGATAACCCCATCATAGATGATGGCATCGATGGTGAAACCCAGCCCCCGCTCCTCCTTGACCTCGAGCACGGTGCCCACGCCAGGCCCCGTGACCGTCATGCGCAGGCTATCCTCCAGGAACTTCTGTGCCAGCCCGATAAGCACCATTAGCAGGTCGGGTATGCCCTCACCGGTCTTAGCGCTAATCGGCACGATGCCCACATTTCTCGTGAAATCCCTTATACGATCATACCTATCCGAGCTGAAGCCCAGGTCGGACAGCTTGCCGACCAGCTCATACGTCTTGGTCTCGATAGCTGCCTTAACGTAGTCAGGCTGGCCGGTAAAGCTCTTAATAAAAGGCGAGTTTGGCGAAGGAGCCCAGCCCTGAATCTTATCAATCTTGTTGGCAGCGACGACGAAAGGAGTCTTAAACTGCCTCAAAATCTTTATGGCCTCAATGGTCTGGGGCTGGAACCCCTCTGTGATGTCTACCACGAGGACGGCCAGGTCTGCCAGGGCTCCGCCCCGGCTCCTCAAGGTGGTGAAAGCATGATGGCCGGGCGTATCGATAAAAAGAAGCCCTGGTATTACCACGCTAGCGGCCATCATGTTGCCGCACATGGCCTTAATAGTGCCCAGGGGAACCTCGGTAGCCCCTATGTGCTGCGTTATGGCTCCGGCCTCCTTATCGACCACCGTCGTGCCCCTTATCTTATCCAGAAGCGAGGTCTTGCCGTGGTCGACGTGGCCCATGACGCATACGATAGGCGTCCGGAGGTTCTTCGTTTCGGTGGCCGTTGCCATAAGGGCTCCCGCAGCGGCTTTACTCGTACAGCCACTGCTCATCTATTCTTTTATACGTAGCTATCTCAGAGTTATCGAAGTACAAGGATATTTCCCTTTTCGCCGATTCCGGCGAATCTGAGGCATGTATAACGTTCCTGCCCGTCTCAAGGGCTAGGTCTCCCCTGATAGTGCCAGGGCTCGAGTTCGATGGACTGGTGGCGCCAACCATGCTGCGCACGATGGGCACCGCATTCCTGCCCTCGACCACCATTGCCACGACGGGGCCTGACTTGATGAAGCTCACCAGGCTCGGGAAGAACGGCTTTGCGGCGTGCTCCTCGTAATGCTTTTTAGCCAGGCTGTCGCTCACGACGAGCATCTTCATCGCCACTATCTTGAGGCCGCGGCGCTCGAATCGCGAGACGATGTCGCCTATCAGGCCACGCTGCACGCCGTCAGGCTTGATCATCACGAAAGTCCTGTCCGTACAGACCACCTGGCGTTACTTCTTTTGCTCTTTCTCTTTTGCCTTTTGCGCTATGCCAGTCACCGTCCACCTGGTCAAGCGCGGGATGCGCCCTAGCTTATTATTATTCTCGCACTTGGTGGAGCAGAAATACTGGATAGTCCCGTCTTTCTTGACGAGCATCTTGCCCGTACCCGGCTCTATGTCGCCGCCGCAGAACGTGCACTTCTTAACGTCAGCCATTGGTTCACCTGCCTGAAAGCTTCTTGGCCTCTCTCGCCGTCTCCATCAATATCAAGACGTCGCCCAGCCTGACCGGCCCGATGGTGTTCCTGGTAATGATCCTGCCCTTGTTTGTCCCTTCCAGGATCTTGCACTTTATCTGCACGGCCTCTCCATGCATCCCGGTGACGCCTATGATTTCAATGACCTCGGCCGGAACGCCTGTCTCTTCTACCAATCTTATCACCCGTTATTTACTTCTTCAGGGCTGCAAACTTTTGCGCAATTTCCTCGACCAGGGCCTTGGCCTTGCCCGCGTCTACTATTGCGGAGGCCGCGCACCCCACCTCTAGCCCTGATGCCGCCCCGATGTCTTCCTGCTTCTTTATGAATATGTACGGTATTTTCTTTTCGTCTGAAAGCGCAGGCAGGTGTGCGACGATCTCCTCGGGCTGTACGTCTTCCCCTATTAGCACTAGCTGGGCGATGCCCCTCTCAATGGCCTTGGTGACCTCGTTAGTGCCTTTTCTTATCTTTCCGGTGTCTCTTGCTAGCTCTACAGCCTCGAGGGCCTTGTCCTGTAATTCCTGCGGTACTTCAAATTTTATGTATGTCGGCTTTGCCATTGTGATTTCCTCCTTCAGGGCGTATAGCCCTTCATCAATCATCAGGCGTGATACCTAATAATTCAAGACTCCTGCATGTTGTGCAGGCGTGTCTGTATAATAGCCGTATAGCTTTTAAAGTTTTTGCTTATTATGGTGCGCCTTACGTGTAGCTTATACTTCTTCTGGCTCTTCCTTTCTGCCTAATGCCCATGTGTAGTAGAAGAGCACGAGCGCTATGACTCCGCTCATGAAGCCCGTAGCCTGCATGAACTTGCTTGCCATCATAAACCCTACCACCATGAGGGCGATTCCCAGTAACAGCAGGGTTACTGCGGCAAGCCCGACTAATGCCTCATGTATCATGGCAGCAAATCCTTTAAAAAATATGGGGTGGCTTATATTATATAATTTGTGAGGCCTAAGCGCCTGTAGGGCGTGTGGTATTCTTACCCTTCTCCATGCACTTTGCGCTCGTTTACGATTTCCCCATTCCTGATCTCGTAGATGTAGGTGCGGTTGGTGTTGACGCAGTAGTTCTTGACCGTGTATGCCTTCTCTCCATTATTGGCATTTGCAGCATATCTCTGTTCCATTGTTATCACCGTTTACATAGCATTGAAGTAAGCGATGATATAATTTGTTATGTATTTATTATATTTTATAATAAAGTGCGGAGAGGCATAAGCCTGGCTGCGTTTTGAGCATAAAAAAGAGATAAGTGGCTTATTTGAGCTGGGCGAGGGCCTTTTCCAGCTCCTCTACGTCGAAGCCGACGAGCTTTTTATCCCCTATGATTATGAGAGGTGTGACGCGTACCTTGTAAACGTGTATCATCTCTTCGAGAGCCTTCTCATCTTTAAGTATGTCATGGTCTATGTATGGTATGCCTTTGCTCTTGAGGTACTCTTTGGCTTCATTGCATGCCGAACAGGTCGGCTGTGAGTATATGTGTATGTCGGTCATCGATCATCTCCTCTTTTTTAGTCAGCATCAAGGCTTATATGGTATTTGGTCTATTGTCATTAACGAAAACTATTTGGCGGGCTGGCGGTTGATTAATTATTGATGCCTAAAAGGATGGGTTCGCCCTTCACCAGCGCTGACAGGCTTTACAGGGAAGATAGGACTAAATCTGAGAACCGTAAGCGTTTTGAGCGGTGGGTGGACTTGCTGGTGAGAGCGGGTAAGCTTGGGGCGGATTGGCGCGAAGACCTGGAGGTCGACTTGAAGGCAAAATGGGTGGACGGAAAGTCTAAAGAATCACCGGTGAAGAAAAAGGCTAAATGATAAAGCCCTACTTTTAGTTTTTACTTTTCTCTTCCTCTAGCTTCTCCTCGTCGTCGAACCAGTGGATTGTGGCCACGGCGAAAAAGATGATGGCAAGGGCGGCGATGAGCTCGCCAGGGCTAAACGAGAAAATCCTGACACCGAAGTACCACAGGCAGAGGCCAAATATGGCAACGGCTCCCGTTAGGGCCTGAATCTTCCGCTGCCTGCTCATATCGCTTAAAACGCTAATGTCTACCATACCTACCCTACCAATCCCTAATTAGCCTAAAAATATATAAGCTCTCCGCTGCCAAAAAGAGATAAAAAGAATGGGAATAAAAGGCTACTTTTTATCCCGCTCCCTTATCTCAACCCGCCGAATCTTACCGCTAATGGTCTTGGGAAGGGCCGGCACAAACTCGACAATGCGGGGGTACTTATAGGGTGCTGTGACCTTCTTAACGTGGTCCTGAAGCTCCTTCTTGAGGGCCTCGCTTGGCGTGTATCCCTTCTTGAGCACCACTGTGGCCTTGACAACCTGGCCCCTGATTTCGTCGGGCACGGCCGTTATGGCGCACTCGACCACTGCCGGGTGCGTTATCAGGGCGCTCTCGACCTCGAAGGGGCCAATCCTGTAGCCAGAGCTCTTTATGACGTCATCCGACCTGCCCACGAACCAGAAGTATCCGTCCTCGTCCTTCCAGGCCATGTCACCCGTATAGTAGTAGCCATCGTGCCACACCGATTTCGTCTTCATCTCATCCCGGTAATATCCGTCGAAAAGCCCCACGGGCACGCCTTTAAGGGTATTGACGACTATCTCCCCCTCCTCGCCCACTTCACAGGGCTTACCATCGGCATTTAACAGCTCTATGTGGTAGCCAGGGGAAGGCTTACCCATGGAGCCCGGCTTCGGCTCCATCCAGGGATAGGTGCCTATCGCCACCGTCATCTCGGTCTGGCCATATCCCTCCATGAGCCTGAGCCCGGTCATCTTCAGCCACTTATAATAGACCTCAGGGTTAAGAGGCTCACCCGCCACCACGCAATACTTCAAATGGGAGAAATCAAACTTGCTCAAGTCCTCATTTATGAGGAAACGGTAAATCGTGGGCGGGGCGCAGAAAGTGGTAACCTTATACTTCGTCGTCTTCTCGAGCAGGTTTACCGGGTTAAACTCGTCGTAGTCGTAGGCGAAGACGGCGCTGCCAGCTATCCACTGGCCATAGATCTTGCCCCACACGGCCTTTGCCCATCCAGTATCCGCCACGGTATAGTGGAGGCCCCCGTCGATGACGTTCTGCCAGTACTTCGCCGTCAGGATATGGCCCAGCGGATATGTAAAGTTAATCCTGGTCATCTTGGGCAGGCTCGTCGTCCCCGAGGTGAAGTATACGATAGAAATATCCTCGTTTTTGGTCGCCTCCTCGCCGGTCGGCCGCTCAAAGCGGTCCCCCGCCTTATTGACCTCCGCGTTGAAGTCAATCCAGCCCTCATAGCTTCCATTCACCACGGCCTTGAGCTTGAGCGTATCGGGGCACTCCCTCTGGGCCTCGTTAACATAATTTATGAGCGGCCTCTCGTCGGCAGCCACCATCATCTTTATGTCGGCCAGCCTAACCCGGTACACGATATCCTTGGCGGTGAGCATGTGGGTCGCCGGGATGGCGATGGCGCCAATCCTGTGAAGGCCGAGCATGCAATACCACCACTCGTACCTCCCCTTGAGGGCGAGCATGACGGGGTCGCCCTTCCTGATACCTAGACTCTTGAAAAAGTTGGCCGCTCTCTCGCTCATGAGCTTCATGTCGGCGAAGGTCATTATCTTCTCGCCGCCATTATCGTCGCACCACACCAGGGCAACCTTATCCGGGGTCTCTTTCGCTATCACATCCACGACATCATATGCAAAGTTAAAATTCTCAGGGACCTTAACCTTATAGTTCTTCCAGAAATCCTCATAGGACTCAAACTCTGTTTTTTCCAGAAATCTATCTAAAAGCGACATTTTTTACCCTCACATGATGATCGCCAGAAACTTCGCCGGCCTGCCATTCAGGGCCACCATTGCGTGCTCACAGCTTGAATCGAAATATATTGAGTCGCCTTCGTTTAATACGATCTCGTTATCTCTGATGATAAGCTTAAGGCTGCCCTCGAGGATGTAGTTGAACTCCTGCCCGGGGTGGGAATTGGTCTGCACCTCGGTTTTATTAGGGTCCACAGTCACGATGAAAGGCTCCGCTTTTTTATTGATGAAGTTGGCGGCCAGGCTCTGGTACTTATACTGCTTCCTCCGCTCAACGCTCACGCCCTTCCCCTTTCTTGTCACGGTAAAATAGTGCATCCTGGGCGTCTCACCCGTGAGAAGAATGCTCATCTCCACGCCGAGCTTCCGGGAAATCTCGTAGAGGACGCTTGCCGGAATGTCCTCCTCGCCATTCTCGTACCTCAGGTATTTCTCCCTGCCTACCTTAAGGTAGCCAGACATGTCGTCTATGCTAATCCCCAGGATGTTCCTGAGCTCTTTTATCCTGTCGGCAACTTCTTTTATTCGTTCCTGCATGTGTTTACCTCTTCGTAAAAATTAGCCACCCTTAGCGTTATGCTCGCTAGCACTTTACACATAATATGCAACATCCTGAACCACTATTTAAACGCTTCCATGCGATGAGGTGGCATGGCGCATGCTTAATGCTCCATTAGCCCTTAAATGCCTCAAAAGCCCATTTATTAATAATAAATCATTAAAAATTTGATAAAAAAATATTCATTATTCCGTTTAACGAGCGAAAGATATTTAATGGATATTTACTTAAAATATAGGAGCATCTCCTTATTGCCAATAATGCCTCGTTTAGTAGTGGGTAATTTTAAATATGGGGAGCCATATCGATAGGATGACATATGCTGTCACATATCAGAGGATGGACGGTACAGAAATGCCAGGAAGGGTCTCCCTAAGCTATGCGTTCACCGGGTCGGAAAAGCCGCTCATCGGCAAGACGATCGGCGACATGTTCGACGAGATAGCTGAAAAGTACCCGGACAACGATGCCCTCGTGTCGCTTCACCAGGGCGTAAGATACACCTATCGTGAGCTGCAAAAAGAGGTAAACAAGGCTGCAAAGGGACTATTAAGCTTAGGGCTGAAGAGGGGCGACCGCGTGGCAATATGGGCGACGAACATCGCGGAGTGGGTGATCACCCAGTTTGCCACCGCCAAAGCCGGGATAATCCTGGTGAACGTCAACCCGGCTTACAGGACGCACGAGCTAGAATACGTGCTCAGGCAATCCGAGACGCAGGCCCTGCTTCTCATCGACCGCTTCAAGACGTCTGATTACGTTAAAATGCTATACGAGGTGTGCCCGGAGGTAAAGTCGTCAAAGCCCGGCCAGATAAGCTCGGAAAACTTGCCGTTTTTGAAGACGGTGATATTGATAAGGGGTGAACGGCAGCCTGGCATGTATACGTGGGACGAGATGCTGAGGATGGGCGAGGAGATGCCGGATGACGTGCTCTGCGGCGTCCAGTGCTCGCTCGACTTTGATGACACGATAAACATCCAGTATACCTCTGGCACGACAGGTTTTCCCAAAGGCGTGATGCTCACCCATCATAACATCCTGAATAACGGCTATTTTATAGGCGAGTGCATGAGCTTTACTGAAAAGGATAGGCTGTGCATTCCCGTGCCCTTTTACCATTGCTTCGGCATGGTTCTCTCGAACATGGCGTGCGTGACACACGGTGCGACCATGGTATTGCCGGCAGAGTATTTTGATCCTGTGTCGACGCTCTCCGCTGTTGAAAAGGAGAGGTGTACTGCGCTTCACGGCGTGCCAACCATGTTCATAGCCGAGCTAGAGCACCCCGACTTCAAGAAGTTCGACCTGAGCTCGCTTCGGACGGGCATAATGGCGGGCTCGCCGTGCCCCATCGAGTACATGAAAAAGGTTAGCACGCTCATGAACATGAGGGACGTGGTGATAACATACGGGCAGACTGAGGCTTCCCCCGGCCTCACAATGTCCTCCACCGCTGACCCGCTGGAGCGCCGCGTGTCTACCGTGGGAAAGCCGATGCCCCACGCCGAGATAAAGATAGTCGACCCCAAGACTGGCAAGATGGTGCCTCGAGGGCAGCCGGGCGAAATCTGTGCGAGAGGGTACATGATAATGAAGGGCTACTATAATAACCCGGAGGCGACCAGCCTTGCCATCGATAAGGATGGATGGCTACACACGGGAGACCTCGGCATTCTCGACGATGAGGGCTACTGCAAGATAACCGGCCGCCTTAAGGATATGGTCATCAGGGGCGGGGAGAACATTTACCCGAGAGAGGTGGAGGAGTTCCTGTATGAGCATCCTTCCATCAGCGATGTGCAGGTCATAGGCGTGCCCGACTTGAAGTATGGGGAAGAGCTTATGGCCTGGATTAAGCTGAAGAACGGGTGCAACGTGACCCCTGAGGAGATCAAGGAGTTCTGCAGGGGCAAGATAGCGCACTACAAGATACCGCGCTACATCAAGTTCGTCGACGAGTTTCCCATGACGGTTACGGGCAAGATACAGAAGTACAAGATGCGGGAAATCTCGATAAAGGAGCTTAACCTGGAGGAAGTGGCCAGGATCAAGACCGCCTGACCCTGCCACCCCACAGATTATAGTATCGCCAGCCTGGGTATGCTGATGCTTCTGGCTATTGTGACCGGGGCCTTGATGCTGATCTCAATGCTGCCAAGCGCTTTTATCGCGTCCCCGATTCCCTGGAGCGGCATGCCGTACCCGGCAGTCATGGGCGGCGTGATGGCGCCCATGCTCTGGCTTGCGCTGATGCTCCTCGTGGCATTATCCATGCTCTGTCTGGCCATGTACTTCGCATAGGCGTCGAGCAGCCCGTACTGTCTCGCTATGTCTGAGCTGCTGTTAGCCATTTTTTTCTGTATTCCATCCATCGTCGCCCTGGACTTTCCAATATCCCCCATGTCTCCCCGGGATATCAGGCTCGCCGTTGCGGCGTGTGATGCCGCCGTAAAAGCCAGCAATAGCAATATGACCAGGGCTATCCTCAACTTTCTCATAGCATTACCTCCTCAATTTACCCTCAATTAAACACAAAACGCTTGCAAAATATAATGTGACAATTATATATTTATGGGTTAGTTGGCATATCTTCGGATAAACTGCCTTTATAAATGCATGTTTAACGGTTTTTAGAAATGGCGTTATATCATTTCCGTGAGCTTATATATTCGCCAATTCTTTTTTATTTTGGTGATG
Source organism: Methanocella conradii HZ254 (assembly GCF_000251105.1). Taxonomy (GTDB): domain Archaea; phylum Halobacteriota; class Methanocellia; order Methanocellales; family Methanocellaceae; genus Methanocella; species Methanocella conradii. Next base: position 1,814,616 of record NC_017034.1, on the reverse strand, counting down.
CCGTGGCCACCGCTCAAATTAAATTCATCAGCGTGACGCACCTTAAAAAGATTATAGATGGGGGCGAGCCGGTAAAGCTCGTGGACGTCCGCGGCAGTGAAGAGTATGCGAAGGAGCACATAAAAGGGGCGATGAGTATACCTCTGGATAGCCTGGATAAGGCTAAACAGCTCTTTAAGGGAGATGATGCTATCATCGTCTATTGCGACAGCTACGTTTGCTCCGCCAGCACGAGCGCCGCAAAAGCGCTGGCAAAGATGGGATTTACGAACGTCCGGGATTATAAGGGGGGTCTCCTTGAGTGGAAGATGAACGGCTTTCCCACGGAAAGCCTATGATGGAGACCAAGGTGCCGGGCGGCAAGCTCGTAAGGATGGCCTTAGATGAGGAGGGACGAGTGAGGATATCGGGCGATTTTTTCATCTATCCTGAGGAGGGATTAGGGGCTATTGAGGAGGCATTATCTAGCCTGGGAGGAAGGGATGCTAAGGCCACGCTATCAGAACTGGTCAAAAATAGGGGGATTGAGCTAATCGGGCTCGACGTAGACGTATTAGTAAGGCTGTATGAGGGCGCCAGGGATGTGGAGGGTCGTAGGGCTTAACGCTTATAGTGCGGTGGAGAACATGGCCATCGATGACGCGATAGCCGAATGCGTTGCGTCGGGCCTGTCGCCGCCCACCATGCGCTTTTACCGCTGGCTGGCGCCTGGAGCGGTCTCTATCGGGCGCTTTCAGAATGCCAGGGATGAGATCGACGTCGACGCATGTCGCCGGCTGGGCATTGATATCGTGAGGAGGAGGACCGGCGGAGGCGCCGTATTTCATAATGGCGAGATCACGTACAGCGTCGCCGCCCCTGAGCGGTGCTTCCCATCGGGCATACGCGAATCATATCGTGAAATATGCTCATACATAATCAGAGGACTTTCATATCTCGGAATTAAAGCAGACTTCAGGCCAATAAACGACGTCATCGTTAATGGAAAAAAGATATCGGGAAGCGCCCAGACGCGCAGGAATGGGGTGCTCTTGCAGCATGGCACCATCCTCTATAGGCTCGATAGGCAGACGATGTTCACCGTGCTTAAGCCTTCGAAGCTCAAGCTTTCGGATAAGCCGGCGTCGAGCTTCGAGGCAGGGATCGCCAGCGTAAAAGAGCTGACAGGCGCCTCCATAGAGCAGTTATACGACGCCCTCCTGCGCGGTTTTACCGAGGGGAAGGAGTGGCGGTTGGGCGCCCTTACTGAAAATGAATTGGCCTTTACGAAAGCCATAATAAAAAAGTACGATAGCTACGAGTGGAACTTTTCACGATAACAATTCGACCATAATTTCCGGTTAATTAGCCATCATCGATAACCGTCATCGAGCTCCTGCGCTTTGCCCTGTACATGTACCTTTTTTGCCGGCCAAACTTGACGATTTTACGCTCAGCCAGACCCACTTTTACAAGAGCAAGCTTTTTACTATACCTTTCGCCATCGCCTATTAACGCGCCCTTGACGTTTTTATAGTCCGACTGGACGCCACGAGCTATATCCATGATCGTTGCCCATGCCGGATAGGTAAAAGAGAGGTACCAGCATACGCTCCTTCTTTCTTTGCTATGGAGCGATTCGATAATATCCTTGAAACTTATCGCCTTAAGTCCGGCTATTTTCTTTTTCATCGCAATCACTCATACCCGTCCATTCTATATTTTTATATTGAGTAAGCGTTTATTAAATTTCTCTCACAATCCGTTAACCAGCATATCGTTTATTGATAAAAGTACTCGGTAAAATCGATATGATAAAATCGGCATACTGTAACGGCCTGATATATTATAATATTTTTTAATATATGTTTGTGTTTATGGAGTAGATAGCGTCTAAGCTCATCGATATTCTGCTCGTTTTAACCTGCCCATGCAGGTGGGCAGGCTTCTAATATATATATAGAATGCCTGATATATGCTTAGCCTAACCCGCAAGGGCATAACTAAACCTGCTTTAAAGGAGTGAAAGTGCATGAAACTAAGAAACATCGGAATACTTGTTGCTGCTGTTTTCACCTTACCAATGGAGATATCGTATGTATAATAATGTTCTAATTGTGGCAAAAAAAGAGTTCTACGATCTTTTAGCCAGTCGACTTATACTTACTGTCATCGCCATCTACCTGATTCTTATAATTTTGAATGTCAATAATCTCTATAATATCTTCAGCGATCCAAGCACTAACGTTTCAAAGAACGTTAATGGCAATTTAAGCTTACTAATGTTATCTATCCTAATCAATATCCTATCGGGTTATGGCGCTATCGTTGGTATTATGATAGGCAGTAACTCTATAGCTAGTGAAAGGCGTGGAAACGCGCTGAATACTCTCCTCGTAAAGCCAGTATACCGGGATACAGTGATTAACGGCAAGTTGCTTGGCGTGATCGGTTTCTTCATATGCGTATTTAGCATAGTAATTCTTTTCTTTACCTCAGCCATGTTCATCATATGCGGAAATTCCATAGCTCCTTTTATTGGAGATTATATTACCCGGCTGCCGGTTATCTTATTTACTTCGTTGATATTCATCACTTTTTTCATCGTTCTATCAATGCTAATGGGCATACTTGTCAAGAATCAAGCATTCTCTCTTCTCTTGAGCTTCATCGCAGTATTCTTATCTGATATGATTCGCACGACTAGTTTTGCGGGTAATATATCGCTGTTGTTTTGGATGGACCGTTATCATGTAGAGCATGTGATAAGGGGTTTATCGCCTCACGGAATCATAACAAATTTTAAGAATCCGTTCCTCGAGCCTTCTTTAAGCATGAGCGCTGCGATGAATTATGTTGAGCCGGAGATTTTCAGGCTTATAATCTTTTTGCTGGTGGTCCTTGTTCTATGTTATATTGCGTTTATGAGGAGAGACATCGCATGATTGATAGGGCTAATAGTGGCGAGTTGAGCCAGTTTTTATTGGTCGGCGTCAACGAGTTTAAAAGGGTGGCAGGGCATCCGGTCGCCATATTATTAATGTGCATATTTATTGTGTTAGCGTTCGTCCAGAGTGCAGCCGGTTGTCGTATGCTGCAGATCATGGAGTTTCATGATCCGGATGGGCCTGATAGGTTCGTGACTGGATTCGCGCAGATGTGGTATGAGACGTCTCTTATATGCAGCGTTATGGCGGCGTTTATCGGTATCGTGTCGATACTGGAGGATCGTAGTAAAAGTTTGTTTAACGTTCTTCTGGTAAAACCGTTATACCGTAGAGACGTGATTATAGGAAAGTTTATCGGGATAAGCGTGTTCATCACGATTTTTATAGCGATTAGTATCGCTATTTACTCGCTACTCTTAATGCTCTTTTTCCGAATGCCGCTCTCGATGACAGAATTTTTATCGAGAATATCCGTGTATATACTGGGATTATCGATGGAGTGTTCACTTACCATCGTGTTGGCCATGCTGTTCGGGATAGTATTCGAAAACTTTTTAGAATCCTTAGGGCTGTTAATAGCCTATTTCTATCTTGACTGGTATTGCGACTTAGGCTCACTGCTAGGAACTATTTCTTTAATAAACCCTCACACACTTTATTCTAATGTAGTTAGCTTTTACTTGTTTGATACGACTTTTCCCTTTTTGCAGGTCGTAAATAATTCTTTACCGTACGCGATTTTAATGCTAGCCGAGATATCGGTTTTACTATTGCTTGACTGTTTGATATTTACGAGATATGGTGACTAGTACTGGAGGAGTTGGATTTGACGAGGAAAATGTTACGATTAATCCTGGTATCGGTTTTGTTATTTACATTCGTAGTGCCGGTGAATTCGGCGTCCCAAAAGGTCGAGGAAATTTCTGCCGGTGAATTTCACAATATAGTTCTTTGTGATGATGGCACTATCTGGGAATGGGGCAATAACAGTTCCGGACAGCTTGCCGAATCTACGGATGATACGAAATATCTATTGATCCATAGGCTAAATATGACGGGAGTTAAGTCTGTCTCTGCTGGCATGTACCATAATTTAGCCTTAAAGGATGACGGCACTGTTTGGGCGTGGGGTTATAACCGTAATGGCCAGCTAGGAGACGGCACGAAGATAACAAGATCTACCCCGGTTCAGGTTAACATATCAAATGTAACTGCCATATTTGCAGGAGGGCTAGATAGCTTTGCTTTAAAGGATGATGGGACTTTATGGGGGTGGGGAGCAAACTTTTATGGCCAGCTAGGAGACGGCACGAATATTACTAGACTCTCTCCAGTACGTATCCCCATAGATAACGTGAAGGTCGTATCATCGAAGGGTGGCTCTACCATAGCGCTAAAAGACGATGGGACGGTGTGGGCGTGGGGATGCAATATATTTGCCGAGGACCAGGAGGGACGGTACCAGACCGGTTGTCTTGGCGTTAATTCTACTGATAAATTCGTATTATCCCCCGCAAGGGTAGGTGGCCTGGACAACGTTAAAGACGTGGACGCCGGTGGCACGTTCACCATAGCCCTAAAAAATGATGGCACGGTATGGGCATGGGGTGATGGTAGTCAGGGACAGCTTGGAAAAGGCTTTAAAATGAACGGCCCTCTAGATGACCCATATCAAAGCACGCCGATACAGGTCATAGGATTGTCCGACATCGTCGATATATCTGCAGGTGACAGGCACGCTATGGCATTGAAAGATGATGGTACGATCTGGACCTGGGGCTATAATATGATGGGTGAGCTGGGAGATGGAAGCTATTGGAATACGAAACCTTCGCCAGTTAAAGTTAACCTTGAAGATGTTATAGCGATAAGCGCAGGAGGCATGCATAGTCTTGCATTAAAAAAGGACGGCAGCGTTTGGGCATGGGGCGGAAACTACTATGGCGAGGTAGGTGACGGCTCAACGGACGATGTAAAGCCTTTACCTCTCATGATCATCGGACAAGGAGCGCATACACCGTCTACTGCCGCGGCGTCTCCCGACGCCATGGGCGGGGTCACGGGCATAATCATAATTATAATAACATCAATATACATGTTACGAGAAAAATAAGATTTCCATCGTACTATAGGCTGTCCTCTGGCTATTGAGTTGTTTAGTAAGCGAGTTAACATGTGCTTACTAAACAACCTGCTTTAAAGGAGTTGACTTCAATTGAAAGCCAATCTGTTTCTATACGCATATGTGCTTATAATATTTACGGTAACGTTATGGGCTTTAATATGTTAGTTTAATGTTTGGTCTCTAGCTTTTCTCTATGATGCTCGTCGACTCTCTCAGGGCGGCGGCGCAAGCCTCCTTCACGGCCTCGCAGAGCGTCGGATGCGGGTGCAGGGTGAGCATGATATCCTCTAGCCTCGCCCCCATCTCTATGGCCAGGACGCCCTCCTGGAGAATATCGAAGGCGCCGGGGCCGACCACATGGACTCCGAGGATGCGGTGGGTGCCCTTCTCGGCGATAACCTTTACGAAGCCCTCCGCCTTCCCCATCGAGACCGCCTTGCCGTTAGCGGTGAACGGAAAGCGGCCTACTATGGCCTCGATGCCCGCTTCTTTAGCCTTTTCCTCGGTATAGCCTGCCGACGCTATCTCGGGGTCCGTGGAGATGGTCTGTGGGACGGCCATATAGCCAGGCCATCCTGGCCTGCCCGCGAGGATGCCGGCCAGCGACATGCCCTCCCAAAAAGCTATGCTGGCGTTGCAGTGACCGCACTTCACGTCTCCAATGGCATAGAAGGCGGGGTCGTCCGTCCTGAAGTTCTCATCAGCCATTACAAACCCATCCCCATCTAGCCTCACGCCGGTATTCTCCAGCCCCATCCCATCGGTATTGGCGAGCATGCCGATTGCTACGACCAGCGTTTTCGTCTCAGCCTGCTCCTTCACGCCATCGTGCTCGAACTCGACCCTCAGCCCATCGTCCATCCTTTCAACAGACCAGGAGCTGGCCTGAAAAACTTTTACGCCTTTTTCGCCAAATTTTTTTATAACAGGCCTAATCAGGTCCCTGTCAACGAATGATAGCATCCTCTCGCCTTTATGGATGATGGTAGGTTTCATGCCTCCTGCCGCCATCAGCGCTCCTATTGTTATAGCTGCGTAGCCGCCCCCAAGGATGACCACATCATCGGGGAGCCTGTCAAGATAAATGGCATCGTCCGGGCTCAGGACGGACTTTCCATCGAAGGGCAGGCCCGGCAGAGGCTTATGTCTCGCGCCCGTCGCAATCACCGCTCTCCTAAACGTGACGCGCTGGGTGCCCGAAGGGCCGCTAACGACCGCCTTTGAGGACGAGAGAAAGGAGCATGAGCCTTCCATGACCTGGACGCCGCTGGCCTGGCAAAGCTCCCTGATGCCGTGCTCCAGCCTTTTCACCACCGCATCTTTCCACTCGTATGCTTTCTTCAGGTCCACGGCTACGCCATCGGCTTTTACGCCCATATCCGCCGCACGCCTGCAGTCCTCGACAAGCCTGAATACGTGTAGCAGGGCCTTCACCGGTATGCAGCCCTTATGAAGGCATACCCCGCCAAGCTCATTCCTGTCGATAAGCGTCACGTCAAGCCCAAGGCGGGCGCATCGTATAGCGGCCGTATACCCGGCAGGGCCCGCCCCGGCTATGAGCACGTCCGTGCCAACCTCTATGTCTCCAACTACCATGCCAGCACCTAAACCATGTTAACGAGCAAAAGGTCGGGGTCTTCCAGGTAGCGCTTAAGGTCGTTCAAGAACCTCTGGCCTTCGGCGCCATCTATAATCCTGTGGTCTACTGTCAACGGGAGGTACATGGCCTTTCTAATTGCCACCGTTCCATTTACTATTCTTGGGGAATCCCGTATCTGCTGCATCTCGATTATCGCAGACTCGGGATAATTGATGATAGGCGTCGAGAACAGCCCTCCTATGCTCCCGATATTAGCTATGGTAAACGTTCCCCCTTTTAGCTGTTCAAGGCCTATCTTGCCTTCCCTCGTCAGCTCTATGATATGCACGAGTTCCCGTGAGATTTCTATTATGCTCTTCTTATCGGCGTCCTTTAGAACTGGCACTATAAGGCCCCTGTCAGTGTCCACGGCTATGCCTATGTTGTAGTACTTTTTTATGACTATCTCGCCCTTCTCGTCGTCCACGCTGGCGTTCAGGATTGGGTGAGACTTAAGGGCGGCCACGACGGCTTTTACCATGAAGGCGAGGTAGCTTACCTTAGCGGTGCCAGCAAGCTTCCTGTTGACCCGGTCCCTCAGCGCCGCCAGCTCGGTGAGGTCCACATCGTCGATGAGCGTCACATGGGCTGTTCTCGAAAGAGATGCCATCAGGTGTTCCGCGATAGTCTTACGGGTCCCCCTCAGCGGCAGGCGCTCTTCTGCGGCAGCGGGCACTTTTGGCGGAGCCGCCTGGATTGGCGGGACTGCTGGCTTTTCTGTCGCCTTCCTGACGTCCTCGTCGGTGATGCGGCCGCCAGGGCCGGTGCCCTTCAGGGCATTGATATCGACTCCAAGCTGCTTTGCTAGCATGCGCGTCGAAGGGGTGGCCAACACGGGCACCCCTGCCTCCGCGGGCTTAACAGCTTCAGGTGGCTTTACGGCCTCAGGCGCCCCCTCTTCCCTTATCACGGCGATCACGTCTCCAACATTCACTTTTGCTCCTTCCGCAGCCCTCAGGTCCTCGATGACGCCGCCTATGGGCGAAGGCAACTCGACCACGGCCTTATCGGTCTCAACCTCCACGATACCCTGGTCTTCTTCCACTTTCTCATTCCTGGCGACAAGCCACTTCTTAATCTCGCCGGACGTGATGCCCTCGCCCAGGTCCGGCAGCTTAAACAAGTACGCCAATTATACATCACCACCTAGAGCTCCATGGCTTCATGGGCAGCCATCACGACGCGGCGCGCTTCGGGGAGGTACTCATCCTCAAGCCGATAAAGGGGAAACCTGATATCGTAGCCGGACACCCTGATTATGGGCGCCTTTAGGTATAGCAGGGCACGCTCCGCGATGGCCGCGCTCAGGTCCGAGCCGAAGCCGGAGAGCTTGCGCGCCTCCTCCACGATGATTGCCCTCCCAGTACGCTTAACCGACTCGACTATAGCCTCCATATCGAGCGGCTTAAGCGTCCTCAGGTCTATGACCTCGGCGCTGATGCCCTCCCTCTCAAGCTGTTTCGCGGCCTCAGCGGAGACATTAACCATCGCTCCCCAGGTAAAAATACTAACATCTTTACCCTTCGCCACAATTTTCGCCTTCCCGATGGGCAGAGTGTGCTCCCTCTCAGGCACGTCTTCCCGGAATGCCCTGTAAAGCTTGATATGCTCAAGGAATATGACCGGGTCAGGGTCCCTTATGGCGGAGATGAGCAGCCCTTTCATATCGGATGGCGCGTGGGGAGCCACCACCTTGAGGCCTGGCACCTGGGTAAAAATAGCCTCGTCGCTCTCGCTGTGGTGCTCCAGCGCCCTCACGCCGCCACCGTAAGGCATCCGCACCACCATAGGAACGTGGAAGCGGCCCATAGACCTCTGCCTCATGCGGGAAGCATGGGATATGAGCTGGTCATATGCGGAGAAAACGAAGCCAGAGAACTGAATCTCGGCCACTGGCTTCATGCCATTCAGCGCCAGCCCAACGGCGCAGCCTACAATGCCATTCTCCGAGAGGGGCGTATCGACCACTCTCTCCCTGCCATATTTTTCCTGCAGCCCCGCTGTAGCCCTGAACACGCCCCCCTCCCTCCCCACGTCCTCTCCCATGACCATGACTGAAGAATCCCTGCCCATCTCATACATAAGGGCATCATTGATTGCCTGCACGTTATTCATCATCATTGGCGAGCGCCTCCCTGCACTTTTTTATAGTATTCCACTTCTTCAGCAAGATACTCCGGAATCCGGGCGAACACGTTCCTCGCGAGGTCTTCCAGCGTGGGCGGCGGCGACTGCTCCGCCTCTTTAGCCGCAGCGTCTACGAGGCCGTCTATCTCCTCAAGAAGGGACTTCTCCTTAGCGTCATCCCACAGCCCCTTTTTTACCAAATAGTTTCTAAAGCGGGCAATTGGGTCCCTTTCTCTTTTTATCTTCTCAACTTCCTCCTTTTGCCTGTAAAGGTCGGGATTATCCGCTGTCGTGTGAGGCCCATAGCGGTAGCAAAGCGCCTCGATCAACGTAGGGCCCTCGCCTTTTTTCGCTCTCTCCAAAGCCTCCTTTACAATAACGTACATTGCGAGAGCGTCCATGCCATCCGCGCGATAGCCCCTAATACCATAGGCAACGGCCTTCTGGGCGAGCGTATCGGCGTGAGTCTGGTCCTTTACAGGCGTAGAAATTGCGTAGCCATTATTAGAGCATACAAAGACGGCGGGCACCTGGAATACGCCCGCAAAGTTAAGGCTCTCATGGAAATCCCCCCTGGACGTAGCGCCATCGCCAAAGTAGCAAATAACCGCATATTTTTCCTTTCTCACCTTCGCTGCCCAGGCGAAGCCCGTAGCATGAAGCATCTGGCTTCCGACGGGTATAGAGATGGGCAGGCAATTAACGCCGTCAGGGATGCGATTCCCTAGATCGTTGCCCATCCACATCATGTATTGGAGCTTCATGGGCACCCCCCTTGCCATCATCGCCCCTGCTTCACGGTATGATGGCACCATCCAGTCTTCCTCCCCCAGGGCAAACGCGCTGCCTATCTGTACCGCCTCCTGCCCGCTCAGGGGCGCATACGTGCCCATCTTTCCCATCCTTTGAAGCTTTAGCGCCTTCTCGTCGAAGGCCCTTGCCTGTACCATCATCCGGTACATCTCTAGCAGCGTGTCCGGCGGAAGCCCCGGGTCCGCCTCGCTTGCCGTGCCATCTTGCTCAACTATATGGAACGTCTCGCCCGCTATCAGCCTAAAAAGGTGTTTATCATCTATCATGTCCATCAACCCGGCTAAAATATTTTGAAGCGTGATATGAGCTCCTGATGAATGGGCCTGCCGCTACGGCCTTGAAGCCAATGGAGAGGGCAAGCTCCCTTAACCGCTCGAACTCCTCGGGATGTACGTACCTCTGGACGGGCATCGACCCTTCGCCCGGCCGGAGGTATTGCCCCAGCGTGAGCAAATCTACACCTATCTCCCGAAGCCTACGAATCGTCTCCTTAACCTCCTCCTCTTCCTCCCCGAGGCCGAGCATCATCGAGGACTTGGTGATGATGGAAGGCTTAAATCCCTTAACGCTCTTTAAAACGCCCATCGAGCGGTAAAATCCCGCCCTGTGGTCCCTTACCAATGGCGTAAGCCTTTCCACCGTCTCGATGTTGTGAGTAATGACATCCGGCCCTGCCTCTATCACCTTTAATAAAAGGTCCTCGCGGCCACAGAAATCAGGTATAATCGCCTCAGCTCTAGTAGAGGGGTTTTGCTCTTTTACCTCCTTAATGCAGCTGGCAAAGTGCATGGCGCCGTAGTCTTCGAGGTCATCTCGGTCCACCGACGTTATGATTATATAGGATAGGCCAAGCCTTTTTGCCGCCTCGGCCACCCTGTATGGCTCCTTAGGGTCGACTTCCTCCCCATAGCGGCCGTGCTCGACTGCGCAGAACCGGCATGCACGGGTGCAAACCTTCCCCAGTATCATGAAGGTAAGGGACCCATTATCCCAGCATTCGAAGGCGTTAGGGCATTTCGAGCTTGCGCACACCGAGTTCAGGCCCATCTCTGACAGGGTCTCCTTAACGATGCCATACCTATCCGTCCTCGGCAGCCTGACCTTTAGCCATGCCGGCTTTTCAAGAGATGGACCCTGCATAATAATTAATATAAAATACAAAATATAACTAATTTTCTATCTTAGCCCTCACCTTCACCTTAAAAGCGAAAACATTATATGGTTGGATAATACATTAAAGTTGCAAAAATAGCCCCGTGGTGTAGTGGTCAATCATAGGGGACTCTGGATCCCTTGACATCGGTTCGAATCCGGTCGGGGCTACTCTTTCGCCTAACATTGGCATTATTTCTATTTTTTTGATGTTCTACGGGGCATCAGAGACGCGGGTCCCCTTCCCCTGGGAGGAATCACACCATTTATAAGCCATATTAATACTAAAAAACCTTGTACAGGGCATATAGCAGACTTGGGGAGGATAAGGGATTCTAGGAAGAATAACATCAGCCCCGACGTCCGCCACATGCTCGGGGAGCTTGAAAACTATTTGAGGTACGAGCGCAGATTAAGCGAGGACAACATAACCTGTATTCTGCGAGACATAAGATACCTCGCAAAGCGCTACTATCAGAGATAAACGCTGAGACAGCGAGGCGGATCGAGGAGGACATGCAACACAGGGGTTTGCGGGATACTACGATACGATTGAAACTGGTCAGCCCCAAATACCTTGCAGCGAGCCGCGGCATACGGTTAGACTATAAACTGCCCCGCAGGGTGGCGAGGCAGCCCGACACTCTCAACCCGCTGAAAGCGTGGGGCCTACCAGAGGCTTGCACCACGATAAGAGACAGGGCTACTGTAGCGGTCTTACTATAGCTTAAGGAATAAGGAATTATGCGCTTTAAACGTTGAAGACTAGAATGTTAACCGGATTAAAATCAAATGGCATCGTCGAGTGTATTAACCCGAATGCTAAAAAAGACGATTATATAAACTAACCAATGATGGCAAAACAATTTATTACTTAATAAAAGATATAAAATAATAATCTTACTATCAACGCCAATGTAATAAGAAAAAAGAGGTTAGGCTTTGGAAACATATCCAAAAGCCGAACCGTATTGCGAATTATATAGGTCTACTAATGTATTGTAACTAGAGACTATTTCACTATTACTGGATATAATAAAATTTTTAAACTGCCGGAGACTTACTATACCATCGTCAGGCATATTATTTATTTGGGCTTGTTTTATCGTATCATCGGTCATGGAAATTAAAATATTACTTTCAGTGCTATAGCCATCTAAAACAGGCCTCGTAGTAATTAACCAGGTATAAAACTCCTGCCCTGTTGTTAGCGACTTACCTTCATTGAATTTATTTAAGAGGGCAGTCGCTTTTTGCATCCAGGTATTCATCTCTACAAATAAACTTTTCGTGGAGATACATAGCTCCTTTAGTTTTTTTGCGTTCTGGACACTATTGGTTAGAGAGGTCTCATTATTTAAGAGTTGTTTATATTCCGAGCTATCCGGATTAAGATATGTACGGTATTTTTGGGATGCATATATGACGTTATCGCAATCTGTAATAAAAACATCCAGTTCATCCATATAAATATCTAAAGAAGCGGTTATCTTCCCTAATGCAGTATAGGCTTCGGCGGTATTGTTGAAATCGTAGTTTATATCTTGCAACATATCGTATACACTTTTATTAAGTTGCTCTAATCGGTCCAGAGAGTTCCCCAGCTCTTGGGTTTTTGCAATATAATCGTTGTATGCTTCCTGTTTTTCCGGGCTTGCTAAAAAAGTGCACGTACACCCGGATAAAAATACGACCGGTGTTAGAACAAATATTATAACTAGCATACATAGCCATCTATTTATATTATACATGGTGGTTGCTCCATAAGCGCTTGTTAAGCATTAAAAAATAAATGCTTTATTGAAATATTAAATTTTTCGGTTCTTCTCCGGATTTAGGATTGACTTTTGTTAGCCGATGTTAGAATAATAAAGAGAAGCTCCACGAACTCCTCAATGACGATAGGAATCCTTTTTTTTCTATTACGTTATTTTAAAGCCAATTCCTCATTATATATCGACTTGCACCGGTCACGAACATCAAAATTCCTCACCCCGTATCTAGAGAAGAGCCAAAAAATAAGGTGTTTTTTAGGGGGCTATAGAAGCTCCACGCTGTAAGTGGTCTCTTGCATCAGATTTTCTAAAGAGCGACGAATCAAGATTTTTTATGCTCTCATTCGTGTCCCGAGTATATCCTTATAGAGAGGTATAGTATTTCTCCTTCCACCGCAATTCGCTAATTGAAACCCGTATTTCTTATAAAAATCGACCGAGTTCTTCTTAGAGTCCACTGTCAAGATACGGCACCCTGCGACCTCGTCCGAGAGTTTTATGGCAACGGCAGTAGCATAATCGAGCATGGCGGTGCCTATGCCCCTTCTTTCATAGTCTCTATGATTATGTCATACACAATATGTGCATAAAAACGTGTCGTAACTACCAAAAAATTTTAGAGGCACAAAAACCAATTTTAAAGAGCGTGGCGAAACATCGGGCTAATTTTGAGATCATCGTTTTTCCAGCCCTTTTAATAGCTCTTCCGTAAAGGCATTAGCCTTCTCAACCAAGCCACTGGAGCATTCAGGGCAAAGGAGCCAGCGCTCATGGCCAACCTTCTCAAGCTGGCCGGATGCGCCCTCCTCGACGATGTCCCTGTCCAGGATGACGCCCCTATCCGTCAGCTTCCCGCATGACTCGCACTTCAAAAGCCGGATGCCACCGCCGACCGTAATCCTGTTGAACTCCCGTACGCAAAGCCGGATGACCTCAGAGATCTGGAGCCTGGCTGCCATACGACCTACCTTGAAGAGGCTATGTAGAGCATATCGCTTAAAATCGCGCTGGCCGTCTCGATGGAGCCCGCGCCCTTTCCTATAACGTATATGTCGCCGGCGAGGGTGGTATGGATGAGGGCGGCATTAAGGGTGCCCTGCACCGCCAGCGGGTGATTCTTAGGCACAAGCCTGGGGCTGACCTTGAGGACGGCCTCCTCGCCATTCGGGCGGACCTCGCCAATGAGCTTTATGACCATGCCAGCCTCTCCAGCCAGCTTCAGGGCTTCAAGGCAAACGCCGGAAATGCCCACGCGGTCCACGTCCTCGAGCTTTACGTCCATCCCGAAGACGGCGTTCGCAAGTATGACGAGTTTCAGAGCGGTATCGATGCCCTCGACGTCATATGTAGGGTCCGCCTCGGCGATTCCCAGCTCCTTGGCCTCGGAGAGCACCATGTCATAAGGAAGCCCTTCGTTTGCCATCCTCGTCAATATGTAGTTGCATGTGCCGTTGAAAATGCCCATTATGCCCGTTATCCTGTTGCCCGCCAGAGGCGCCCTCATCAGGTTGAACACGGGCATGGCGCCTCCTACGGTGGCCTCGAAGAGGAAATGAGCGTTATTCTCCTTCGCGAGGCCTTTCAGCTCCTTATATTTTAAGGCTACAGGCCCCTTGTTCGAGGTCACGACGTGCTTGCCCCGCTTCAAAGCTTCTCTAATATATGAAAGGCCAGGCTCCCCCGTCTTAGCGTCGGTCGGCGTCACCTCGACCAGGATGTCATAATCGTAACCCCTGACGACGTCCATGCTGGACTTGCTCGTCCTCACCAGGCCGCCGTTATTCTTTAATTCCAATACCTTAGCAAGGTCCAGGCCGTCCTCATCTATGACGGCACCCTTAGAATCAGCTATAGCTATGACCTTAAACAGCCCATCCTTACGCTCCGAAAGGACTCTAGCAACTCCCTTGCCAACGTTGCCAAAGCCGATGATTGCCACCTTTAGGGCCATCACATCTCCTCCGTCTCGATGGGCTCAATCAAAAGCAAGTCCTTTTCTTTGGCAATGCTCCTCAAAAGCCTGATGGCCTTTTTCATCTCCTCCTTACCCGCGGCGTT